>JBEKMT010000077.1:0-20845 GCA_050008355.1 Verrucomicrobiota bacterium
TGCAATCAGCAAACATAAGCCAGCTTAGAGCCCCAATGTCCAACAAACGTGCAAAAGAAAAAACGAACCCAAATTTGATGCGCAAAGCGCAAACCATAAACCGCAAACCCTGAATCCAACCGGTGACTTTCAACCTGGCCGGTGCAGCAGGCCCCCTTCCCCTCCTTGATTCAACGCTTGAAAGTTCCCAAGCGAAACTCGAAACTCAACTGATGTTGCCGCCTGCCGATTATCACATGCATACGCCGCTCTGCCGCCATGCCACCGGCGAGCCGGTGGATTATGCCCGGCGCGCGCTTGCAGTCGGCCTTTCCGAGATCGGCTTTTCTGATCACTCGCCAATGCTCCGGGACAATTTTGATAACTGGCGCATGCGCTACGATCAATTGGATGAATACGTCGAAAAAGTACGGCTGGCCCAGAAGGAATTCCCCCAACTCACGATTCGCCTAGCGCTTGAGGTGGATTTCCTCCCCGGCCAGGAAGGTTGGATCCGCCAACTCGCCGCGCGCCATCCATGGGATTACTTCATCGGTTCCGTCCATTATGTTTCCGAGTCCTGGGACATCGATAATCCGGCCAAGCTTTCCGAATGGAAAAAGCGCGATGCCTTCGAAGTCTGGCAGCTTTACTTCGACCGGCTTGCGCTTGCCGCGGAATCAAATTTGTTTGAAATCATCGGCCATGCCGACCTGCCCAAAAAGTTCGGCATTCGCCCCGCCCGGGATTGCCGGCCCCTCTATGAAAAATTCCTCGACGCCGTTGCCCGGACCGGCTGTGCCATCGAGCTGAACACCGCCGGCCTCCGTAAAGAATGCCGGGAAATTTATCCCAGCCGCGAACTGCTTGAAATCGCCTTTCGTAAAAATGTGCCCATCAGCTTTGGTTCAGACGCCCATGCCCCCGAAGAGGTCGGCTTGAGTTTTGCCGAAGCCATTCAACTCGCGCGCGCCGTGGGCTATAATTCCTCGCGCCGTTTCGAGCAACGAAAGAGCTTCCTCAATGAACTTTGATTTCCTGCCAACACTTTTTGAGCATGAAGGTTTTTGAATTTGCCAGGCGTCGGCCTTCACTGGCCATCGGCTTGATTTTGGGACTCGTGACTTTCGCGCTCTATCTGCCGATTGTACGCAATAGCTTTGTGATTTATGACGATCAAGCGTACATCACCAACAATGACCACGTCATCAAAGGGCTGTGCTGGTCCAATATTGTCTGGGCTTTTACCGCTAACGAACAGGGGAACTGGCATCCACTAACCTGGATTTCACACATGGCCGATTGCCAGTTTTTTGGCCTGAATCCCGCCGGACACCATCTCACCAATGCCCTTTTCCATACCGCAAACACCCTGCTCGTTTTTTTTCTGGTGAAGCAGATGACGCGGGAAATCTGGGCAAGCGCTTTCATGGCCGCTTTCTTCGGCTGGCATCCCTTGCACGTTGAGTCCGTGGCGTGGGCTGCGGAACGCAAGGACGTTTTGTGCGCCTTTTTCTGGCTGTTGACCATGATGGTTTATGTGAAATATGTGCGAAAGCCCAGCATCGCCACTTACCTGATGGCGCTGGCCTTGTTCGCCTGCGCGCTGATGTCCAAGCCAATGGCGGTGACGCTGCCATTCGCGCTGCTGTTGCTGGACTTCTGGCCCTTGAATCGTTTGGCGCCGGCGGGCCAGAAGGCAGACATCCATTTATCAGACCAAACCCGGGGCGGACCGCCACGAACCGGTCTTTTCCTGGTAGTGGAAAAACTTCCCTTTTTCGCACTGACTCTGGCTGATTCCTATTTGACTTTTCTCGCCCAAAAAAATAGCGGCGCCGTTCTGTCCGCATCTATCCTGCCCTTTTCCTACCGGCTCGCCAATGCCTTGTGGTCTTACTTGCGTTACGTCTCCAGCTCCCTCTGCCCGACTGGTTTGTCTATTATTTATCCCTATCGAGTTCATTTGCCTGTCGGGTTGGTCACGGTTTCCATCATGCTACTGGTAATCTGGTCCTTTCTTTTTCTTCTGTGGCGCAAAAAATTTCCCTACTTGCTGGTGGGCTGGTTTTGGTTCCTGGGCACATTGGTCCCCACCGTCGGTTTGGTGCAGGTTGGCGCGCAATCCATGGCTGATCGTTATATGTATATCCCCAGTATCGGTTTGCTCATGATTGTGGTCTGGAGCCTTAAAGACTTGATCCATTTTTACCCGGGTTCGCGAAATTATTGCGTGGGCATAGGCGCGGCCGCGCTGGCTGCGTGCCTGGTCGCCACTTCAGTGCAAATCCAATACTGGTGCAATACCGTGACCCTCTTTACCCACGCCATCAAAGTCACGGGAGACAATTCGGTGGCCTACTTTTGCCTGGGCCTCGCTTACGAAAAAGCCGATGACCTTCCGGATGCATTGGTCTTGTACAAAAAGTCCGTGGACATCGAACCGGGCTATTATCCATCACAGTTCGCTCTTGCACGTACTTTGCTGGCAAATGGAGATTATCAGTCGGCCGAACCGCATTTTGATTCCGCCAAGGCAATGAAGAGCCGGGACCCGGAATTGGAATTGGTGTGGGGCATGACTTTGCTGAAAGCCGAGAGAAACATGGAAGGCATGAACCATCTGCGAACGGCAGTCCAAATGAAACCGGACAGTCCTCAGAATCATTACTACCTTGGCTTTGCGATGCAAAAGTTGACCAATACTGACGGCGCCATCCTCGAATTCTCCAACGCCTTGCGGTTGCAGCCGGATTATTCCGCTGCCCGTTATGGTCTGGCGGCGGCCTTGACGACCGCCGGCCGGACCAATGAAGCACTCGCGCAATACCGAGCCGAGGAAAATCTGCATCCCAACGATCCTGAATCGCACTACAATCTCGGCCTGGCATTTATGGACAACCAGGAATTCGCCGAGGCGGAAAAGGAATTTGTGCTGGAATTGCAGCTATCGCCCGCCGAACTCAAGGCGCATTACCGGCTGGCCCAGGCGTTTGCCGGCGAACATCAGTTCACGGAGGCCGCTGCCCAATATGACGAAGCCCTGCGGATATTGCCGGATTTTCCCGATGCCAAAAAGGAACTGGATGCTCTCCTCGCTGAGCATCCCGGGTTGAAATGATTTTCACCAAGCTGGACACCTTCATCGTGTTTTGAAAAACTTCGCGCGTGAAACAAACGATCGTCACGTTGGACATGGAAGGCGTTTTGACGCCGGAAATCTGGATCGCCGTCGCCGGAAAGACCAAAATCCCGGAACTGCGCCGCACCACGCGCGATGAACCGGATTACGACAAATTAATGCGTTACCGGATCGACCTTCTTGACCGGAACGGCATCAAACTCTCGCATATTCAGGAAGTCATTGGCACCCTGCAACCCTTACCCGGTGGGAGGGAATTTCTGGATGAACTTCGCACCCTCGTCCAGGTCATCATTTTATCCGACACCTTTGAGCAGTTCGCTGCGCCGCTGATGAAACAATTGAACTGGCCCACGCTCTTCTGCCACCGGCTCATCGTCGAGAACGACCGGATCACCGGTTATCAACTCCGCCAGCCCAACCAGAAGCAAAAATCAGTCGCCGCGCTCAAGTCATTGAATTACCTGGTGATATCCGCCGGCGATTCCTACAATGACACCGCCATGCTGGGTGAGGCGGACGCTGGCTTTCTGATTCACGCCCCGGAAAAAGTGAAGCTGGAATTCCCCCAATTCAAATCTGTCGAGTCGCACGCGGAGCTGCTCAAACTGATTAAAGGAGTTTTGTAAATGCCAACGAAAAAAGGCTCCATCAGGCTATTCCAGCTTGCCGGAATCAATGTTTACCTCCATTGGGCGTGGTTTCTGGCGTTTTTCTATTTGACCAGCCGGCCACATGATTATTCCTCCTATGGCTGGAATGCCCTGGAAATTATGGCGCTTTTCCTGATCGTGCTCACCCATGAATTCGGCCATCAACTGGCCTGCCGTCAGGTGGGTGGCAAGACCCACGACATCATTCTGTTTCCGTTTGGCGGCGTGGCTTACGTTTCGCCGCCGGAACGCGCCGGGGCGCAACTGTGGAGCATTGCCGCCGGCCCGCTGGTAAATGTGGCCTTGATCCCAATTCTATCCACCCTGGTATCCTTGAGCTCGCATCTCGACTGGTACGATAAATATCCCGACGCCTATCAACTGATCCACAATGTCTGGCTGATCAACATCGTCCTGCTGATTTTCAACATGTTCCCCATCTACCCGCTCGACGGTGGACAAATTCTCCGCTCGCTGCTGTGGTTTCCGTTCGGTCGCGCCAATAGCTTGATGGCCGCCAGCATCATTGGCTTTATCGGCGTAGCCGGGTTGTTTGCCGTTGTGGTGTTTCTATTCATTTATTTGCCGGACAAGACCCAGGCAATCTGGCTGGGAGCGATCAGCGCTCTCATTTTGATGAACTGCTGGCGGGGTTTGACTCACGCCCGGGCTCTGGCCCGCATGGCCAAATTGCCACGGCGCCAGGGTTTCGCCTGCCCTTCCTGTAAAACCGCCCCGCCGTTGGGTGAACTCTGGCGCTGTGGAAAATGCAGCCAGCCTTTCGACACCTTTCTCACGCAAGGCATCTGCCCGCAATGCGGAACCCAATTCAATGTGACACAATGCCTCGACTGCGGAACGTCGAGTCCGATTGCCGCCTGGAATCATCCTGCCCCGGGGCAATAATCAATTCTCCGGTCTCGATTCACGGGCCGTCAAATCCTGCAATGCCTGCGCCGGACTTTTCCCTTCGTAGAGAGCCGCGTAGATCTGCGCGATGATCGGCGTTTCGATCTTCACCTTTTGTGCCAGATCAAATGCCGAACGGGCGGTCGGATATCCTTCTGCCACCGATTTGGTGCCTGCCAGCACCACCTCAATCTTTTCACCGCGCCCGAGCCGCTCGCCGAATCCCCGGTTCCGGCTCAGTTTGGAAAAACACGTCACCATCAGGTCGCCAATCCCGCTCAAGCCGGAAAATGTCTCCACCTGTGCTCCACCTGCCACGCCCAGGCGCCTGATTTCTGTTAGCCCGCGGGTGACCAGCGCCGCTTTGGAATTGTCGCCAAAACCCAGCCCGTCGCACATGCCCGCCGCAATCGCAATCACATTCTTCAACGCCCCGCCAAACTCCACGCCCGTCAGGTCGCTGCTGGTATAAACTCGAAACTTCGGGCGATGAAATAGTTTTTGCACCGCTGCGGCCGTGGCTGGATCCGCACTCGCCGCGACAATCGCCGTCGGGATTCCGCGCGCCACTTCAAACGCCAGCGATGGCCCGGATAAAGCCGCCGCTTTTGCCACCGGCGCTGCCTGCGCCAGCACTCCGCACATCGTCAGCCCGGTTTCATGCTCAATCCCTTTGGTGACACTGACCGCGATTCCTGAAAAATGAACAAGTGCTTGCGAGATCTGACGGAAGGCCTTGGACGGCACAGCCAGTACGACCATTTCCGGACTCGTCACCGCGCGCACCAAATCTGTTTCAAATTTCAAATTCCGCGATAATTCAATCCCCGGCAAATAGCGGTCGTTTCGTCCGCTTTTTTGAAGATCGCTCAGATGGTTGGCGTCATGCCCCCAAAGTGTGACGTCATGTTTGCCATCAACGAGAAGCTGCGCCAGAGCGGTCCCCCACGCCCCCGCGCCGAGTACGGTGATTTTCATTTCGTGACCTCCGCCTTGGTGCCAAGCCGGTTCTCGGTGCCCGCCATGAGGCGTTTGATGTTTGATTTATGTTTGTAAATCGCCAGCACACCCAGTGCAGTCGTCACCACGTCTAATAGCAGATTATGGGGGGTCATCACCCAAACCGTGACCGGCAAGGCAACCGCCGCAGCAATCGAACCGACGGAGACATACCTCGTCAGCACAACGGCCAAAACGAATACAATCAGTGCGATCAAAACCGCCCAATGCGCAAGCGCAAGAAAAACTCCCGCCGTCGTGGCAATGCCCTTGCCACCTTTGAATTTTAACCAACAGGGGTAATTGTGACCCAGCACGGCAAAAATTCCGGCCACGACCCTGATTTTCGTTTGGAATTCAACCGGTTCACTATGAAAATAAAAAACAAAACCGGAATACTGCGGTGCAAACCAGTTGTAAATCAATGCCGGGAGGAACTGGCAGGCGGCATATCCTTTGAACGCGTCCAGCAGCAACACCAATATCCCCATCGGTTTGCCAAGTACACGCATGGCATTGGTGGCTCCGATGTTGCCGCTGCCGGCATTGCGGATATCGACGCCCTTCCACCGCGCCACCAGAAAGCCAAACGGAATCGAGCCGAGCAAATACGCGCCCAGCGCCACCGTGATGTAAAGCAGAATGTCAGGCACAAAGCTAATCTAACGGTTGCCGGTTGCCGGTTGAAAGTTGAAAGTTGTCAATTCGACATCAGGCAACCACGCACGAACGCTTTTGTCTGAGCCAATGCTGGAACTCGCGTGGACTTTGAACTTTGAACTTGGAACGCTGAACTTTATGCTTTCGCCATGGCAAATGTCAAAGTCGCCGTCCTCGGCACCGGCTCGTTGGGGCAGCATCATGTCCGTATTTATTCCGAACTGCACCAGGCCGGTGAGGTTGAACTCACCGGGGTTTTTGATACCCACCCTGACATTGCCCGTAAAATCGCCGAGAAAAATCGCACTCGCGCCTTCAGTTCCATAGCCGAAGCCGCGAAGCATTCCGACGCCCTAAACGTTGTCACGCCGACTACCACCCACTTCGAAATCGCCGGCGAATTGCTCAACCAGGGCAAACATGTTCTGGTCGAGAAACCGATGACCGATAATTCGGAGCAGGCCGCCCGCCTCATTGAGCTGGCGCAGCAAAAAAATTGTGTCCTGCAGGTTGGCCACGTGGAAAGGTTTAACCCGGTTTTCAAATACTTGGAGACCGCCGCGTCCGAACCTCGTTTCATCGAGTGCCATCGCCTGTCACCCTTCCCGGCCCGCTCGACGGACATCGGTGTGGTACTTGATCTGATGATTCATGATCTGGATGTCGTGCTGGCCTTTGTCAAGTCACCCGTCACCAGCGTGGATGCCGTCGGAATTCCTGTCTTGAGCAAGAGCGAAGACATTGCCAACGCTCGCCTGCGCTTCGCCAACGGCTGCGTGGCCAATCTCACCGCCAGCCGCGTCAGTCCGGAACGGATGCGCAAAATCCGCGTATTCAGCGGACCAACCCGCCCATGCTACATCTCGCTCGATTACCGGGCTCAAGAGGGGTTCATCTATCGCATTGCCCGGGACGGCGAGGAGGAGACGCCGTTGATTAAAAAGATCCTCGCCGCCAAACTTGGGGTGGGCAAGGATTCGGCCATTGTCAGCGAATTTGCCGGTAGAAAAATCGTGCGTGAGCCAGTGCCGATCGCGAAAGAAGAACCGCTCAAACTCGAGCTGCAGCATTTCATCGCCTGCGTCCGCGAAAAACAAACCCCGATGGTCAGCGGCGAGTCCGCCAAACAGGCCCTGGATCTGGCGTTCGAAATCACGCGACTGGTGCAACAGGTAAAATGAAGGCGCCCGTTTCACCGCTGCGATACCTTTTTAAAATTGCATCGCCGAAGACGACCCAGGGAGTCCCCAACCAGACAAACCAGGAATGAACCCCAAATCCTTCATGCTCATTGCCGGCGAGACGAGCGGGGATTTGTTGGCTTCGGAACTGGTTTCCGCGCTGCGCGAGATACTGCCGGACGCGAAATTCTTCGGCGCGGGCGGCGCAAAAATGTCCGCCGCCGGGGTGGATCTGGCCTTTGACATGACGCAGCACGCCGTCACCGGCATCACCGACGTGCTGAAAAACATTCTCCACCTCTGGCGCGTGAAAAACCAGCTGCTCGCTCTGGCGATCGAACGCCGGCCGGACGTCATCATCGGCGTTGATTACGGCGAGTTCAATTCACGCTTTGCCCATGCGGTGAAGGCGCATGTCCGGCGGCATCCCGGCGGTTGGAATCCCAAAATCGTCAAGTTCATTTCACCTCAGGTCTGGGCCTCGCGGCCAGGGCGTGCAAACCGGCTTGCGGCCGACTGTGATCTGCTGCTGAGCATTTTCCCGTTTGAAAAGGGCTGGTATGCCCAGCGTGTTCCGCAGCTCCGCGTGGAATTCGTCGGGCATCCGATGATCGGACGCTTCACTTCTGAGCCGGGAGTTACTGATCTTTCCGTATCCGCCACGCACGGAGCCCGTCCTCCTCAGATTCTGCTGCTGCCCGGCAGCCGCAGAGGTGAATTAAAGCATCACCTGCCGGCAATGCTCGGCGCGCTGAAAAGCATCCGGGAAAAACTGCCCGCTGCACGCGCCATAATGGTTCTCCCCGATGAATCGCTGGTGCAGCTGGCGAGATCGTTGGGCGCCGATCTGGAAATGCAAATTGGCCATCTGCCGCAGGCGCTGGCGCAGGCGGATATCGCCATCTCCAAAACCGGCACGGTGACAATGGAGTGCGCGTTTTTTCGCCTGCCAGCCGTTACGCTTTACAAAGGTTCGTGGCTCGACTACCAGATTGCGAGGCGTATCGTCACCGTGAAGACCTTCACCATGCCCAACCTGCTTGCGGGTGAGGAGGTTTACCCTGAATTTCTCCAAAACGAGTTGACGGCTGAAAACCTCTCCCGCGCCGCGCTCGCACTGCTTCAGGAACCATCACGGCGCGAAAAAATCAAAGCACAACTGACGCGCATCATTGCCTCGCTGGGCGAACCGGGAGCGACGAAACGAGCCGCCCAAGCGGTTCTGACGCTATTCCCATGAAAGACCTCTCCAACCCGTTCTGGATCAAATTGAAGGGACTGCTTTTTCTCTTCCTCGGGATCACCTCCGCTGCCCTGCTCTTTATCGACCTGCCATCCCTGCGAACCGCCGGGCTCCTGGTGCTGGTGATCTGGAGCTTCTGCCGGTTCTATTACTTCGCCTTTTATGTCATCGAAAAATACGTTGATCCGGGCTACAAATTTTCCGGCCTGATCTCATTCGCCCGTTATTGGTTTCGGCGGCGGAAGTGATTCCACAGAAATCACGAACCTAAGATTTCTGTTTTACTGCTTTCCTTCTTCGTCCTGCATTTTAACTTTCCCGCATGGAATCTCTGCATGCTCCGTGGCGGATTGATTATATTCTTTCGCCCAAGCCGGAATCGAAGGAAGGCGTCTTTGCGCGCATCGCGCAATCCAGCGATGATCAGGATAATTACGTCATCGTACGCGACCGCACCTGTTTCGCCCTGCTCAACCGTTATCCCTACGTGGGCGGCCATCTGATGGTCGTGCCATACAAGGAAGTCGCGGATCTGAACGGGCTCACCGAGGATGAAGTAGCGGATCTCTGGAAGCTGGTGCGCCGCTGCATCAACGCCCTGACGTCCGTCATGCGGCCGGATGGATTCAACGTGGGTCTCAATCTTGGCAAAGTCGCCGGTGCGGGCATCAAGGACCATCTACACATCCACGTTGTGCCACGCTGGAATGGCGACACCAATTTCATGCCGGTCATCGCCAACACGGCGGTGGTGCCCGAGGCGCTGAAGGAGATTGCGGCGAAATTGCGAGCTGAACTCACGAAATAAATTTTCACTGTGGCTACCGAAACCCTTCATTTCGAAAATGCTCGCTTTGCGCAGCAATTGTTCAATCACGAACCCCGCAATTTGCAGTCCCTGGAAACCGAACTGGGTGTCAAGGCGACCGCGCGCGAAGGCTGGATCAAGCTGGATGGTCCGGCCGATGGCATTGAGCGGGCAAAACAGCTCTTCGCGTCCCTCCAGAACCTGCTGCAGGCCGGTTCATCCGTGAAGAACCGCGAATTCACCCACGCCTTGAATGTTGTCAAGCACGAGGGCGCTTCCATGCTGAACGACATGGTCAATGATCGCGTGCATACCCACGATCGCAGGCCGGGCGTCACCGCGAAAACCGTCGGCCAGAAAAAATACCTCGATGCCGTTCGCAACCACGACATCACCTTCGGCATCGGGCCCGCGGGGACCGGCAAGACCTATCTGGCCGTGGCCACGGCTTTGTCAGCCCTCCGCGAGGGCAAAGTTTCGCGGATCATTTTGACTCGTCCTGCGGTGGAGGCGGGCGAGGCACTGGGGTATTTGCCCGGTGATCTTTACGAAAAGATCACCCCTTATTTGCGGCCCTTGCACGATGCACTGCAAGACATGCTGCCCGCCGAGGAAATCCAAAAACTGACCGAGCGAGGCACCATCGAGATTGCACCGCTCGCCTATATGCGCGGGCGCACGCTGAACGGTGCATTCATCATTTTGGACGAGGCCCAGAATTCGACCACTGAGCAGATGCTGATGTTTCTTACACGACTCGGTCACGGATCAAAGGCGGTCATTACGGGAGACGAAACCCAGATCGATTTGCCACCGCACAAAAAATCCGGACTGGCCGAGGCACATCGCGCCCTCAAACACACCGAAGGCATCGCCATCATCGAATTCACCCGGCGGGACGTTGTCCGCCACCCGCTGGTGCAACGCATCATCAGTGCATACGAGGAGCATCGCGGCAAATGATGACTCTTGAAATCCTCAACCGCCAGCGGACGAAGAAAATTAACAAGCGCCTCCTCAAGCACATCGTGCTTGAGCTCCTGGCGGAGTTGGAGATTGAAACCGCGGAACTCGGCATCAACCTGGTCGCGGCACGGGAAATGACTTTGCTCAACGAATCCTTCCTGCAACACGAAGGCTCGACGGATGTCATCACCTTCAACCATCTCGACGATTCCAGCCGACAGGCCGGAGAACCTTCGCTCCATGGCGAACTTTTTGTCTGTGTGGACGAGGCGATTTTGCAGGCGAAACGTTTCCGCTGCAGCTGGCCGTCGGAAATCGTGCGTTACGTGGTCCACGGTATTTTGCACCTGCTCGGCCACGACGATGTGGAGGTCGGACTGCGCCGCCGGATGAAACGCGAGGAAAATCGGCTGCTCCGCCGGCTGGCCAGTAAGATTTCGTTCGCGCAATTGTCGCACCCCGCTAAAATCGGCCCGTGAGAAAATCGCTTTTTGCGCGCTGGCGTGCCAGTTTTTTTACCGGACTGATCATCATCCTCCCCGGGGTCGTCACCCTGGCGGTGGTGAAATGGTTCTTTGGCACCGTCTCCAGCTTCACCGATCTCCTGTTGTTCTTCCTGCCACGAACAATCACCCACGTCGCCAGCGACGGCACCGGACCGATTCACTGGTATTGGAGCTTGATTGCGTTGATCGTTTCCATACTGCTGGTGACGCTCATCGGGATACTCACGCGGTATTACATGGGAAAACGGCTGATCGCCTGGGCGGACAACCTGATGTTGCAAGTGCCGGTTTTGAACAAAATCTACGGCACCATCAAGCAGGTGGACGCCGCATTCGCCGGCAATAAAAATTCGTTTAAAACCGTTGTGCTGATCGAATATCCCCGTCCGGGAATTTATTCCGTCGGATTCATCACGAGCGACCAGGATGACGAGGTATCAAAAAAACTAAGTCTGAAAACCGTGTGTGTTTACATTCCGACGACCCCCATCCCCACTTCGGGTTTTCTGGTGATCGTTCCACTGGAACAAATCACGGTGCTCGATATGAGCGTGGCGGAGGGCTTCAAATACATCATCAGCCTCGGCGCCATCGCCAGCGATAACCCACCGCCTTCCCAGAACCTGAGACGACGATGAAAGCCATCCCGCAATCACGGTCTGGTCGGTGTCCAACCGTGGCTGGCATATGATTGAGACCGCCACCGGCATTATTTTGCGAACGCGGCCGTTGACGGAAACAAGTCTGATTCTGCACTGGCTCACGACAGATTTTGGCCGCCTGGCGACGGTGGCCAAGGGGGCGCGCCGGCAAAAATCGCCGTTTGCCGGAAGGCTGGATTTATTTTATGTCGCGGACTTTTCCTTCAGCCGCAGCCGCAGTTCCGAACTCCATAATTTGCGCGAAGTCAATGTGCGCGAAACCCATGAGGCGATTCGCGGGGATATCATGAAGTTGCAACAGGCCGCTTACGCCACTGCGATTGTGGAACAGGCGACCGAAACCGACACACCGCTGCCGGAGATCTTCAGATTGACGCGGGATTTCCTGAAGTCTCTCTGCGAACTAGACCCACTACCACAAAACATTTTTGCCTTTGAGCTGAAACTGCTTCGTGAGCTGGGCCTGGAACCGGACATGGCCGAGGCGCATTTGACTCCGGGAGCAAAAAAGATTGTCGCCGCCCTGATGGACGTTGGCCGGGGAGGCGGGCCGCGCTTGATATTGACCGAGCCACAAAACCAGGAACTGCGCCAATGGCTGCATGGTTTTCTGATTTACAACCTGGGTAAAATACCACGTGGACGCAATGCCGCAGTGGCATGAAACCAGAATGAGCACAGCAACCGGCAAGAGAGTGACGCTGCTTATTTTAAGCGACATTCATTATGCAGGAGCGGCTGAATGCGCTCGCGGAAGCGATTACGAACTTGCCGCGATCCAAAAGCCGCTCGTCCGCGCCTTTGCCCGCGCGTACCGACATTACGTTTGGATGCGTGATCCTTTTGCGCGCAGCCCGCAACTCAACGTATTTTTGCGCAAAGCTGAACCGGCTGACTTCGTGATCGTCAACGGTGATTATACTTGCGATTCGGCATTCATCGGCCTCGCGGACCCGGCATCATTGGAAAGCGCCGTGGGATGTCTGGACAAACTGAAAACCAAATTCGGTGACCGCCTGCACCTTGTTATCGGCGACCACGAATTGGGGAAGAAAACCATGTTTTCTGAACAGGGCAGCATGCGGCTGGCCAGCTGGCAGGCAACCATGCGACTCGGCATCAAACCGCTATGGAGATTGGTCGTGGGAAACTATTTGCTACTGGCAGTCGCTTCACCTCTCATCGCACTGCCGGCCAATCGTGCCGATGCTCTCGACGATGAATGGCCGGAATGGCAGCAGCTGCGGCAGACGCACATGGACGAAGTTCGCGCGGCGTTCGAAGCCATCCAACCCAGTCAGCGAGTGCTGCTCTTCTGCCACGATCCCACGGCCCTGCCGTTTCTGGGGCGGGAGGAAATCGTCAGACGCCGTTTGCCGCAGATTGAACAGACCATCATCGGTCATCTTCACACCGACCTGGTGTTCTGGAAAAGCCGATTGCTCTCAGGCATCCCGCCGCTGCACTTTCTCGGGCCATCCATTTGCAAAATCACCACCGCCCTGCATCAGGCGCATGAGTGGCAGCCGTTCAAGGTCCGGTTGTGTCCCGCGCTCGCCGGCATTGAACTGCTTAATGACGGCGGCTACTTCATGGTCACCCTCGATCCGGAGGCCCAACACCCGGCGGAATTCATTTTCCATCCGTTGCCGCGGTAAGCAAGCCGTCATTGCCGGCGGCCCGCGAAATCACGGCGACCACCAAATCAACTGCGCTCTCGGTTTTCGCGTATTGAACCGGGCCGTTGCGCGGCTTGATTTCAACTTCGCCTTTCGCCAGTGACTTTTCTCCCAGAGCGATGCGAATCGGGAAACCGGCGAGATCGGCGTCCTTGAATTTCACTCCCGGGCGTTCATCCCGGTCATCGAGAATCACGTCCACGCCTTTGGCGTTGAGTTCCGCATAGAATTTCTCCGCCAGCTTCATCGCTTCACTTTCGGGGGCGACAGCTAGCGGCGTGATGCAAACTTGATAGGGCGCAACGCTCAACGGCCAGATGACGCCGTCCTTGTCGTTGCCCTGCTCAATCACCGCCTGCAAGGTGCGGGTTACACCAATGCCGTAGCAGCCCATGACTGCGGGTTTGCGAGCCCCCGCTTCATCAAGAAAGTTCGCGTTCAATTTCTCACTATATTTCGTGCCCAACTTGAACACGTGGCCGACCTCGATGGCGCGGCGGATTTTCAATGGCTTTCCACACTTCACGCAGGGCTCACCAGCGGCGACGGTGCGCAAATCGAACCACGACGTCACTTTGATGTCGCGCTCAATGGAGACATGCTTGAAATGATATCCGTCTTCGTTCGCACCGGTCGTCATGTCATTGGCGCCCCGCAAGCGTTCGTCGGCCAGCACCTTGACCTCAGCGGGGACATTCACGACCGCGCCCAGCGAACCCGGTCTGGCGCCAAGCAATGGGAGAATTTCCTCCGGCGTTGCGGGCCGTGCGGCGACCGCACCGGTCTTCGCCATGAGTTTGGTTTCGTTCAATTGGTCGTCGCCACGAATCAGGATGATGACCGGCTTCGAATCAGCAATGAAAACCAGCGTTTTGATCTGGCGATTGGCGGCAACGTTGTAGGGCGCTTTACTCAACGCTTCAATTGTCACGATGCCAGGGGTGGCGAATTTTTCCACCGCCGCCCCGATTTCACGCGCCGCCGTGCTGGGAAGGCCGCTCGTCGCCTTTTCCACATTCGCGGCGTAACCGCAGGCTTCGCAGAACGCGACTTCATTCTCGCCGGTGTCGGCGGGGATCATGAACTCGTGAGAATAATTGCCGCCGATCACGCCGGTGTCGGCCTCAACCGGAAATGCTTTCAGTCCACAGCGGGCAAAGATACGGGTGTACGCGTCATACATTTTTTTGTAACTGGCCATTGCCCCTTCGTCCGTAGCATCGAACGAATATGCGTCCTTCATGATGAATTCCTTGGCGCGCATCAAGCCAAAGCGGGGACGAATTTCATCGCGGAATTTGGTGCTGACCTGGTAAAAATTCTTCGGCAACTGGCGGTAAGAATTAATTTCGTTCGCCGCAAGCGTCGTGATGACTTCCTCGGCGGTCGGGCTCAAAAACCATTCACGGTTCGAACCGTCCTTGACCTTGAAAAGCACGTTACGCGCGGTTTCGGCGCGCCCGCTTTGCTCCCAGATTTCCCTGGGCTGGAGGGCGGGCATGAGTA
This sequence comes from Verrucomicrobiota bacterium, assembly GCA_050008355.1. Classification (GTDB taxonomy): domain Bacteria; phylum Verrucomicrobiota; class Verrucomicrobiia; order Limisphaerales; family UBA11358; genus UBA11358. The sequence goes on from JBEKMT010000077.1 coordinate 14,894, forward strand.
CTTCAATGGCGCCGGCCCGGTCCATTTCCTCCCGGATGATCTGCTCCACTTTGCGCAATGCCCGCAGGCCAAGCGGTAGAAAGGTATAAACGCCGCCGGCAAGCTTGCGGATGAGTCCGGCGCGCAGCAAAAGCTTGTGTGAAAGGATTTCCGCGTCTGCCGGAGCTTCGCGGAGGGTAGGAATCAACGTCTTTGTCCACTTCATGTGACGGATAGATTAATCAAAAAAGGATTGCTGGAGGAATCATTTAATTTGGCGAAACGGTTGTCGAAAATGATTCCGGACCCCTCTCGCGCAAGACTTGGGTTACTCATCAAGCACCGGCACATCCGCCTGGCCGCCTCTATTTCACCGAGTTGATAAGCGGCGCCAGCCCCTGGATCCGCACTTCCAGTTTGTCGCCGCTCTGGATCGGGCCAACCCCGCTGGGGGTACCGGTGAGGATCACGTCTCCGGGCAGCAAAGTTAAATTGGTCGAAACAAAGCTGACAATCTCCGCCGGCTTGAAAATAAGCTGCTTCGTGTTTGAGTTCTGCCGGAGCTGGCCGTTTTGAAACAGTTGTATATTCAGGTCGGACGGATCAATCTGCGTTTCGACATACGGACCGAGCGGCGTGAAGGTATCAAACGATTTGCACCGCGCCCATTGCGATTCAGCTTTCTGGATATTCCGGTCGCTGATGTCTTGCGCGGTGGTGTAGCCAAAAATGAAGCGCGAGGCGACGGTCGGGCTGACGTTGCGGATTTTGCGTCCGATGACAATCGCCAGTTCCGCCTCGAAATCCGTGCGGTGTTGCGGGTAAGGAACCTCAATTTTCCCGCCGTCGGGCAGCAACGAAGTGGTTGCCTTCAACCAGAAAAGCGGATCTTTAGGCAGCTCGCGGCCCATCTCACGGACGTGATCGGCATAATTCAAACCGATCGCGATGATCTTGCTTGGTTCGACCGGCACCAGCGTTTTGATACCTTTGCGAGGTGTCGGTTTTTTGGCAAACGACGGCGAGCTGAAAACATCCCCTTCGAGACGGAAAAGTTCTCCGTCTACGACTTTAGCGTAGAAAATATCCTCACCCTTGCGAAATCGGCCGATGGCAGCCATAAGAATAACGGCAAATTAACAAACGTTGCCGGAAATCCGCAAGGTTAAAGCCGCATGTAAGCTTGCCGTTTCCTTGTTTTGGGTTAACTTCCAGACATGAATTATCTGACGAAACAGGAACAATTGGTTCTTTGTATCGTCTTGGGATTATTGCTGACCGGCTGGGCGGTTAAGGCGTATCGCGCCGCGCATCCACAAATGGCAACGGTCCAGGCGGCCAAAAATTAAAATGCAAGAAGTCAATTTTGACGAAACCGTAGAGGAAATCATCGCAAAAGACCCGCGTTACGCGCGCGATTCCTATATCTTCCTTCGCGAGGCGCTCGATTTCACCCAAAAAATAATTGGCAAGGAGAACCACGGAAAAGTCCGGCATGTGACCGGACAAGAGTTGCTCAACGGCATCCGCCAGTTTGCCCTTACCCAATTCGGTCCGATGACCAAAACCGTGCTGGAGGAATGGGGTATCAGGAAATGCGGCGACTTTGGCGAATTGGTTTTCAACATGGTCGAGAGCGGCTTGCTTGCCAAAACCGAAAAAGATTCGCGCGAAGATTTTCAGAGCGGCTACGATTTCACCGAAGCTTTCTGCAAGCCCTTTTGGCCGCAGAGCAAACTGTCCTCCCCCGCGGCCAAGCCAGCAGCGCGTTAAATGGTTCTCATGCCAAAACCCAACCCGGCTTGGCCTCCGCATCCGGCTCGGACACGAATTCCCCCTTCAATAATTTGCGGTCAGCAAGGATCCCGATCATCGCCGCATTATCCGTGCAAAAGTTTTTCTGTGCGAGGCGCAAACTGAATCCATTTTTATTACAGGCGCGTTCCAACTCGTTCCGCAGCGCTTGATTGCAGCTCACACCGCCCGAAGCTGTGACACACCGGACACCGTTTCGCTTCGCAGCGCGAATCGTCTTGGTAACTAACACTTCGACAATGGCCGCCTGCACGCTGGCGCACAAATCACCAACGCGTTGAGGGTCCTCCAGCAGGCCCGGGTGATCTCGCAAATAATAACGAACGGAAGTCTTCAAGCCGCTGAAACTGAAATCGTCACTGGCGTCGTGCAACAACGGGCGTGGAAAATCATATGCGCGGGGATTTCCCTGCGCCGCCAGCTGATCAATCACCGGGCCGGCGGGATAGGCCAGCCCCATCAGCTTGCCGGTCTTGTCGAAACATTCGCCGGCAGCGTCATCAATGGTTCCACCGAGCACCCGATGATTTAATTCCGACTCCACCAACACGAGCATCGTGTGACCGCCGCTGACGATGAGGGAAAGATTTGATTCGAATCTTGAAAAATCGGCGCCAGGGGGATTCCCCGCAATCCATGGCGAATACAAGTGCGCCTCGTGGTGATTGATGCCCACAAATGGCTTAGCCAGGGCGAATGCAATGGCTTGCGCTGCCTTCAGCCCGATGAGCAGTGCGATGGACAAGCCGGGACCCTGCGTGGCCGCAACCGCATCGAGTTGCGCAGGGGCAATCCCGGCTTCGGTCAACGCCGCCTGCGCCACTGGCAAGAGATTTTTTAAATGTTCGCGCGCTGCCAATTCCGGCACGACGCCGCCGTATTCGGCATGTAGTTTGATTTGCGATGAAACAATGTTTGATAAAACTTTCCCGTCGCGCACAACGGCAGCGCTGGTTTCATCGCAGGATGTTTCAACCGCAAGCAATGTCATGGGACGGTCCTGTTAAAATCAGACTTGCATCCGGTTGCTGAGCAGATCGGTCTGGCAGCCTGGCACCGGAGCAATTCACGCTATTTGGCGGCAATTTTTTGCGGGTTGGCACCAGTGTTCATCGCGTTGTAGATCAGAATGCCCTTGAGCAAGTCCTGGGCGCGCTCGAGTTGGATGTCATGGACTTTCCTCACCTTGGCCTGTTCGCCGGTCGGCAACGATTCCACACCACCAAGCGTATGCTGCAGTGCCAGCGCCCAGTCCTCAAAATCGGTCACCGGCACAATGCTGTCCGGTGTGATGCCATGCTCATGAATGACCCGGTGGCTCGGCGTGTAATATTTCGCCACCGTCAATTTCAATGCGGAGCCATCGTCCAGGGGGAAAATGGTCTGCACCGAACCTTTGCCGAACGTTTTTTCCCCGATGATGTAGGCGCGGTGCAAGTCCTGCAGGCAACCGGTCACAATTTCCGAAGCGCTGGCACTGTCCAGGTTCACCAGAATCACCATCGGCACACCCTTCAATTCATCGCCATCGCCCTTGGCAAAATATTTATCCACCGTTTCTCGGCCTTCGGTCGAGACGATCAACTGCCCATGTGGCAAAAACTTCTGGCACACCCCGACGGCTTCATCGAGAAGTCCGCCAGGATTTCCACGCAAATCGAGAATCAGCGCCTTCATGCCCTGCCCTTCAAGCTTTTCCAGCGCATCTTCCAACTCGACACTCGTCTGGTCGCCAAATTCCGCGATTCGCACATACCCGATTTGATTTTCGCCCAGCGGAAATTCCTTGTGACCGTCGATGTCCTTGACCATATCCAATTGAACCTCCGCCCGCGCCAGTGCATAATCTCTCACCATGCCGGTTGAAGGCCGCTGAATGGTCAGAGTGACGGTTGTTCCCGGATCCCCGCGAAGTTCTTTAACCACATCTTCCAACTGCGCTCCGACGACGCTGTTCGTCCCGACCTTGATGATGCGGTCGCCGGACACGATGCCCGCCCGGGCACCCGGCGTATCCTCCATGGGTGCGACCACCGTGATAAAACCATCCTTGACGATAACCACCAGTCCCAGTCCGCCGAATTGTCCTTCAGTATCATCCTGCAATTGCTGGTAATCCGCCGGATCGAGAAATTCACTGTGCGGGTCGAGTTTCTGAACCATGCCATTCAAAGCGGCGTAGGTAAGGTCGCGATACGTCAGGTTCGTGCCGTCCACGTATTGGGTGCGGATTTTTTCCAGCACATCGGCGAATAACTGCAAATTCTGTTCCGACGAATCCGTAAGTTTGGCCGCTTTGGGGGTCGCAAAATAAATCTGCGCGCCGATCGCCAGGTTCACCAGCAAGGCGGCAATCACAGCTCCGAAAATCAGACGTCGATTCATAAACAAAGGAACCTTACCACGAAGGCGCCAAGACACAAAGTTTTTGCACGGCCACAGACAGCTTGCCATGATCGCTCCACAGGAAAAAGACCATGAGGTCAAGCACTTTGCAATAGCAGCCCGACAAAAGGCAAATCTGCCGGCACCGTCACCTTCGGATTGGGGAGTGTGCTCTTCACCAATCTTACCGGCTGGCCGATCAACTCACATGCCGCCGTGTCATCGGTTAGAATCAAGCCTTTCTGGCGAGCCAAGGCGATAGCTTGACGGATCACCTCCAGCTTGAATGTCTGCGGCGTCTGCACCGACCAGAGCTTCGCCCGGTCCAAAGTCCGTGAAATAACCATGCCGTCGCTGGTTTCCTTGATGGTATCGGTAACCGGTTGCGCGGCAACCGCAGCACCCGTTTCGCGTGCTGCAGTGATGGTGGCTACAATTAGTTCCTCGCTCGTGCAAGGTCGCGCCGCATCCTGAATCGCTACAATTTGGGTTCCGGGAGAGACAGCTTCCAGCCCATTCCAGACCGAGTCCTGCCTTTCAACGCCGCCAGCCACCAGCTGGAATTTTTTTTGGAAACGGAGTTGTTCCGCGAGCTCGGCGAAGTATGGTTGCATTCCGTCACGAACCACGAGGATGATTTCATCCACCGCAGCCGCGTCGTTGAATTTCTTCCAGGTGTGCGCGATGATCGGGCGGCCAGTCACCTCCAGCCAAAGCTTGTCCACCTGGGCGCCCATGCGCGTGCCTTTCCCGGCGGCAACGATAATTGCAGAAACCATAGAAACAAAAATGGTCGGAGCGACAGGATTCGAACCTGCGACGTCTTGCTCCCAAAGCAAGTGCTCTAGCCAGGCTGAGCTACGCTCCGATCCAATATTTACGGGACGATTTGACGGTTTTCACGAAGTCCATTTGACAATCTGATACTGCTTGCATGAAAACAGAGCCGCCGCCGGCTGACCCTGAGTCGGATTGGCAGAAAACACCGTTTGCAAGCTTGATTCGTTTTGGACCATCGCAGACGTATTTTGCCCAGTTACGGGTGAAGGGCAAGCTCATTCGCCGGAGCCTTAAAACCAAGACCCTGACGGTGGCCAAACTCCGGCTGGCTGACTTCGAAAAGAATCAACGCCATAAAACCCGCAGCGCAACTGCCGTCCACTTGGGTAAAATGAAGTTTGGCGACGCCTTGAATGTTTGTTGGGAGCGCCTCAAAAACAATCCGGACGCCAAATCCGGCACCAAATTGCTTTATCAGTACCGCATCAAGGCCCTGCTGAAATCCTGGCCCGACTTGAAATCCCGCGATGTGACCCAAATCACCCCGGCGGAATGTGCGGCCTGGAGCGCCAAAAACGCTCGTATCAGTAGTTCGTCATCGCATAATCACACCGTCAGCGTCCTTCACCATGTCTTTAAAATTGCCGTGGAGAATGGTGCCCGCTATGACAACCCGGCAGTGGATGCCAAGCGGATGCAAGAGCGGACTCGGAAGCGCACCGAACTACCGGCCTCCGCTGAATTCCAAAAGCTGGTCGCGGAAATCAGAAGCTCGAGCAGCGGCTTTGCCCGGCCCGCCGCTAACCTGGCTTAATTCCTCGCGTACGGCGGCTTTCGCAAGAACGAAGCCGCTCACATTCCTTGGGCTGATTGCGATTTCGACCGCGGCAAAATTGTGCTCAAGGGCGACCCGGCGACGGGTTTGAAGGGCCGACATGCCGGGGAACGCCGTGAAATCCCGATGATCCCGGATATGCGAACCCTGTTGGAACA
>JBEKMT010000078.1:0-23517 GCA_050008355.1 Verrucomicrobiota bacterium
CGACGCGCGAAATCACCTCGGTTGAGTAGAACTCTCCCACTGGCAACGACAAAGTGAAGAACTGGCGCGGAGGTTCATGCTGTTCACTCGCCCTTATCTTGTTGATCTGCTTCTGTCCGCGATTAAAACTTCATGCGTTAAATGTTTTTTTTAGAAAACTTGGAAGCAACTTATTCACCACGGCCATTTGCCGCCAAATTTTCTGTGAATAATTCCGGCCTGAAAACTCTCTGCCCCCTGATTTCATTGGTGGAATATCGTTGTTCACAGAATGTTCACCGGCGATTTTTGGTGGATAAGCTGTGCATATCAAATGATTGTTGGATTAAAGAAATCTGATAATCTGTTCTTGTTCATTGAAAGTACTAAGCGGGCAGTTAAGAGTAAAATTGAGATTGCTAGCTTTTGGATAATCCCGGGTGACCGGGGAAAAGCCGGGTCAGGCTGATTGATCCGACTCCTCTGAAACCAGAGCGAAAGCTCCGGCGAGGCATAATTCACCGGTTCCTCTGGCGACGGTCGCACGTCGTCAAACGCGAATGAGGAATCAGGCGGCGAGGAACGATTAGAAACCGTTCCGAAGCGGGTTAAGTAGTTCAGGCAGGTTTCGAGTCTGAACGAATCGCAGTTACCGAAGGTATACGGTTGCTACTGCGTATCAGCACGGTGCGGGCGACTCTGGCGGTTCAAAAATAAAAAGTTGAAGACGCCAAACTAAAAACGCCGAAAGGCGGACAAAAAGAGAGTGCGCATCGGGAAGGACACGCCGGCTTGGCAGGCCGCGTGAAAAACTTCCAAGAGCCGGCGATATTAAAAACGATACCGCTGGGCTGTGAAACAAAGGCAACTTGAGAGTGAAGAGGCGAGACCCGTGGTTTCGGGCGAACGCACCGCCAAAAGCGGTGGCAGACCCAAAACCAGTGGTTAAGACGCGAAACAAAGAATTACAGGCGTGTCTTAACCTGGTTGGCAGGCCGGTGGCGCAACCACCAGCCGAAGCGAGCTGAAAAGCCTCACTCAAAATCCAAGGCCGAAAGGCGTTGGACGGCCCTGCTACGAGGCCGAAAACTCCGCTTGCCGTGGAGAATGGCGTCGGGAAACCGGCAGCCCCGAAAGGGTGCGCCTAATGCCGGTCAGGGAAAGAGAGCATGGCGAACTCCCATCCCCCATTTGTCCCTGTTTGACCGAAAGGTTGAGCAGGGACTTATTGTTTTCTGACATGGCGCAACAGGCGGCGGGACATTTTCTCGCAGCTATTCCCCGACTCCAAGCCGATGGAGGTCATGCCGCCAAGCCCTTCACCGCGGATTCTCCCCTGGGTCGCAGACTCGCGCTGTGGAGCAATCTCAACTTACCCGGCGCAATATTCCACCTGCAAAAATTGCTTGCTCTCACTAGGCGTTCGGTTGAAATTTGACTCCGCGCATTAACCTAACCATTAACCATTCTCAAAAATCTTTATGGGACGCATTTACAACAACATCGTCGAAACCGTAGGTCGCACGCCCCTTGTCAAATTGAACAAAGTCACCGCGGGGCTTGATGCCACCATTCTCCTCAAATGTGAATTCTTCAATCCCCTCAGCAGCGTCAAGGATCGCATCGGCGCCGCCATGATCGAGGATGCTGAGAAGCGCGGCGTTCTCAAGCACGACACCGTCATTATCGAGCCCACCAGCGGTAACACCGGCATCGCGCTCGCCTTTGTCGCCGCGGCCAAGGGCTACAAGTTGATTTTGACGATGCCCGAAACCATGTCGCTGGAACGCCGTACCCTCCTCGCCATGCTCGGTGCTAAACTCGTGTTGACCCCCGGCGCCGAAGGCATGAAAGGAGCTATCGCCCGCGCCGAACAACTCGCCAAAGAGACGCCAAATTCCTGGATCCCCCAGCAGTTCAATAACCCGGCCAACCCCGCCGTCCATTCAAAAACAACCGCCGTTGAACTCTGGGATGATACCGACGGCAAGATTGATATCCTGGTCTCCGCGGTTGGTACGGGTGGCACCATCACCGGCTGTGTCGAAGTTATCAAACCAAAGAAGCCCTCGTTTCAAGCTATCGCTGTGGAACCAAAAGATTCGCCCGTCATATCGCAAACCCTCGCTGGTCAGCCGGTCAAACCAGGGCCTCATAAGATTCAAGGCACTGGCGCCGGTTTCGTTCCCCAGAATTTGCATCTGAAAGACGGCGCCGGAAACCCGCAGATCGTCGAATGTGTCCAGGTTTCCAATGACGATTCTTTTGCCATGGCTCGCCGCCTGGCGAAAGAGGAGGGCATTCTCGTCGGCATCTCCACCGGGGCCAATGTCGTCGCCGCCATCGAGGTCGCCAAACGTCCTGCAAACAAAGGCAAAGTCATTGTCACGATCGCCTGCTCGACCGGCGAACGCTATTTGAGCACGGCTCTCGCCGCCGAAGCGCGCGCCGAAGTCGGAGGCTGAAAAGCCTCGTTCGGCGCATGAATGTTGGAGCCTGCGCTCACGGCGGCGGCCAACATTGTTCCTTGCTGGATGAAATGCCGGCGGCTTTGCGTTTTGACCACACCGGCGGCAGTAATAACCAAGACCAATGGCTCAGCGGTAAGACATAGCTCCTTAAATTATGTTAATTCCGTCTTCAAGCTGTTTGGAGATGCCGGCAAGTTATGCATACCCCAAAATCTGTGAGAGCGGGTTTCCTGGTGGCAAAAATTAGAAAGTGAAAATAAGTGTTGCATTTAAGGGCGTTTACCCGTAATTAAAGGCTGTCGAAGGTTCCAGTCTGTGGCGATCAGCGCAGCAGACAATTTCAATAATTCACTTTTCCAGCAAATTTTCGGAAGGGTCCCAGCCTTCGGACACATGTTTAATATGAGTCCGGCTATCTCGAAATCTCCGAAAAAGGCTTCGGATTCCTGCGCACGGCCCAGAATCATTTTCATCCCAAGCCGACCGATATTTTTGTCACGCCGGACACCATCCGCCGTAACTTCTTGCGCGAAGGCAGCTTCATCGAAGGTCCCACCCAGCCGCCACATCGCGGCACTAGCCCCCAGCTCAAGGCCGTGGACAAGGTCAACAGCATGGCCTTCCAGGAATACACCAAGGCCGTGCGCTTCGAGAACCTGACCAGCATAGATCCCATTGAAAAATTTCAACTGGAAACCACGCCGGACCTGCTCGAGACCCGGGTGATTGACCTTGTCACGCCCATTGGCAAAGGTACCCGTGGCTTGATCGTCGCGCCACCCCGCACCGGCAAGACCACCATCCTCAAACAGATTTGCAACGCCATCACCACGAATCATCCTGAGGTGCATGCGATGGTTCTCCTCATTGACGAACGCCCGGAGGAGGTCACGGATTTTCAGCGTTCCGTGAAGGCAGAAGTCGTCGCTTCGTCGAACGACATGGAATTGGAGACCCACGTCCGTCTTTCCCGTTTCATGATCGAACGATGCCGCCGTATTGTCGAATCCGGCAAGGATGTTTTCGTCCTCATGGATTCATTGACTCGTATCGCGCGCGCATACAATAGTGTTCACGGTGGCAGCGGTCGTACGATGACCGGCGGTGTGGATGCCCGTGCGCTGGAAATCCCGCGCAAGATGTTCGCTTCCGCCCGCAAAATTGAGAACGGCGGCTCGCTGACCATTCTTGCCACTGCCCTGGTCGACACCGGTTCCCGCATGGACGAATTGATTTTCCAGGAATTCAAGGGCACCGGCAATATGGAATTGATTTTGGATCGCAAACTTTCCGACCGCCGTTTGTTTCCTGCAATTGACATTCCGAAATCCGGCACACGCAAGGAAGAAAAGCTGTTCCCGGCGAAAAATCTCGAAGCCATTCGCAAGCTGCGCCGCACGATGGTGGACTTGAATCCCATTGAGGCCATGGAAACGCTGACCGCCGCGCTCAAGAAGCACAAGACCAATGACGAGTTGCTGGCAAAGTTGGACAAGAATTCCTAATCGACAAACGGCGGGATGATGCGGGGGTTTAACCAATTTTGATATTTATGGCATCCTTGGATTGACCCTGATCGCTGGTCGGATTTCTATGCCGCGATTGAACCACGCCACAAAATCCGATTTGCCTTACTCGCGTCCGCCGCTCGAGCGGATGTTGCGCATTCATCAAGCCTTGCAGGCTGGCAATTATCCCAACGCGAGCAAGCTTGCGCGTGATGTAGAGGTCTCCACCAAAACCATCCATCGCGATATTGAATTCATGCGCGATCGGCTCAATCTGCCGGTGGAGTTTGCTCCCGGCCGCAATGGCTATTTCTACGACGGCGAAGTCAGCGGCTTCCCGACCATGCAGATTACCGAAGGCGAAATTTTCGCGCTTGTCGTTGCTGAAAAAGCCTTGCAACAATACCGCGGCACCAGCTTTGAGAAACCTCTCTTGAGCGCAATCAAGAAAATGGAGCAATCGCTGCCGGACACCATTTCCCTCAATTTTGCCGACATCGAACAGACCATTTCATTCCGCACGCGAGCCGAGCCGATTTTGGATTTGAAGATTTTCGACACTCTCGCCAAGGCCGTCGCCCAGCGCCAGCAACTCGAACTGCATTACCGCAAGCCGGGCCAGGCGATCGAAAGACGTCTTGTGGACCCGTATCATTTGGCCAACATCAACGGCGAATGGTATCTCTTTGCCTTCGACCACGCCCGCAAAGACATCCGCAATTTTGTGCCCGCACGGATTCAATCCGTGAAGCCCACCGGAGAAACCTTTGCCCGCACGGAAAAATTTTCACTCGAAAAGAGACTGCGCGACAGTTTTGGCGTCCATTCCGGTGAGGGACAGTTCGAGGTCGTCATCCGTTTCACGCCGCGCGCCGCCGATTTCATCCGCGAGAAAAAATGGCATCCGTCGCAGAAACTGCGCGATTTGAAAGACGGCGGGGCGGAACTCACCCTGAAATTGTCGAGCCTCGCCGAAGTTGAACGCTGGGTCCTGAGTTGGGGCGGCGACGCTAAAGTATTAATGCCCCGTGAACTCGTCGAGTCCGTGCACACCACCGCCAAAAAAATCCTTGCCGGCTAATGCGCCGCCAAACAAGGGCAACACCGCATATTTCCGGCTGCCACTGCCGGTGGTTTGCCGTTCGATCCCAATAACTCAAATGGTGCAGACCTAGAGAAATTTGCCTGGATTCAAGATTCCGCGAGGATCAAGTGCGGATTTGATTGTGCGATGCAGTTCCTGCGCCTGCCTGGAAACCGCCAGCGGCCACCAGCGCTTTTTGGCGAGGCCAATGCCGTGTTCCCCCGTGATCGCGCCGCCCACGGCCAGTACGCCGCGAAAAAGCTCGTCAAGGCAGGCTTCGGCGCGTTTCTGCGCTCCCGGTTGCGTGTAATCCGCCATGACATTTGTGTGGATATTGCCGTCACCGGCATGGCCAAAACATGCGAGTTGCAACCGGTGCTTCTTCTGCAATTCGGTCGCAAATTTGAAGAGCCACTCCAACTTTCCCCGCGGCACGACGATGTCCTGGTTTAGCTTGGTCAACCCGGTGTCGCGGAGCGCATATGAAAATTCGCGGCGAATCTGCCAGACCGCTTCGCATTGTTCGTTGCCCAATCCCCGGTCAATGAACAATGGTTTTTGGTTGCGAACGATTTTTTCGACGGCGGTAATTTCTCCGCGCACAGAGTTTTCCTGTCCGTCTAACTCGCAAATCAAGTGAGCCTTGCAGCCGAGAAGCCGTTTGCTTTTCGTGCGTTTGGCCGCGGCGGCGAGCGTAAATTCATCGGCCAATTCCAGTGCACAGGGCAAAAATCCGGCGGCGAAAATCCCCTGCAATGCGCGAACAGCAGCATTCATCGACCCGAAGCCGATGGCGAGGCTGGCACGGTACGGCGGCAGCGGCAGCAATTTCAGGGTCGCCTCGGTGATGACGCCGAGCATGCCCTCCGAGCCCACGAAAAGCCGGTGCAAATCGAACCCGGTTTTGTTTTTGTGCGTGCGGCCTCCGAGCCGGACAATCTCGCCGTTGGCGAGGACCACCTCCAGCCCGAGGACGTAATCGCGGGTCACACCGTATTTTAAACAGCGCGGGCCGCCGGCATTGGTGGCGATGTTGCCGCCGAGGGAATTGTTCGCGCGACTGGCAGGATCCGGCGGATAAAAAAGTCCGCGTTTCTCCACCGTCGCCTGAAATTCGGCCGTGTTGACGAAGGGCTGCACGACTGCGATAAAATCCACCGTGTTGATTTCCAGGATCCTGTTCATGAGTTCGAGCGAGAGGGCAATGCCACCGCGCACCGGCACGCAACCGCCGACATAACCGTGCGCCGCGCCTCGGGCAGTGACGGCGATGTCGTGCTTGCCGGCAAACCTCAAAATGGCGGCGACCGATTTTGTCGAACGCGGCAGGGCGACAGCATCAGGCTGATGCGTGGCGAACCATTTGTCCCCGGCATAATTTGCGAGCATGGCCGGTGCGAGAATGATTTCGCCGGGCAGCATTTTTTTTAGTCGCCGGAGTAAACTTGGATTTTTCAAAGTCATGAGTACCGAAGCTGGTTTGTATTTACAACAAGCGCATTGAAAACTAAAGCGCTTTCGTTGGTGGTTGGCGGATTGAGATTGCACTGCTCGACGATTAATGCTGAGGTTGAGGTTGGACTCTCTAGTTTATGAAATGCAAAACCTGTGGTGGAGAAATGGTTCAGAAGAATCGAGCCCGGCTGATCGTCGTGGGAGTTTTGCTCATTGCTGCGGCGGGAATTTCATTTTATTTTTCGGCATTCTTGGTTCCTGGTGTCATCCTTTCGTTAACGGGCGTCTATTTGCTCTTGTGGGCGACTCTCGGGCGTGGGGGATGGTGCCGAACGTGCAAGAAGTTCAGTTTGTTTTGACCGGTTAAAGGAACAGTCGGGTGGATTGTTGTGTTGTTACGGGATTGGGTCGGTTCACCCTTGGATTCCCAAGCACTGAGGCAAAGGCTTGGCTCAGGATTGTTTGGCTTTCACCATGAAACTTCCCGTGTTTTAATAGAACTCTGTTGAGGAATGCGATGCTCGACTAATTCTGGTTTGGTTGCTCGTGGGAATGGATTAACCAGATCAGGTCGCCTTCAGTTGGGAAAATGGAGGTCGCGGATTCCTTGCAATAGTATACAAAAGCATTGTCCCTTACGCCGTAGACAGTCCTTTCGAAATCTTATGAAAATATTCAAAATGGCCGTCTTTTGCGGACTATTTGTCGCCCACACCGGTTTTGGGCAGGGTATCAAGGTGCTCACCAACCATCTTGGCTACGAACAGAATGCACCGAAGCGGGCGGTGATTCTGGGCCATGCCGGAGACGTGGTGACAGTGTTTCATGTCGTTGATTTTGCCACTGGCAAAACTGTGCTCGTCGGTTCAACCTGCAATGTTGGTCGCATTGCCCAATGGAAGGATTGGGTTTTTTGGACCGCGGACTTCACCCCGCTTGGCACCGATGGTACTTATGTTCTCGAGTGTATCACCAGCCAAGGCAAAGTGGATTCCTTCCCGTTCCTGGTTCAGCATGATTTGTTGGAAAAAAACACTCTCTCTAGCGTCATTTACTACTTTAAAGGTCAGCGATGTTCGGGCTTGTTGGACCTGGCTGACCACCATGCGAAATTCGAAGACACAACCAACACCGCTGATGTCCACGGCGGTTGGTATGATGCCACCGGTGATTATGGAAAACATATCGGTGGGCTTTCATTTTCAACATATTTCAACATGCAGCCCACACCGGACGCCGCGTGGAGTCTGTTCAAGGCATACGCAGAGCTTGACCGGCGCGGTGACGAGAACTTCAAGCAATTCAAGCGGCGCTTATTGGATGAGGCAATGTATGGCGCAGACTTCCTGGTGCGTATGAGAGATCCCGCAGCGTCGTTCTATCGCACTGTGGATGCTCCCGGACCGGCAAAACGTCCCGAAGACCGGCTGATCGGGAAAGAGGGCGTGGGCTTTGCGATCAAAACCGTACAGACAAAAAATGACTCTTCCGTTGGTGAACGAAGAACGATCCCCGGTGAATTCCCTTACGAGGTTGGCTATCGTGGTGGTGCGGGAGTGGCCATTGCCGTCTTGGCCATGGCCAGTACTTACCCGGTATCCGGGGAATCTTCGAATTCAGTTTATCTTCGGACAGCGACGGGTGCTTTTGATTTTCTCGAGAACAACAATCTTTCTTTTGCCAACGACGGCAAGGAAAACATCGTGGATGATTACTGCGCGCTGATGGCGGCAACGGAACTCTTTAAAGCGGACAATATTGAAAAATACAAGGCTGCGGCCGACCGCAGGGCGGTGAATTTGATGGCGCGCTTGACCACGAGTGGCGGTCAAACCAATTACTGGCGCGCCGACGACGGGGACCGTCCGTATTTTCATGCCGTTGATGCTGGAATGCCCGTGATCAGCCTGCTCGATTATTGCGAAATCGCCGACGCGGGCATGCGCCCAAGAATTTTGGAGACGGTTAAGAAATCCCTTGAATTCGAGTTGGCAGTAACCCGGGAAGTCGCCAATCCGTTTGGTTTGGCGCGGCAGTTGGTTCAAAACACGAACGGAGTTCGGCGGACGGCCTTTTTTTATCCGCACGATACGGAAACCGGTCTTTGGTGGCAGGGCGAAAACGCCCGCTTAAGTTCCATGGCTGCGGCGGCGCGGCTGGCATCAGAATATTTCAAGACGGACCCGGATTTTTGCAACCAACTTCAGGCGTATGCCTCGGACCAGTTGAACTGGATTTTGGGCTTGAATCCTTACGACTGTTGCATGTTGCAAGGCGCGGGCCGCAACAACGTTTTTTACAAATATTTTGAATCTTACGAATACAACAACGCGCCCGGCGGGATATGTAACGGCATCACGGGGGGCCGAACCAATCCCAATGACATTGATTTCAATGTGGGATTTGCTGTGACGGGGAAGGATGAAGACTGGCGTTGGAGTGAGCAGTGGCTGCCGCACGCGGCGTGGTATTTGTATGCCGTCTCCTTGGGGTACCAGACGTCAGATTAATTCAACCACGGATTGAAATCTGAACTTGATATCAGGATTTGATGATCTGCTTGAAGCCCTCTCGAAAGGGAAGGCCTCATTCCGATTTGTTGAAAATTGGCTGCGGCTGATCGTTTGTTGAATTATAGCCCCACGGCAGAGTTTTGGCCGAATGAGGTTGTGGTGCGCCATTCTTGCCAATCGTTGGCAATGGTGGCGGATGAATCATTGGAGATGTTTGGTGTAACTGGCCAATATGTCGGATCGTACCATCCCCAACCATCTGGGAGCAGGCCATCGGTTGCCTTATAGGCCCACATCGTCCAGCTCATGGCGGCGTCATGGTAGTCGTTTATGGAGTAATCGTAGCAGGCCGCGCCTTGGCCCATATCATTCCATTCACCGATGTAACCGGGCACACTCCAGGACAGATGATTATCAAAATCCGTCACATGGTTATCGGAGCCGGTCTCAATCTGGGCAACGGTACCACCATATTGGTATTCATGCATGGAGTAAACAATGTTGGTCCAACCATACGCTGCCGGGTTTGGCAGCATGCTCCAATTCCAGTTTCCGAATGTGCCCTCCAAGATGAGCAGGTGGCCCGGGTCCGCCGAGCGGATGGTTGCGTAAAGACTGGCGTAGGCGGCCCAGACTGCGGCGGTGTCCGGGGTGCCGTCGGGTTCGTTGATGACATCATATCCGGCCACAGCGGGGTTGCCCCGGTAATGAGCGGCGATTTGAGTCCACATGTAAGCGGTTTCACCCTGGTCCACGCTGTTTGTCCAATATTGATTCTGATTTTGCCAGCCGGTATCGTCTGAAGTGCTTTGACCGCCAACGACACCATGCATGTCAATAACGACATAAATGCCGTGGGAAGCACAATTGGTCACAAGCCAGTCCAGCACCGTGAAGGCATCCGCACGCCAACCCGTGCCGGTGGTATTGGTGATGGAATAGAAGTTGCCCCACCATACCGGCATGCGCACGCAGTTGAAGCCTGCGTTGGTGATATTATTCAGGTCGTCCAGGGTAATCCAGTTGGTCTGGTAGCCGTGGATGAGATCCTGTTCGGCGGTAACGCCGAAACGTCCGTCCAGGTTGGTGATGACGCTGTAAGTGTCCGGCATGCTGCCACTATCCAATGGGCACATCCATTTTTCCATGATGAACCAGCCGCCCAAATTGACTCCTTTCAATTGGACAACCGTACCGCCCACGTTGACGATGTTCGTGCCGTTGACATGCAACTGGCTAAGGGCGATGGTCGAAACCGGTGACATTTGCACCCGGTAAAAGCGGCTAATGTGGGTGGTCGAATCTCCGACAGTCTGGACCAGATTGCTGCCGGGAACAGGAGCGCCGAGGGCTGTCCAGTTGACTTCAGTCAAATTCGTCTTGTACTGCACCTGATAGTTGAATCCGGTCCTGCTCCAAAATGAAATCATTGCGACCGTACCAGCGTATGAGGCACTGAGAACCGGCGGCGCGGCTTGGATTTGAAACCCGTTTACATCGCCCTCCACACTCCCGTTGCCGCTATAAGAAATGACCAGATTTCCCGCACCGTCAGACATGGCTGATCTGAATTCCACATAATCAACCCCTGGGATTAACGTGTTGCTCGTAGCGTTCCACGTACTGCTCAGGGTATTGCTGTTGACGGTGAAACACGTCACGCGCCCAGCCGCTTCGGCGCCGGCCGCGTTGTACAGAACCAACTGGTAAGCTGAGTTCGTCGCCAAACCTGAAAGGGTGATGGTTTGAGGAGTGTCGCCATTGTAGATATAATCCTCCATCAAGGCATCGTAGGGCGTGCCCGCAAACGGTGTGCTGCCACCGAAACTGTTCACATCGTACCCACCTCCGGACGTAAATGTCATTGTAACCGACGTAACATTGCCATTCGCAGCGATTAAAGGAATTCCGTTCCCGCTATTAACGTCAATTCCATTCCATTGGTCGCCGGTTGCGCCAAGAACTGCTGCGCCTGACATCGTCGGTCCGGGACTGGGGCCGCCACCTCCCCAGGCAACGCCATTGTTCTGATTGAAATCAACATTGATCAGCTGGGAATGAATGATACCGACACCAAAAAAAAGGAGGAAGCAGGCCAGGACAAGATCAATGGGCCGGCTTGAGTTCATATTTTGTTGGCTTAAAGCGCGCTTTCGCGGTGCGAAAATAAATATCGACATCCGATTTGACTGGCCTAAGCAATCAAGATGGAGCGAACGTGTAATATACTAATTCAAAAGTCTCAAATTGTGTACCGTTTTTGGCCACTTTCATAATATCCAGAATTTGAGTTGCTTGTGCAATACTTGGGCGCCTTCCAGATTCTGTGTGGTGGGATTTCTTCTGACAATCTGCCGCTTCGAGCGCAAATCTGTGTCTCCCTCTTTATTTAGGGGGGCGATAAATTTAAAAATTCCATTTAAGTCTTGGCGGCAGCGTCCGATAAAAGCTTGTAGTTATGGCGTCCGGCGGCCACAAACGGCTGGAAGGAAAATCGGTGGATTCCTGTATAAAAAGTCCACCAGCGCAACATGGATGTTGCGCCCGGTAAAAATTGCCCCTCACGGGGCGACTCAAGGAAAGAGTTAGTTTATGGCATTAGTAATTAATACAAATACGTCGGCGATGAATACCGCCACGTTGTTAAGTCAATCCAGTTCGGCTTTGAGCCAGTCGCTGGCGCGTCTGTCTTCCGGTTCGCAGATTACATCACCGGCGGATGATAGCGCAGGTTTGGCTGTTTCGCTGAACTTGGTGGCCCAGGAAGGTGAAAACACGGCAGCATCAAACAACATTGCTGACGCAGTATCTTTCAATCAAACGCAGGACGGTTACCTCTCACAGGTGACCAGCGCGTTGGATCGTATGAGTGAACTGTCGGTGCAAGCCCAGGACGTTACCAAGTCGGACAGCGACCGCAGTCTGTACCAGCAGGAGTTCAGCACTTTGGCCACTTACGTGAACAACGTGTCCACGGAAAACTTCAACGGTGTCAGCTTGTTCAATGGTACCTCGCTTGGCGTGACCATTGACAGCAGTGGAAACACGTTTGCGATGACTGGGGTCAACCTGACCACTGCGACGTTTACCAACCTCGAAACTGCTACGGTTGGCACAATTGCCAGCGCCGCGACAGCGGAGGCTACGGTTGCCGCCGCCATCACCCAAGTTGGGGTACTCAGCGCCGGTCTTGGTTCAAATGAAGAGACGCTGAATGATTACAGTGGTCAACTGGCGACCTTGAACAACAATCTTGCTGCCGCAAACAGCACGATCATGGATGTGAATGTTGCCACGGAGAGCTCCACATACGCCAAGGAAAATATTCTGGTGCAGACCGGAACAGCGATGCTGGCGCAGGCGAATGCCTTGCCGCAAATCGCGCTCAAGCTCCTCGGTGCCTAAACGGTCTGGTTCGTTTAGTTAAGTTAGTCAAATCTCGGACAGTGCCGGTGCGCTGTCCGAGCTTTTGCCGTAAAATGGGAGTGTGCTTGAGGAGCTGTTAGTTAGCTTGATTGTAGTAATGAAATAAAAACCTATGTCGAGTTCCATAAGCAGTCCGACCAGTGGGTCCAACCTGTTGTCATCCCTTTTGGCCACGGGCTCGCCTCCCAGCCTCAACAGTGGTTCGAACTCCACCACTAACTCGCCGGATTTGGCCATCACCGGTCTCGCGTCGGGCATGAATTGGTCAACGGTGATCACCGAGCTGGCGAATGCCGAACGCGGGCCCGAAACGCAGTGGGAGGATCAAATCAGTTCCCTTGACGCCCAGAATTCCGCTTACACCACCATTAGTGGTGACCTGGCCACGTTGCAGACGGACATCGAAGCGCTGCAAAACTCCTCACTTTACACCGGCACGGATGTGCAATCTTCCAACACTGCAGTGGCTACCGCTACCTCCGACTCTACGGCTCCACTGGGCACTTACGTTTTTGATATAAAACAATTGGCCACTGCCGCTCAAATCAATGGTGAGAGCAACATCAGCCAGGCTATCAGTCCAAATGGAAATCTGAGTTCAGTCACTGTCGGCACGGCTGGCTTCGCTACGCCGGTCACGGCAGGCACGTTTACGGTTAATGGAGCCCAAGTCACCATTGCCACCACGGATTCATTGCAACAGGTATTCAACAATATTGCCACAGCCACCAATAACACGGTCACAGCCAGTTACAATTCCACCACGGATGAGATCACCCTGGCCGGCACTGGCAGCAGCCCGATTGTTCTTGGCAGCGCGGCCGATACGAGCAATTTCCTTCAGGTTGCCCAACTCTACAACAACGGAACAAATTCCACTACAAGCACTTCGGCATTGGGACATGTGCAGTTGGGGGCCACGATGACGAATGCTGACTTGAGCACGGCAATCACGGATGGGGGAAGCGGGCAGGGAAAATTCACCATCAATGGCGTGGCAATTTCATACGATGCGAGCACAGACAGCATTCAGAATGTGCTCGATAGCATCAACAGCTCTGCCGCCGGAGTCACGGCGTCTTATGACACCGTCAATAATCGTTTCGAATTGACCGATAACACCCCGGGCAACGTGGGAATCTCGATGCAGGATGTGACCGGAAATTTCCTGGCCGCAACCGGTCTTTCCAGCGGCACATTGCAAGGCGGTCAAAACCTGCTTTATACGCTCAATGGCGGCACTCAAGAACTGGTCAGCCAGTCAAACACGATTACGCAGGAAAGTTCAAGCATTGCGGGACTCTCAGTCACGGCCTTGCAGACTGGGTCCACAACCGTGAGCGTGACCAGCGATACTAGTGCGATCACCACAGCCATTCAACAATTTGTCAGCGATTACAATACCTTGCAGACGGCCATCACCAACGACCAGGCGGTGACCACCTCCTCCAGTGGAGCGGTGACGCCCGGAGTCTTGACCGGTGATCTTACCGCCAACGGCATGGCCAGCGATTTGCGGACCTTGGTGACTTCGTCGGTGCCCGGGTTGACCGGCGCTGTGAGCATGTTGTCTGATCTTGGCATCCAGACTAATGGCCAGAATAATACTCTGTCGGTGGACACGTCTACGCTGTCCAGCGTGGTGGGTGCAAACCTCAATAGCGTGGAGACTCTGTTTAACGATCCCACCAACGGTTTGGCGGCACAATTGAACAATTACATTAATGACGCCACCGGAACCAATGGAACCGTGACCAATCATCAAGTTAGCTTGAAACAGCAAGTCACGGATTTAAACACCCAAATATCCAATCTGGAGACCAAAATCACCTCCGATACCGCAACTTGGACCAGTGAATTCACCGCCATGGAGACGGCCGAATCACAATCCAACCAGGAGCTCACCTATTTATCGGAACAGATTACCAGCGGATCACTCTGATTTTTTATGAATAGATATGTCCTCAAAAAAATGCCGCTGGTCGCGGCAATGTTTTTCACGTTTTGTATGGCCGGTTTCGGGAGCATAAGATTGTATGGCGCTGATGCCAAGCCGGACAACGTCTTTGTCTCCTCCCCCATTCTGCCGGCCAGTATGAAGCGCGTGGTGGTTCTGCCCTTGGCTCATGAGGAATCGCAGAGTGAATTGTCCGGCGGGTGCGACATGCTTTACCCGGTTTTGCAGGCGGAACTTATCAAGACCAAAAGATTTGAAGTGATTGCCGCGAGCCCGGAAACAATCCAAGGTTTGTCGGGGCATTCCAGCTGGACTGGTGCGGAGGTTTTGCCGGCGGATTTTTTTGGTTCCTTGCAACGAGTTTATGGGTGTGACGCAGTTCTGTTTTGTGAATTATCCGCCTTTCACGCTTATCCACCACTAATGGTTGGTTGGCGGATGAAGCTGGTGGATCTGTCCACGCAAAAGACCATCTGGGCGGCGGACGTGCTCTACGATGCCAGCGATCCGGTGGTCACCAAATGTGCGCAGGAATTCGAGAAGCAGCAGGAGGGCGTTGAAAAACCAGCCTCATTGTTCAAGCGGATGCTGACCTGGCTTGACCGCCGCGCTGAGCCCGTGTCTGATCAGCCGTGGACTGTGTTGAACTCGCCGCGGTACTTCGCTCAGTTCACCGCGTCAAAATTGTTGCAAACGCTGCCGCAAAGATGAATTTTGAAGCTAAAGTTATCTCAAAGATTGCCGATAACAAGTTACGCAGAGCAGCGTGCGGCATGATTCGAAACCAATAAATAATAATATGGAAGTTGAGTTCAATCCCGGCCTGAACGTGAATTCTGTAGCAGGCCAGCCAGTTGCCCGCCAACAAAACATACAGCCAGCCGATACCACCATGTCCTTTGAGCGCACACAGGCCCTGCAGAAAACACTGCAGGAAACTCCCCAGGTACGCCCCGAAGCGGTCACGCAGGCAAGCGCATTAATTTCAGATGAGAATTATCCTTCGGACACATTGCTCAACAAAATGGCCGGATTTTTGGCCAATAAAATGAGCAGCAACGCTGATGACCAGCGTTAAACGACGGTTTGATTGGTTTATCCATGAACGCTGCCAACTCCTTTAAGTCGTACCGCCGGATAGCGACTAAGACTGCTCCGCCAGGGCAGTTGATTTTGATGCTTTTCGACGGCGCACTGCTGTTTCTTGAACGCGCCTTGGCAGGCTTTGAGTACGATGATCCCGGCCAAAAGAACCAGACCATCCACAATAACCTTAGGCAGGCGGCGGAGATCATCCGGCATTTAAATAACTCTTTGAACCTCGAAGCGGGTGGTCAGCTGGCTGAGACGCTTCGCCGACTCTACCAATATTTTGATTCACGCTTGATGGAGAGCAATTTGAAAAAGAAACGCGACGGCGTGGATGAAGTGCTCGTCCATCTGCGTGGGGTGCGTGATGCCTGGGCGACCATGTTGGCGAACCAAGGCCGGGAACCAGCCCCGGAGCAGCAGGATGCGGATCGTTTGCTGCATCCCGTATGAGTTCTGAAGAGGCGCTCCTGGATGCGTACGCAGAATGGCGGCGTCTGACCAAGGCTGGAAATAAGGCGATTCAACTTCGCAACTGGCGGTTGTTGTTGGATTGCCAGGCTGTCACCCAGAAACTCCAACCACAGATCACCCGATTGACCCGCAAGGCCCGCAGCGAATGGAAGGATTCCGGGGTGGATCTTTCCGCAAAGGAGAAAGAAATCCGACGCGTCCTTTTGGAATTGATCGCGATGGTGGAATCCAATAAATCAATGCTGAAGGCTGCGCGTGAGGCCGCAAAATCAGAACGCAGACAATTGGAACGAGCCAGTCAGAATTTGAAACGCCTGCAACAATCGTATGTCGTCGGTCGTCCGGCAGTATGGACCTCATTTTCCTGAGGGTGTGTGCCTGGAATTGCCATGAAAGACTTGGACGCAACCCCGAAATCGCCCGATCCGATTCTTTTAGTGGACGATGAGGCGGCGGTGGTGGCTCTATTGCAGGAGGAACTGGAACGCGCTGGTTATCTCTCCGTAGGCGCCACCGATCCTTTGAAAGCGTTGGAAGAAATCAAGAAGCGTAATTTCTCCGTCATCATTTCCGACCAGCGCATGCCGGGTTTATCCGGCCTCGAATTGTTGTCGCAAGCCGCCCGGATTCAACCTAACGCCACCCGCATGCTCATCACCGCGGTGATGGACATTGACACGGTCATTGATGCGATCAATCGAGGAGAGATTTTCCGGTTCATCGTCAAACCCTGGTTACGAGAGGAATTCCTGGCGGCAGTCCAAAATGGCATTCAGCGTCATGAATTGATTTGTCACAACGCCCACCTGCAATCCGCGACGCAGTCCATGAACAGTCAACTGATCGAGTTGAACCGTTCACTCGAACAGCAGGTTCAACTGGTCGCGCAGAAGAACGTCGAGTTGCACGACTTGAATGGGGCGTTGGAGGACAATCTGGTTCACACCATGGAACTATGCGTCCACACCATGGAGACCTTTTATCCGTTGCTTGGAAACCGGGCCCGGCGGGTTTTCCAGCTGTGCAAATCCATGTCACAGGTTCTGCAATTAAGCGCCGAAGACGCGCGCGTGCTCGAGAGCAGTGCCCTGCTATACGATATCGGATTGGTAGGGGTGCCCCGTCAGATCATTCGCCATTGGCAGGAATCGCCTCATACGCTGAGCCAGGCGGAAAAAGTCCTGGTGGAGCAGCATCCGATTCTTGGTCAGGAGCTTACCGCTTTCGGGAACAACTTGGAAACGGTTGGCAAAATCATCCGTGCGCACCATGAGAATTTTGACGGCAGCGGTTATCCCGACCAACTTTCCGACCAAAATATTCCCTGGTTGGCCCGGTTGTTGGCCGTGGCAGTGTCGTTCGTTTCCAGTCCCTTCACTGACGCTGAAGCGCTCGACCGGCTAAAAGAAGGTTCGGGTTCGGTTTTTGACCCTGAAGCGGTGCGGGCTTTTCTGCGCGCACACACTGTAGCTGTTGTTCCCCGCAAAGAACGCCAGATAATGCTCGGTGAATTGCGGCCGGGTATGGTTTTGGCCAAGGGCATCCATACCTATAACGGCCTATTGTTGGTTTCCCAAGGCCAATTGCTGAATGCCACTTATATTGAGAAAGTCTTAAATCATAATCGCATTCAACCAATTACCGAAACTGTTGTCATATATTGTTGATTTACTGGTAATTGTATATAATGTTGATTCAATCAGTCATGAGGGATTCATCCGTCCAACAGGAATCGCCAAAGCGGGAATCAACCGACCGTTGGTGGTGGAGCCTCTTTAATGCTTCACAGGACGCTCAGATGATTTGCCGCTCGGACGGTTTGGTGGAACACATCAACCCCAAAGCCGTACGGCTATTCAAAATTGATCATAAGCGTGACGGAGTCAGGAACGAACCCGTCCTTTCGATACATAAAATTCTGCCTGCGGCCGCGAACGAAAAGCTGAGCTGGATCCTGCAAAACCGTTCGGCACCCGTTGAGACCATCAAAGCGGTGAAGGTTGCTTTGGACAACAGCACCGGTTTATTGATGGATCTGGAAATCGTTCCCTTGGAAGGTGGCTCGTTTTTGGTGGCTTTCAAAGACATCACGATGCGCCATCGCCTGGAGTCACACGTGCAGCGGTTGATAACGGCGATTGACGCTACGCCGGATGTCTTCCTGGTGACGGATTCGGACTTGAACATTACCTACGTCAACCCTGCGTTTCAATCCGCCACCGGTTATGGCATCGAGGAAGTCATCGGACGCCCGGACGGTTTTTTGCGCGCCCCCTCGGAGCTGGAAAAAGTTCAAGCCTATCTCAAGCACGTTAGCGAGGGGCGTGAATGGGTCGGCGAATTGGTGAATATTCGCAGCAATGGTGAAACCTATCTGGTTGAGTCCACCATCTCACCCATTTTTGACATCTCGGGATTTTTCATGGGCTATGTCATTTGCGAACGCGACATCACAATGCGCCAGCAGCTGCAGGATGCCTTGCGGGGAGAGCGGGATTTTGCCCAGAGCATCCTGCAATCACTGGAAAGCGCAATTTACTGTCTCGATTATGAATTCCGCCTGACGCATGCAAACAACGGCTGGCGCCATCTGCCGGAAGGACACGGTGGCATCTGCCTGACTTGTGCACCCGAAATTGGGCGTCCATTGACTGACTATGTGCCCGACGCCGAGCGCCGGGCTGAGTTACAGGCCTTGTTTCAACAAGTCATGGATTCCGGGGATGCCCAGGCCAATTTTTTCCACGCCGAAGACGGTCATTATTGGGCGGTAAAAATTTCACCCTGGAAGGCAGGCGCGCAAAGACGGGGGTTGATTTGCAGTATTGAGGATCAGACCCGTAATCACGAACTGCAAAACCAGCTTTTTCAATCGCAGAAAATGGAAATCATCGGCACGCTAGCGGCCGGCGTCGCCCACGATTTCAATAATCTGTTGCAGGTCATCATCGGTCATTCGCAACTGATCCAGATGAAGGCGAAGAGCGAATCACCGGCTTTACTTCAGGGATTGGAGAAAATCAGCATGGCCGCCTTTCGTGCCCGCGACATCACCCAGCAACTGCTTTCATTCAGCCGGGCGGCGGATGAGCGCAGTGTCATCATGGACCTCAATAAAGTCATCAAAGATGCCGGCAAACTGACCCGTTGCACGCTGCGCCCCAATGTGATGCTGGAGGTTCAGCCGGCAGCGGACCCGATCCCGATCAAGATAGATTCCACCCGGGCTAGCCAGGCATTGCTTAATTTATGCGTGAATGCGCAGGATGCCATGCCGGATGGCGGACGGCTTACGCTGTCGAACAGTATTGTGATGGCTTCTGCCGACCTCGCCTCACGACACTCAATCCGGAGCGGGGAGGAGTACGCTCTGTGCAGTGTTGCGGACACCGGCGCAGGGATCCCGCCCAATTTGCTGCCTCGGATTTTTCAACCCTTCTTCACTACCAAGGCAGCGGGCAAGGGCACGGGACTTGGTCTGCCGATCGTTCAACGTATTGTGCAGGAAGCCGGCGGATTCATTGAGGTGGAGAGCGTCGCGGGCAAGGGCACAACTTTTCACGTGTATTTGCCGTTGGCACGCGAAAAAGTCACGCCGGCTGCCGAGCAGCCGAAAATGACTTTGGTCCAAGGCAAAGGGCGGATTCTCGTGGTTGACGACGTGGATTTGTTGCGTGATTTTTCCCGAAACTTTTTGGAGATGGCAGGCTTCACCGTTCTTACGGCAGATAATGGCCATGAAGCGATAGAGGTTTTGGAGAAAGCCAAGGAACCAGTAGACGTGATTTTAACTGATTACAACATGCCGAGCATGAACGGCGTTGATCTGGTCAAGTTGGTCGCGGCACGCTGGCCCAGGACCAAATTCATTCTGGCCTCGGGCTATCTTGATGAGAAGACCCAGACCAGCATGCGCAACCACAATGCCACGCTGATTCTAAAGCCATATGCCATCCATGATGTGATAAAGATCATCGCGGATAAACTGGCTGCGGACTGAAATTCAAACTTGTTGCGGTTCCGCTAGGGCCTTTTCCAGCATTCCCGCGGCGGTGGGCAAGGTGCGGGAAAGTTCGTCTAACTTCAAATTCAGTCGTTTGACAACTTCATAGGCGCGCATGGCAATCAACCGCTGATACCACTTAATGAAGGCGCGGCTGGTGGCCGGCTCATCCACAACCTGATCCGGCGCATGTCGCGTTTGCGATTCCAGAGTCTCACACAGGATTAATGCCGCCAGAATCGTAGGCTGGCGCTCACTATTCCAAAGAAGTTCCCACAATTCCACCGCCGGAGTTCCGTCACCGTTCAACAACAGAAACTCGGCGCGCTGCCTGCTGACAATGAAATCTTCCGGAGCGTACCGCATCGCCTCTCTGGTCCAATTTCCGGCGAACTCCAGAAACTCAGGCCGCCCCAAGGCAATCTCTCCACCCGTGCGCCAGGCGGCGAGATTGCGCGAATTGGCGGTAACCAATTCTTGCAGAATTTGGAAAGCTTCGACGGAACGATTTTGCGCCGTCAGGAATTTTGCAAAGTCCAATTTGACATCATCATGTTTGACCTTGCGCAGCTGGCTATCCACGGCCATGGCTGCGAGAAACGCCTTCTCCGCGCCGGCGGCGTCACCGGTTTTCGCGAGGCTCAACGCCAGGCAATGTTCTGGCGCGGCAGTCAAGGTATCGGTATTGAGCGGCGCCAATACTGGATGATGGCGGCGAATGATGCACTGTCGCATTTGCTCCGCAGCCGCCGGGTATTGTTTTAATTCAAAAAAGGCGAGGCCGAGTGCAAAATGCAACGAGGCTGTCAAGCCGCCGGTTTTCGCCAATGGCGAATGTAGGACTTGGACGACTTCCTCGTGAGCGCGCAGTTTGTAGAGCTGGCAGGTAAACTGGGTGAGCAACACCTCCCGCAGTTCGGGTGCGGTCGCATCTTCCTTCTGTGCTGACATGAGCCTGAATGCTTCGCGATATTTTTCCACACCGTTGGCAAGGTCATCCGCCCGAACCAGCTCCAGGCCGAAGTTCATCATCAGGTTGGCGTCTGCCGGATTTTCCTGAACCGCCCGGGTTATCAATTCCAAATTGCGCTTGATTTTATTCCGGTCACGAACCATCTCCCGGGTGTAACCATGATGCAACAGCTCCGCTTTGCCAAAGTCCAGGTCCAGGCCCCAGGATTTGCTAAGCGGTACCAGGCTGGGGAAGACCTGTTCATGAATTCGACCAGTATAAAAAATACCCGGGGCGTTGCGGAACAGACGTGGTACAAAACTCCGGCCCTCAGCTTCGTGTTCGCGGCTTATCAGCGGCAACCGGCACGCCATCACTCCTGCCCGGGCCATGTCTGCGAGAAGTCTCGGTTGTTGTTCAGCTGGTAATTCTTCGTCCGCGTCGAGAACGAGAACCCAATCTCCCGTAGCATGTTCAAGGGCAGCGTTGCGAGCCGCAGCAAAATCATCACACCAGGCGAAAGCATGAATTTCCGCATCGTAGCACCTGGCGATTTCTAAGGTGCGATCAGTCGAGCCCGTATCCACGATTATAATCTGATCTGCCAAAGCGCGGATAGATTTCAAACATTGATCGAGGAATTTTTCTTCGTTCTTGACGATCAAACAAACGGACAAACGGTTTTGATGTTTCCCTGGCGTTATTAACCATTCTGGCTTCTGGCTGCCCTTCAATTGTTTTTTTAAAAATTGTCGGGCCGGATTCCAGCCGGGGGCAATCTCGCGCGCTTGTATCGCGCATTCGCGGGCGCTGGCAGCGTCACCCGCAGCCAGCGCAATTTCGGCCAATAAAAAATACGCCTCGGGATGGAACGGACGTTTGCCGATGGCCTTGAGTGTCGCGTTCCAGGCGTCGGGGAGTTTTTTATGCCCCAATAGCTTGCGCGCCTCCTGAAGCTGGCCGACCAAGGCAACCGCCGGCACCTTGGGAGGCATGGATTTGGGTGGTCTGAAACTATCCGGTCTGGTTGGAGTTGTCGCCAGTTCCCGGAGGCGTGACGCAGCAATCGCTGCGGAATGTTTCCACGAGAAGTTTTCGTGGGCATGGCCGCTCGCGAGCCGCCCGCGCCCCTGGGTTTCCGCCGGATTTTCAAAGGCCTGGCGCAGGCATCGGCCCAGCGCAACAGGGTCCGGTTCCAGCAACCAGCCCGGGCCAACGAGCTTCATGCCGCTGACTTCATTTCCGAACGATTTGCGCGCGGCCGGAATCCGCCAAGCAAATTCATCACGCACAAAATCATCCGTCGCGCCGCCCGCACTCACGATCACGGGCAGGCCGCAGCCCATCGCTTCGAGTACGGGCAGACCGAAACCTTCCCCCCGATAGGGCAGCACCAGGCAATCGCACGCAGTATACAGTCCGGGTAATGATTCCGGGGGTAATTCTTCGTTGAGATAAAGAATTTCGGGTGCGTCCGGGAGGGATTGCGCGGTGCGGATTTGCGATTCAAAAGTCTGGCCGGCATAAAAGCTCTTGCCGCCAAAGTCCTTGATGACCAGGCACACGTCATCCGCTGCCGTAAAATTTTTCAGGTATGTTTGCAAAAGAAGATCCGGTCCCTTGCGACCGATCGTGCCGCCGACGAAAAGGAATTTGAATTTCCTTTGCGTCGCCAGTTTCAGTGGCGCGGCTTGAGCATTGAACCTTGATGGGTCAATGCCGTTGGGGACCACGGATACCTTGTTGGCAGGAACACCGGATTCGACATAGACCTGCCGGACATATTCAGACGGCACCCAGAATTCATCAATTGATCCGGATTGGCGGACCCAATCCTCCGGCAGCGAGCCAAATTCCCACGGTTGTATTATCACCAGTTTGCCCTGGGCCGGCCTTTGCCAGTTGGGCGGCCACGCGTGACGCACCGTGACCGTTACGCCGGCAGATACCTTCGTCTGAATGCCCCGCGCCTGAACTTCAAAACCAGGCACGGACGGCGCCCCGTTGGAAATTCGATTGACCTGAAATTCTGAAAGCTTCTGCAATGCGCTCGTGAGCTCGCGATTCACATGTGACAGGCTGCCGTGATCCAGAAAGGAACCAATCCAGTCAATTATGGTCTGCTGCGTGTCTGGCTTGGAGGATTTCAGCAGCAGACTGCGGCTGGCGGCGATGATTTTTGGCGGATGCGGAACGACAAAGCGCCGCTGTTGATCGAACCATGATTGCCAGCGATTGAAGAACATTTTCAGGTTCTCGTTTACGTGAGAGAAGCGTCCGGCGCTCTGGCCTTCAAGGTGATAGACGACCGCCTTGGGTTCATAAACCACTTTGAGTCCGGCGGCACGTGCACGGAGACAAAGGTCAATGTCTTCCACACCATTTTGATACAATTCATCAAAACCGGCGAGTTGCACAAACAGCTCGCGTGAAATCATCAGACAGGCACCGGTAACCATGTCGAGTTCGCGAAACTGGCTAACATCTGGGGCATTCGCCTCGGTGTGACGGTGAGGATGATCGGGAACGCCATTTATCCAGCCGATGCCGGCGTGTTGAATCGTGTTGTTCGCGTAAAGCAACTTCGCGCCAACGACGCCGACTTC
>JBEKMT010000079.1:0-20716 GCA_050008355.1 Verrucomicrobiota bacterium
AGATCATTCGGCACTGCGCATTCGAGTCACACAGTCATTTCACCTCGGATTCAGCAATGGAGGCGTATATGTTTTTAGCCACGACCAGCCGTGGTTAGACGGCATCATTAGTTTGGCCGGCACCAACGCACCGAAGGAGACTGTGGGCAGTTGGCATATTGGTGATTACTACGGATTTTACCATAGCTCGTCTATTGAGAGGAACGGTTCAGATTCCGGTTTGCTTACCGTGACGATTTTCAATTTACCCGGCAGCCGCTTCCGAGAGGTTTTGTATTTTTGGGAGAGCCGCCCAATTTGGACATTTTTGTTGAGCCTTTGGTATCTGATTTTGCTGTTGGCGATTCAGCCGGTTTTGTGGTTTTATCGTCGCAGAGACTGTTAATTCTGGAACCCATGAAAACGATGCCAATCAAGTTGCCAAAACCAACCGCCTTTGGCGCGGTCATTTCCCCGCTTGCTCGTTAAGCCAACCGCTCACGCAATGCGCAAATCCCCGATCAGAAAGATGACAGGCTTGCAGATCGCGATTGCCCAGGCGTCTCGAAGCGGTGGTCAGGCTGTGTCGCCGACGCGCAAGTCAGAAGCACAGGTTGGCCGTATCATGTATATCGAGCGCAAGGCGGGCGGACTCACGGGCGCGGCACGAATCGGTCGGGTGAGGTTTTCCAAGACCGGGTGCACACTGTACTACCGTGGCCAGACGTTTCAGAGTCTTAAGGGCGCAGGTTTCAAGTGCAACTACTACTGCATGGAGACAGGTGAGGATTATTGGATTTCTGGCCCGAAGCGCAGAGGCGGCGATGCTCTTTATGGTGGCAGCACACCCATTGAGATTGATGACGACGTTCGCGATGAATATTGGCGAGATATCAGACGACAACCCGAGAAGATTCATGAACCCGTGGCTTAACCAATTTCTGGAGCCATCGCCGTTCGCGCTGATCCATCCGCTTTCGCGTTTGACGCAGCGAGTCCGGCGTAGCTCACTTCGTTGACCTCAGGCGGCACGCACACGATATGCTTTGCGAGAGATGTCATAAAGCCGAAGCAACCAGCCACGTTTGCACCATCGTGGATGGCATCTCACGATCCAGCGATCTGTGTAGCGAGTGTTACGAGGCTAGTTCGCCGGAAGCGAGAGATTTTGCGGCGGCACAACGGGAATCACGCTGCGAGTATTGCGGTGGGCAGCCTTGCGCAGGCGGCACAGATACTTTTGCATTGATGATGGGCATTCAGAAGTTGAAGTTTATGTGTATGCCATGTTTTATGGAGCACAACCGGTACACTCAGCAGCAGTTGCGGCCTGATGCTTCTGGATTATCACAGGAGGAGCAGTTGGCATTGATTCAAAAGATCAACCGTGATGCGGATATATACATGAAGCAGTGGGTTTTGGACAGAGGTTCACGATGATGCCGCCCAACCAGATCGCTAGAGCCGCAGCCGGGTGGAAACCTCAGGTCATGGAGATGCATCAGGTTGTCCTGATCCGCAGGTCGGGCTCGGCTCGGTTCTGGGGTCGTTAGACCACATGACACGAATCCGCCAGTTAATTGAGCAGCTTCGGAAGCGGAGCGATGTTGGCGTAGTTGACGAGGCGCAGTCATGGCGCATTTGCATCACAAAAGGTCGAGATTTGGTTTGCGAGGTGACGGTTCCGCATGATGTTTTAGAGTGGTTCGCATCTGTAAAGCATCGCCGCGACAAGACAGAGTTGTGGTCTGACTCGATGGATTACTCCGGTTATGATGACCGCACCAGAAAGCAGCTTGAGGTTGAGATGGCTGGCGATGTTTTGGCATTTATTGATCGCGCTTCGACCAAAGTGCCGTTATTACCAATCAAGATTTATGAAGCTGTGGCCTAACCAAATCGACCGAGCCCCCGCCGGCTGCAAATCTCCGCTCATCGAGATGCCGCAGGTTGTCCTGAATCGCAGGTCAGGCTCGGCTCAACTCTCAAGTCGTTAGGCCCCTTTGCGTGCTTATCCATACCCGGCTCATGGCCAACGTGGATAAACTATACCAGTCTGTCAGTCGAAGGAGACTCAAGTTGAATCAACAAGAGTGAGAAATGGGTAAAAGTATCGAAATATGAGTTGCTACATATTCGAGGTGCTTCGCACAAGAAAAAAGGGGGTTAGCTTGCGCTAACCCCTGATAAAAGTATGTAAAAGTTGCTAACTGCACCCAAGGCTTTCGCCGCAGTTCAGACACTTGTAGCAGGCACCGTTCCGCACCACCACATTACCGCAGTTTGGACAAGTCGGTGCGTCCTGTTGATTGGTAATCATCTGGGTCAGCTTGTAGGCGAAGGAACCATGACCGTTTCCGCGGTCGGTTTTCTCGGGAACAATATCGTTATCCTCCGAAATCGGCAGCTCCGGCACCGGGCGGTTTACTCTTTTTTTTAATTCTTCAACGAGGCCGGGAATCGCCAGTTCCGGTTGCGTGCGCGCGGCATTGAGACCCTCCCGATAGCCGGGGACAAATTGCAGCCCCAGCCAGCGGAAAACGTAATCGGTGATCGAGGTGGCGTTGCGAATTTCCGCATTTTTCGTAAAGCCGCTCGGCTCAAATCGCTGGTGCGCGAACTTCCGGACCAGGGCTTCCAGCGGCACACCATATTGAAATGCCATGCTGGTCAGCGTGCCGATGCTGTCCATCAAACCGCCGATGGTCGAACCTTCCTTCGCCATGGTGATGAACAACTCGCCCGGCTGGCCATCGTCGAAAAGCCCGACGGTGAGATAACCTTCGTGACCGGCAATATCAAATTTGTGAGTCAGCGCCTGGCGCGTGTCAGCCAAACGGCGGCGGAGCGGCTTGCCCGCATCGTCACGCAACCTGCCCAATTCCACTTCCAGTTCCACGAGGCGCGCCTCGAGCGCGACAGCATCGGCGGCGGTCGCTTTCACCCCGCCATCGTTGGTCTTTTTGGTGTTCAGCGGCTGCGAACGCTTCGAGCCGTCGCGATAAATGGCGACACATTTCAGGCCCATCTTCCATGCCTGCATGTAAGTGTCGCGAATCTCGGCCACCGTGCATTCGTTCGGCATGTTCACGGTCTTGGAAATCGCGCCACTGATAAACGGCTGCGCGGCCGCCATCATTTTCAAGTGCGCCATGTAGCCAATGCTGCGTTTGCCGCGCGCGGCCTTGAACGCGCAATCAAATACCGGCAAATGTTCCGCCTTCAATCCGCTATTCACCGACACGCCGCTTTCCTCCACGTTTTCGATCGTGTCGAATTTCTCGATGTGCGCGATGATGTTATTGACTTCCGCCTCGTTATAACCCAACCGCCGCAAGGCGTCCGGCACGCCGCGATTAACAATTTTCAACATGCCGCCGCCCGCCAGCAATTTGTATTTGACCAGGGCTATGTCAGGTTCCACCCCGGTCGTGTCGCAATCCATCAGGAAAGCGATCGTGCCGGTCGGCGCAAGCACCGTCACCTGCGCGTTGCGGTAGCCGACTTCGCTGCCGCGTGCCAGGGCACGCTCCCAGCAATTGCGTGCCTCCGTTTTGAGATAACCAAATTCCTCGCTCGGATGGATGTCTTCAACGGCTTCGCGATGCAATTTGATGACGCCAAGCATGGATTCCACGTTGTCCTTCGCAACCGTCTTCTCCACCCCCGCGCATCGCGCATCGCGATAACCTTCAAAAGCACCTGTGGTCGCCGCAATTTCCGCGCTCTGTTCGTAGGCATGGCCGGTCATGATCGCGGTGATCGCGCCCGCCAGCGCACGGCCTTCGTCCGAATCATAAGGCAAACCGTAGCTCATGCAGAGCGAACCAAGGTTCGCAAAGCCCAGCCCAAGCGTGCGGAAGATATGGGAGTTTTCGGCGATGTCCTTTGTGGGGTAGCTGGCGTTATCCACAAGGATTTCCTGCGCGGTGATGAAAATGCGCACCGCCGCCTTGAAACGTTCGATGTCAAACTTGCTGTCTTCGCGCTTGAACTTCATCAAGTTCAGCGACGCCAGATTGCAGGCGGTATTGTTGACGAAAACATATTCGCTGCACGGATTGGTGGAGTGAATCGGTTCGGTGCCTTTGCAGGTGTGCCATTTTTGGATAGCACCGTCGTATTGGATGCCGGGATCTCCGCAGATCCAGGTGCCTTCCGCAATTTTCTCCAGCAACTTGCTCGCGTCCTTCTTGTGGAGCGGCTTGCCGCTGACCACCGAACGCGTCCACCATTCCTTGCCGTCCACGGCCGCCTGCATGAATTCATCGCTGGCGCGCACGGAAAGATTTTCGTTCTGGTACATGACGCTGCCATAGGCATCGCCATTGTAGCTGCCGTCGTACCCCTGCTCGATCAACGCCCACGCCTTCTTTTCCTCCTTTTGTTTCGCGTCAATGAACTCTTCAATATCGCCATGCCAGTCGCGCAAGGTATTCATCTTCGCCGCGCGACGCGTCTTGCCGCCGGATTTCACGACATTCGCCACCTGATCATAAACCTTGAGGAAACTCATCGGCCCGCTGGGACGGCCGCCTCCGCTCAGTTTTTCGCGGCTGGAACGGATCGGCGTCAAATCCGTGCCGGTGCCGGAACCGTATTTGAACAGCATCGCCTCGCTGTAGGCCAGGTGCATGATGTCCTCCATGTTGTCCTTGACGCTCTGGATAAAGCACGCACTGCCCTGCGGATACTCATATTGCGTCTTCGCCCGCTCCGCCTCGCCGGTCTGACGATTGTAAAACCAGTTGCCGCGGCCGGAATCTTTGCCAATCCCATATTGATGATAAAGCCCGACATTGAACCACACCGGCGAATTGAACGCGCCATATTGGTTCACACAAAGCCACGTCAATTCCTCGAAGAAAACCTCACCGTCCGCCTTGCTGAAATAACCATCCGCAACCCCCCAGTCGGCTATCGTCCGCGCAATGCGGTGAATCAGCTGGCGTACGGAGGTTTCGCGCTCGGAAGTGTTCTGTTCACCATAAAAATATTTTGAAACCACGACTTTTGTGGCCAGCACCGACCACGACTTCGGCACTTCGACATTTTCCTGCTTGAAAATCACCTTGCCGGCATCATCGGTGATCTCCGCTGTGCGGCGTTCCCATTCGAGCTGATCGAAGGGTTTCACCTTGGCGTCGCTGAAAACGCGGTCTACCGGCAGGAATGTTTTGGCGGAAGACTTGCGCCCGGATTTCACGGTGCGGCTGGTTGTTAATTTGGCTGAGCGGTGTTGAGCGGTTTTCGGCGCTGACGACGAGAGTTCCTCACGTGCATTAATCATGGCTTCTAAAAGTTAGGTTTTGTTTGCTTCTTCTTTGTACCTGGCTGCTCCGAACGAAGCGAAGACCACCCAGATCCTGAAAACGGCCATATTTCACGAAAAACATACTTTTCTCAGAAACTGGCATCCCCCTACTAATTGGGGAACAGCCACCAACTTACTACCACCCCTTGTATGTTTCAAGAAAATTTTGCAAAAAAGTTACGCGAACGTTATTCCCAAACGAAATTGATGAATTTTCCACTAACCGGGCTCCAAAAACCGACTTATTCCCCGCTGTGAACAAGGTTCTAACGTGATTTATTTTGTTTCCCGGTTGATTTCCGGGAATATCTTTCCCGGCGCTTCGCCCGGAATGCATCCAGGGGACCGGGGGCGTTGCGACTCGTCGTTTTAAACTTCCTCATTGGTTCGATGGTTTTCGGGCGCGCCTTGGGGGCGAGCACAATCGGACAGCCTTCGTAGCCGAAAGCAGCACGCAATTCACCCGAGAGATACTTTTTATAAGCGTCCGAGAATATTTCGTCTCGATTCACAAACAGGAGGAAAGTCGGCGGCGACTGACGCACTTGCGTGGCGTAATAAAATTTCAAGCGGTGCCCCGCCTCGCTAATCGGCTGGCGGCGTTCCACGGCGTCGCGCAACGTGCGGTTCAAGATCGCGGTCGGAATTTTTTGCTGCAACTGGGCGGCGACATAGCGCACGGTTTCCAGCAGACGGTCCAGATGAAAGCCGGATTTGGCGGACGTAAAAATCACCGGCGCGTAATCGAGAAAGAATAATTTTTCCTGCACCCACTGGCCGAATTGGGAAAGCGTCGTCAATTCCTTTGCCTGGCCCACGCGGCGCACCTTCTTTTCACGCCGTACAATTTCCTGCTTCCGCGCCTCGAGGACTTCCTGGTCGAACAAATCCCATTTGTTGATCACGACAATGCAGGCGCGCCGGTTTTGCACGATCACATCGGCAATTTTTTTGTCCTGCTCCGTGATGCCCACCTCGGCATCGATCACCAGCACCGTGATATCGCTGCGGATGATGGACTCCTCCGAGCGCTGCACGCTGAAAAACTCCACTGAGTCATCCACCCGGCGGGTTTTGCGCATGCCCGCGGTATCAATGAGAATGTACTTCGACCGCACCCCTTCGGTTTCAACCTCAAACGGCACATCCACCGAGTCGCGCGTCGTGCCGGGAATGGCCGAAACGATGACGCGTTCTGATTTGGTCAGCGCATTGATGATCGAGGATTTGCCAACATTCGGGCGGCCGACGATGGCCAGCTTCAACGGGCCCGTGGGTCGGGCTACCTCATCGGAGCTGTCAGATTCAACGTCTTCCGGGGCGGGACTCACAACCCCGGGCCCTGCAACCGGCCGCGGCACCATCGCAATCGCCGCGTTCATCAAGTTCTCAATGCCTTCCCCGTGAATGGCACTGACCGGGAATATTTTCGGGAAACCAAGCGCAGTGAATTCGTCGGCCAGTTTTTCCATGCGCTCCGTATCCACCTTGTTCACCGCCAGCAGAATTGTCTTGCCGCTGCGGCGCAATTTATCCGCCACTTCCCGATCCAGCGGAACCACCCCATCCTGCACGTTCACGACGAGAATGATGACCGCGGCGGCTTCGATCGCCATGTCAACCTGTTCGAGCGCCGCTTTGACAATCACGTCGCTGGATTTTTCCCGGCGCAACAATCCGATGCCGCCCGTGTCCACGAGTGTGAACGGATGCCCATGCCACTCGGCCTCGACACTCACCCGGTCGCGCGTGACGCCCGGCTGATCATGCACGATCGCAATGCGTTTTTTAACGATGCGATTAAAGAGGGCTGACTTGCCCACATTGGGCCGGCCGACGATGGCGATGAGATTTGACACCCGAACATTATAAAAAACAATTGGCCGGTCGGAAATGAAAATGAATCGCCCAGGCACTCCTCGCGGTGGGCCACCACGCAAGGGAAAATAATTTTGGTCGCTAAGACACCAAAGAACAAAGACCCGGCTTGCCCCCAAGCACCATTCGGCAAGACATATTGGCAATATTAAAGTGATAAGAGAATAAAGCCGCGTTCGGCTGTTAAAGCGGACTTTGCCGGTTCAAGATGGCAACGTTGCCGTTTTGGGAAGCGGAATTGGAGAATTTATCGATTTGGTTGCCGCTGCATTCAGCTACAGCCTAATGAACCTTGGAAGTGCTGACGCCGGCGGTGGATTCTTTACAATCCGACTCGCGAAGCCAGTCGAGCGCGGCTTGTGCGGTTTCGGATCCGGTGAACATCAGATTCGGTGCCAGCTTGTGTTCAGTGTGGCATCTTGCGCAATCCGCTCTTGGCCCGGCTGACCCAGATGCGATCGCGCCGTCGCTGGAAAGTTGGGGCGTGCAGGTCATCCTTGATGACATCGGTGAATTGTGTTCTCGCCAGGTCCGTTTGATTCCGGGCTACGCACAATTCAGCAAACTGCACCTTGGCGCGGGCGTAGGAATGATTCTCGACGACATGCTTCCAGACATCGAAGGCGGCATCCGTTTCGCCCAGGGCCGTCAACGTTTCGGCGTAAGCCATGAGTGAATAACCGAAATCGTGCTTGAAATTTTCGCGACAAACCGCCTCCAGCAGCGGTCGCGCCTCGGCCGGGCGTTTCAAGCGGAGCAGGCATTGGCCGAGATGCGCCCGCGTGTCGATGTCGTTCGGTTCGCGTTCGAGGGCGGAGCGATAACACTTTTCCGCCTCGGCATATTTCCCCTTCTGGAAATAAACATCACCGAGCTGAAAGTAATGATAGGCATTGCCAATGTTATGGATTTGCGCCTGCAACTGCTTGATCCGCGCGCGGCTCTGCATTCCGGGGAGTTCAAAGCCGCCGCTGCCCGCCCCGGCGGCGCGGTAGACGAAAAAGAAATACAAGACAGCCGACAGGCCGAAGCCGATGAAAATGAAAACCGCCCAAATCCATTCCTGCCGCCTGACAGCATCAACGAACATCCACGCCTGAAACGCAAAAATCAGCAAAAGCCACGGATTATGGAGCAAGTATCCGATGTTCAGAATGTCGGTGATCAGGGAGGCGAACATCCGGCGAAATTATGTATCCGGCCTTGAACTGGCAACAAAAGTTTTGCAGCGCCGCCGGACGCCCGATTTGTCCGCTTGTTTTCAGCATGAAATCCCTTAACAATCTGCCCGCTGCCGTCCATGAACGAAACGCTCATTATTGTGCCGACATACAATGAACGGGAAAACCTCCCGCGCATGGCCCAGAAACTTTTATCCCTGCCAACGGGCGTGGACGTCTTGGTGGTGGACGACAGTTCACCTGATGGCACCGGCAAAATTGCGGACGATCTGGCCGCCAAACATCCGCAAATCCATGTTTTGCATCGGATGGAAAAGAACGGGTTGGGCCGCGCTTACATCGCCGGGTTTCAATGGGCGCTGGCCAGGAATTACGAATACATCTTCGAGATGGACTGCGATTTTTCGCACGATCCCGAGGAGATCCCGAATTTCCTGCGCGCAGCGCAGCAGGCCGACCTGGTGTTGGGCTCGCGCTACACGGGCGGCGTGCGGGTGCTGAACTGGCCGCTCAAGCGCCTGTTGTTGAGCCGACTCGCCGGCGTTTACGTCTGGTTCATCACTGGCATGCCTTTCACTGACCCGACCGGCGGTTACAAATGTTTTCGCCGCCGCGCGCTCCAAGCCGTCCAGCTCGAAGTCGTCAAATCCAACGGTTACAGCTTTCAGATTGAGTTGACCCACCGGCTTTGGCGCGAGGGATTCAGTGTCGCCGAAGTGCCGATTACTTTCGCCGATCGCGTAGAAGGCACCTCCAAACTCTCGCGCGACATCGTCATTGAAGCGTTCTGGATGGTTTGGTGGTTGTGGGTGCAGAACGGTTTTCGCCGGTCGCCGAAAAGAGATGCCAGCCCGAAAAAGGAACCTGAAAACAAACAAAATTTGCCAAAATCCGGTCATCCATTAGAGTAATCCCCATGATTACTTTGGTTGTTGGCACCAATCGTCCGGGCAGCAGTACCCGAAAAGTTGCTGCAGAAATTGAAAGGATTTACAGCGATCTGCAGGTCCCCCTCCATGTCCTCGATCTGGCCACCCTGCCGCCGGAAATATTCTCGCCCGATTCCTACGCCGAAAAACCAAAATCGTTCCATCCCTTCAGCGAAGCCATTCTGCAATCCACCGGCCTGCACGTGGTCACCCCGGAATATAATGGCAGCGTGCCCGGTGTGCTGAAATATTTCATCGATATGCTGAAATTTCCGGAGAGTTTTGAAAACCGGCCGGTATGTTTCACCGGTCTTGCGGCCGGCGATTGGGGCGCACTGCGCCCCGTCGAGCAGTTGCAGGCGATTTTCATCTACCGGAACGCGCATATTTACCCAATCCGCGTTTTCCTGCCGCAGATTTACAAGCTGCTCGACGATTCCGGCAAAATCAAAGACGCCGAACTCTTCGAACGCCTTCATGCGCAAGCCGCAGGATTTGTGAAATTCGTTGCCAAAATCAAATCGTGAAACATTTGACTGCCTGAAACATCTTAGCCTTTATGAAAATGACCTTATTAATGACGGCACTGTTGGCCGCAGGCATCCTGTTGACCGCTACCAGGGCACGAGCGGACCTTCCGAAGGCAGGTGATGCCGCGCCACTCTTCACCGGCGTGGATCAGGACGGCAAAGCATTCAAGCTCGCCGACCACGTCGGCAAAAAGATCGTGCTGCTCTACTTTTACCCAAAGGATTTCACGGGCGGTTGCACCAAGGAAGCCTGCGGCCTGCGGGATCGCATGGGTGATTTGCAGGCCAACAACGTCGAGGTGATCGGCGTCAGCCATGATTCGGTGGACAGCCACAAGAAATTCGTCGACGAATACAAGTTGAACTTCACCCTCATTGCCGACCCTGATGGCAAAATCATTGCCGCTTATGACGCCAAAATGCCGGTGGTTTCCATGTCCAAGCGCGTTAGCTTCCTGATCGGACTCGACGGAAAAATCATCCATGTCACCGACGCCATGAACCCCCAAACTCATTTCGATGAAATGAAAGCAGCGATTGACGGTCTGAAGAAAAGTTGAGCCAATAACAAATTTGGCGCGCATATTAATCTTTCTGTGAAGCGCAGTTGGGCGGCGCAAGTCCATGGCTTTGGCCGGGTCTCCTTGGCAATTTCAAGTGGTTTCAAGGCACAACCACGATTTGTCAACAATTACGAATAATCTTTTCGTATACCTCGCATTTTTTCTACACTCCCCGCGTGCCTTTCAAAATTGGCGATCAGATTTCATTGACCATCCATGATGTCGCGTTCGGTGGCGAAGGAGTCGGGCGCAGCGAACAAATGGTGGTGTTTGTACCCTTCGTGATCACGGGTGAGACAGTTGAAGTCGAAATCACCGAGGTCAAAAAAAATTTCGCGCGTGCCAGACTGGTTCGTGTCATCACGCCTTCTGAAAAACGCGTAACTCCCGAATGCCGATACTTCGGCGCCTGTGGTGGCTGCCAATACCAGCACATGGATTACACGGAACAGTTGCGCATGAAACACAAACAAATCTCGGACTTGTTCGAACGCGTCGGCCGGATTTCGCCGCAGGCCGTCCAGCCGGTTCTTCCGTGCCCCGCACCTTACGGCTATCGCAACCGCATCATGATCCGCAGCCAATGGAATGGACGCGCGCAGAAGCTGGAGATCGGTTTCATCCGTGCGGACAACAACTTTGTCGAGGACATCGAAGAATGTAAAATCGCCGAACCGGCTTTAAACGAGCAAATCAAACAGGTCCGGGCCGACCCGCCGCTCAAGGGCGGAATCAAGGTTGTCCTGCGGGTGCAACCGGAGGATTGGGACGTGCCCCGCGATTCTTTTTTTCAGAACAACTTTTTCCTGCTGCCCCGGCTCGTCGAGACCGTGCGCACGATGTTAAAAGCGGGCGCAGCGCGGCATTTGGTTGACCTTTATTGCGGCGTTGGATTTTTCGGGATTGAGACGGCTGATACGATGGAATCCTTCGTCGGCGTTGAATACGACCAGCTCGCCATCAGCGCGGCCCGGGAGAACCTGGCAGCCCGCAAAATTCAAAACGGAGAATTCATTTCCGCCAAAGTCGAGGATGCGCTGCCGGAGTTGCTGCAAAGGTTCTCTCCGGAGAAAACCTCCGTGATCCTCGATCCGCCGCGCAAGGGCTGCTGGCCGGCGACCTTGGAATTGCTGCGCCAGACGAAGCCGGCGCAGGTGGTTTACGTTTCGTGCCATCCCGCCACCATGGCAAGGGATTTGAACATTTTATGCGCGGACGGTGTCTTTGACTTGGCACAAGTCCAGCCTTTGGATATGTTTCCACAAACCCAACATGTCGAGTGCGTGGCTGATTTGCGCCGACGAAACTGAACGGACCAGAAACCGGGTCAGTCATTCAACTTAAAAAGCCGATGCCAAACGAAAGTCAGAAAGAACCACTGAAAAGTTTTGCCGCCTGCCATTTGCCCTGGCTGCTCGGGACGATGATGTTCTTGGTTTATCTGCTCAGCCTGAACCACTGGATCACCCTGCTGAACCTCTACCAGGTGGCGACGGTTTCCGGCTGGAGCTGGCAACCTCAATTCAGCAATCCCCTCCTGTTTCTGGCCACATTGCCACTGCGCCTGTTGCCTGCCGCCGGGATACCGATAGTATTAAATGTATTCTCCGCAGTGTGCGCCTCACTGGTGTTGGTCATGCTGGCCCGTTCCGTCGCCATATTGCCCCATGACCGGACGGAAACGGAACGTCTGCGCGAGCGCAGTGATTTCTCTTTTTTGAGCGGTCCTCTGGCCATTTTTCCACCCATCCTTGCAGTAGTGCTGGTCGGCCTGCAACTGAGCTTTTGGGAGCAGGCGACCAGTTTTACCGGCGAAAGTTTTGAAATGTTGCTGTTCGCCGTGATCGTCTGGCAATTGCTGGAGTATCGGCTGGACGAGGCCCCCTGGCGGCTATACCTGACCGCATTCATCTATGGCGCAGCGATTGCGGAGAGCTGGGCATTCGTCGGTTACATTCCAATATTTATCACGGCCATCATCTGGCTGCGCAAATTGGATTTTTTCAATTTGCAGTTCCTGGCACGCATGGCCTGGTGTGGCTTGGGCGGGATCTTATTTTTGTTCCTGCTGCCCATCATGGCGATTCTTTCCGGCAAATTTCATTTGAGCTTTTGGGAAGCATTGCGCCCGGCGCTGAATGCCGACTGGTCACTGATCACTTCAATCTCTTATGGCGATGTCCGGCACCAGCTCATACTGCTGTCGCTTTCGAGTTTTGTGCCGGTCTTGGTGATGTCGATTCGTTGGAGCGCGAATTTCGGGGACAGCAGCCACGCCGGCACTACCCTGGTAAACTATCTCTTTTATTTCGTGCACGCCGCGCTTTTTACCGTGTGTGTGTGGGTGATGTTCGACCCTCCGATCAGTGCGAGAAGACTTGCACTTGGTATATATCCCTTTCAAGGGGCAGCCGGGCTGACATTCTATTATCTGACAGCTTTGGGCATTGGATATTATTGCGGCTATTATCTGCTGGTCTTTGGCAAAGCCCCCGCGCGTTCGCGACGAAATAATCGCCCCGATCCGGCTCTCCCAAAAAGTTTGATGTGGTTGTGCCCGGTGATCGTCGGCGGAACTTTCACCTGCGCCGCGCTGGCCATCGGTTTGCTGATCTACAAAAACGCCCCTGTGATTCGCACCGTCAATGACGACACATTGTTGCAATGTGCCCGTTTCAATACCCAAAATATCCCGCCCGGCGGAGCCATTTTGCTGAGTGACATCGACGCCCTCTATCAGCAGCCGATCAGCGCATTGCTGGCGCAAGCCATTTTGGCACGCGAGGGACGTTTGAAGAATTATCCGGTGGTCGATACGCAAAACTTGAAGTATTCCCTCTATCAGGAGTTTCTGCACCGCCAGTTCCCCGACCATTGGCCGCTGCTTTTCAACGAAAAACAGCCGGTGGTCTTTAAACCAATCGGACTATTCAGCATGGTCAACCAGATCGCCAAGTCCAACACCATTTGCTACCTTAACCCCAGCTTCGGCTACTACTTCGAGACCTTTTACCAGGAGCCGCATGGTTTGGATTACTCCATGAAAGGGTTGCCTACGGACACATTGCTGCCGCCGCCGCTGGACAAAAATTTAATCGACGAAAACGAAAAATTCTGGTCCGACGTGACCGCAACTGTCTCTCCAGCCATTGCTCGCGCCTTGGCGCCACCTGATCCCGAACGACGCCTGAATTTTGGCGACTGGCTGTTGATGCATTTGCATGCTGCCACTGAAGCCAACCCCAACGCAATTTATGCAGGGACGGTCTATTCGCGCGGACTTAATTTTTGGGGTGTTCAACTGCAGCGCGCCGGCGAACTGGATCGAGCCACAAACTGTTTCGTCGCCGCGCAGACTTTGAATCCGGAGAATGTCACCGCCGGCATCAACCTCGACTTCAATCATAAATTGCGTGCCGGAACAATTCCGCCGATTGACTTGTCGCGGACGAGCCCGGACCAGTTTGGCCGAGCCAGCAACTGGCAGGAGCTGATCTCCGAGAATGGTCCTTTTGATGAGATCAGCTTCACCTATAAGGACGCCCTCGTTCTCGCCAACGATAATGCCTTTTTCCGCCAGGCAGTGGCACCACTTACGCGAGTCCGCCAGCTTGCACCCGACAATCTTGATGTCCGCATGGAGCTCGCTCAGACTTATGTTTTCAACCGCTTGCCGGACCGAGCCTTGGAGGCTCTGCACGACCCGATCATGAATCCCGCGCGGTTTGGCCTGTCCGGGACTAATTCCACCGGCTTGAACATCCTGCTGGCAGCCGTCTATTTCCAGAAGAAAGACAATGCCCGCGGCCTTGACCTGATGGAAAGTGAAGTTCGCCGCCATCCGGACAATACCATGCTGGTCACCGCAACGGTGCAGGCCTGCATGTTACATGGCCTTTACACCAACGCGCTCGCCATCATTGACCAGGAACTTCGTGAAACACCTGACGATCCCAAATGGATTTTTGCCAAGGGCTATGCCGAGTTGCAGATCGGTAAATACAACCTCGCTATCTCGTCGCTGACGCGTGTCATGGAAATCCAGACCAACAACCCCACCGCGCTCTTCAACCGGGCCCTCGCTTATCTGGATAGCGGCGACCTGGACGCCGCCCGCACCGATTACACCCGGTTGCAGTCCGCTTACACCAACTCCGTTCAAGTTGCCTACGGCCTCGGGGAAGTCGCCTGGCGACAGCACGACACCGGA
The DNA here is from genome assembly GCA_050008355.1 of Verrucomicrobiota bacterium. Lineage (GTDB taxonomy): Bacteria > Verrucomicrobiota > Verrucomicrobiia > Limisphaerales > UBA11358 > UBA11358. Next base: position 14,585 of record JBEKMT010000079.1, read on the forward strand.
GAAGCCATTCGCAATTACGAAATTTATCTCGCCAACGCCAACACCAACACCGCCGAGGCCACCAACGTCATCGCCCGGTTGCGTGAACTCAAAAAGTAGCTCATTCTGAACGCGCCATGCGCGTCACGCACATCATCACGCGGCTCATTGTCGGCGGAGCGCAGGAAAACACCATCGCCACCGTCTTGGGTTTGCGACAAAAACCAGGTATCGAGGTCAATCTCATCTCGGGACCAACGAGCGGTCCCGAAGGCACGCTCGAGTCAGAAATCAGCCGTCCATCCGTCCCGCTCACCCTGGTACCCGAACTCGTCCGGCCGGTTCACCCGCTGAAGGATTTCATTGCCTTGCGCAAATTGGAAAAAATTCTGCGGAAACAAATGCCGCACATTGTCCACACCCATAGCGGCAAGGCCGGTATTCTGGGACGCCTCGCGGCGCGGCGTGCGGGAATTCCCGTCATCATCCATCATATCCATGGGCCTTCATTCGGAAAATTTCAAGGTGCGTTGGCCAACGTGATCTTCACTGCCGCGGAGAAATACGCCGCCCGGATGACTGGCCATTTTTTTTGTTCCGCCGCCGCGATGGCCAGACTTTATCTCGCGGCCGGAATTGGCCAGCCGGAAATGTACACCCGCATTTTCAGCGGCTTCAAACTGGACCCGTTCTTGAATGCGACCAATGACCTCGAGCTCCGGAAACAACTCGGCTTGGAGGCCGGTCATTTTGTCATCGGTAAGATTGCACGGCTGTTCAAACTGAAAGGCCATTCCGATTTATTGTCCGCGTTCGCCAGGATTTCTCCTCGTCTCCCTTCGGGGCGCCTGCTTTTTGTCGGCGACGGTTCGCTGCGTGGTGAGATCGAACATCAAGCCCGCGCGCTTGGCCTCGGTGACAAGGTCATCTTTGCCGGCCTCGTCCCGCCATCGGAAGTGCCGCGTTATGTCGGCATCATGGATTGCGTCGCCCATTTGTCCGGGCGCGAGGCGGTGTCGCGCGCCTTGCCGCAGGCGCTCGCCGCGGCCAAACCCGTCGTCGCCTACGATTTCGACGGTGCGGACGAAGTCTGCCTCGAAAACGAGACCGGTTTTCTGATCCGCACGGGCGATGTTGAAAACGCCGCCCAAAAACTGTTGCAACTCGCCAGCCAGCCCGGGCTGCGGGAAAAATTCGGACGCCGCGGACAGAATTTTGTCCGCGAAAATTTCCCGGTCGAAAAAATGGTGGATGACCAGTATCATCTTTACCTGAAACTCGCCGCCGAACGCGGCATCCACGCGTGACGTTTCCCTACAACTTTTTTGCCGCCGCTTTCGCGGGAGCATTTCTGACCACGCTGCTCACGCTGCCGCTGTGGCGAAAATGGTGCCTGCGCACCAGGCTCGTGGATGATCCCGGACACCGTAAAATACACGACTCGCCCATTCCCCTGGCCGGCGGGTTTGCCGTCCTCACCGGAATTCTGCTGCCGCTCCTGGCGGGAACCATCTTGCTCGAACTCGGGGTCCTGAGAATTTCTTCCACCGCACTCATTGTCCATGGGATCAACCGGCGCGCACTCGAGCTTGCCGTTCTCGGACTCGGCGCCATCGTGGTCACCGTTCTTGGCTGGCTGGATGACAAACATGAATTGAAGCCATTGGCCAAGTTTATCGGCCAGTTGCTCGTCGCGGTCGCTGTCGCGGCCGCATGCAAACGCATCACCCTGTTCGTTCACAGTGAGGTATTCAGCTACGCCGTCACCGTCCTCTGGTTGCTTACCGTGATCAACGCATTCAATTTCATCGACAACATGAATGGCCTGTGTGCGGGACTTGGAACCATCGGAGCGTTTTTATTTGCCCTCATCGCCGCCAAGGACGGCGAATACCTCGTGGCACTTACCGGATTTCTCATGTGTGGCGCGCTTCTCGGGTTTTTGCCTTATAATTTTCCAAGAGCGCGTGCCTTCCTTGGTGATGCCGGCAGCCATCTCGTTGGTTATCTCCTCGCGGTCATGGCCATTCTGCCGCACTTTTACACCAAACTGAATCCGCGCCCGTTCGCCGTGTTGTCCCCCTTGTTCATACTCGCGGTCCCGCTGCTCGATCTTGCGCAGGTCAGCCTGTTTCGTACGTTGAATGGAAAACCGTTCTGGATCGGTGACACCAACCACCTTTCCCATCGTCTCACCCGCGCCGGCTTCAGCCGCGTCAAGGCAGTGTTGATCCTCTGGCTGGCTGCCACTGTCATTGGTCTCATCGCATTCGGTTTGTCTTCGTGAAAACCTGTTTTGCTTGCCCGTGGCCATTGGTCAATTAGTTTGATCGCGTGAAAATCCTCTTCATTGGCGATATCGTGGGCGAACCGGGACGCAGGGCCGTCACCACCCTCCTCCCAAAATTGCGTGGACAACACCTGCTCGATTTCGTGATCGCCAATGGCGAGAATTCCGCCGGCGGCAACGGGATTACCCCCAAAATCGCCGTGGAAATCTTTTCCGCCGGCGTGGATGTCATTACCAGCGGCGATCACCTGTGGGATCAAAAGGAGGTATTGGAATTGCTGGCCAACGAAAGACGCTTTTTGCGCCCGCTGAATTATCCGGCAGAGGTTCCCGGTCGCGGCAGCGGAATTTTTGAAGTCAAAAATCCCCGGGCTAAATTTCCGGTCCCGATTCTAGTCGGCGTAATCAATGCGCAGGGCCGTACTTTTATGCAGCCACCGTTGGATAACCCCTTTCCCGCCGCCCTCGGTGAAGTCAAAAAACTTCGCGAACGAACCAAAATGATTTTTGTGGATTTTCATGCCGAAGCGACTTCGGAAAAAATCGCCTTTGCACGTTATCTTGACGGACAAGTCAGTGCCGTCATCGGGACCCACACCCACGTGCAAACCGCCGACGAGCAGATTTTCCCGGGCGGCACGGCCTACCTGAGTGACGCGGGGTTCACCGGCCCGCAGGAAAGCGTTTTGGGCCGCGAAATTGAACCCGTCATCAAACGCTTTCTAACCGCCATGCCGCAGCGTTTTGAAGTCGCCAAAAACCGCGTCTCGCTTCACGGCGCCATCGTTGAGATTGACGAAGCCACCGGCCTGGCACTCAAAATCCAGCGCGTTTCCGAAGCACTCTGATTCGCCATCTGTCCGAATGGGTTTGCTCGGTGCGGATTTCAGAGTATCTTTTTCGTCCAATACAAAATGACAAAATCAGTTTCCAACGGTGAAATTCCTTCCGTGCCGGCCGGCGTCAAACTCACCACGCTCGAAAACGGGCTGACAATTATTGTGCGCGAAGACCATAACGCGCCGGTCGTCTCCGCGCAGGCCTGGTGCGCCACGGGCAGCATCCATGAAGGCCGCTGGCTCGGTGCGGGATTATCGCATGTCCTGGAACACATGCTCTTCAAAGGCACGACCACCCGCCCCGGGAGCCGCATTGACCAGGAAGTGCAGGAAGCCGGCGGCTATATGAACGCGTATACCAGCTTTGACCGCACGGTTTATCATATCGACGTGCCCAATACGGGCGCCATCACGGCCATAGACATTTTGTGCGACATCATGCAGCACGCCACGCTGCCGCCGGACGACCTCGCCAAGGAACTGGATGTCATCCGTCGGGAAATGGACATGGGCCAGGATGATCCCGGGCGCCGGTCCGGGCGCCGGTTGTTTGAAACGGCTTACACCAGGAGTCCCTATCGCTTCACCATTATCGGCTATCCCGATATCTTCAACGAATTGAAACCGGACAACATCCGTGATTATTATACCGAAAAATACGCCCCCAACAATTGCTTCTATGTCGTCGCCGGTGATGTGAAAAACGACGAGGTTGTGGCGCAAATCAAATCCGCCTACGCCAAAACCAAGGCCCGCGCCATCCCCCCGGCCGTGCTGCCTCTTGAGCCAAGACAAACCGCCTCACGTGAAATCATCGAGGAAGCGAAAGTCGAACTTGGTCACGTCCATTTCGCCTGGCATATCCCCGAACTCCGCCACGCCGACGTGCCCGTTTTGGACGTGCTGGCCGTCCTGCTTGGCAGCGGACGTAGTTCCCGGTTGTTTCAGCAGGTGCGCGAACGTCAGGGCGTCGTGCATCATGTGGATGCATGGACCTACAGTCCCGGTTTGCCGGGACTATTTGGCGTGAGCGCGGTTGTAGACGGCGACAAATTTGAGCCGGCGCGTGATGCCATTTTGTCGGAAATCGAAAAGGTCAAATCCCTTTCTGTTTCTGCCAATGAACTTCACAAAGCCCAGAAACAGTTTATTTCCGCCACCCTGGCCACCCGAAAAACCATGGAAGGCCAGGCGCAAAATCTCGGCGGCAACTGGCTCGCGGCCAATGACTTGAATTTTTCAGAACGCTATCTTGCCGCGGTGAAACGCGTCACCCTCGCCGATGTCCAGCGCGTCACCCGCACTTATCTCACGCCGGAGAATCGTACCATTTATGCGCTCCTGCCCGAGGGCGCAACGCCTAAACCGAAGGTTGAAATCGAGACGAACGCCGACCACCCGATCCAAAAGATCAGCCTCGCCAACGGCTTGAGCTTGCTGGTCAAAGAGGATTCACGCCTGCCTTTCGTCGAATTTCGTGCCGTCTTCCAGGGCGGCGTCCTCGCCGAGACAACCGCAAATAACGGCTCGACCATGCTGCTTGCCAAGTTGCTGATCAAGGGAACACAAAAACGCAGCGCGGAGAGAATCGCCACGGAAATTGAATCCGTCGGTGGCCACATTGATAGTTACGGCGGCAACAACAGTTTCGGTGTAAATGCCGAGGTGTTGAGCAGCGATTTTGCCATCGGCCTGGACCTGCTCGCCGACGTCGTGTTGAACCCGATTTTTCCCACTGACGAATTGGAACGCGAAAAGGAAATCCAAATTGCCGGCATCCGCGCCCGCAAAGATGAATTGCTCAAGAGCGCCAGCCTCGCCATGCGCCGCGGATTGTTCGGCGATGTCGGGTATGGCCTCGATTCGCTCGGCAGCGAAGAGTCCGTGGAGAAAATTTCCGTCGCAGGTTTGAAATCGTTCCACCAACAGCTCACCGTACCGAACAATTGCGTCCTGGCGATTTTCGGTGACGTCAAGACCGCCGATGTCAAAACCGCGGTCGAGAGCGCATTCGCAAATTGGAAGAATCCCGTCGGATCTGCCGTCGCCTTCAGCCGGCCCGCCAGTGATCAAGTCCCGCTCAGTTCAACCAAACGCCTGGAGGAAACCCGCGACAAGAAACAAGCCGTCCTCGTCATCGGCTTTCCCGGCACGACGATGGATAACGAAGACAAATACGCACTCGATCTCTTGCAGGAATGCTGCAGCGACCTTGGATCACGGCTGTTCCTTCGCATCCGCGAACAGCTTGGCTTGGCCTATTATGTCGGCGCGCAAAATTTTGCCGGCCTCGCGCCCGGCTATTTTGCATTTTACACGGGCACCGAGCCGGCGAAGGCGGCTCAGGTCGAAAAAGAACTCCTGGCCGAGGCTGGGCTATTGCGCACCAAGGGTTTGACCGCCGAAGAATTGAAACGCGCGAAAGCGAAGATCGTCGGGCAGAAAAAAATTGCCCGCGCCGACCTTGGCAACCTGGCAACCACGAGCGCCCTCGACGAACTGTACGGTCTTGGCTGGCAGCGCACGGAATTGGACGATATCAAATACGAAGCGGTCACCCTGGAACAAGTCAAAGCCGCCGCGCAAAAATATCTGAAGGCGGATGCGTACGTTGTGGCCGTGATGAGGCCGGAAGAAAAATAAATTTATTCGCAAAACCGTCGCAAGACCGAATTAACAAAGCCGAAATGGGAAATGGAAACCGACTGGTCCAGCTCCTTCTGCTCCTCGACTTCAACTTTCCGGAGAATCGAACCATATTTTTCCGTGTCCTCGTTGAGATCAGCCTTCCACCCGTCGACCACCTCTTCAATTTTCTCCAACTGGTCTTTGTCCGTCCAGACGCCCTCACATTCCAGACATTTGTGCAGAATGATGCCGCTCGTGTCTCCGTAATTGAAATGCTCCATCTGCACGGTCTTGCATGCGGGACAGTTCAATTCATCGTGGTCATCCCTTTCCGCGGTAAAAATATCCTTGTTGACTGAGTCCAGCGAAGCGATTTCCTCGCGAGTGAAGACTTCG
>JBEKMT010000008.1:0-68066 GCA_050008355.1 Verrucomicrobiota bacterium
GAATTGCCGTTTGCCATTCATCGTTGGCAGTGCCGAGCAACAGCCGCACCTGCTCCGGCGTGAATACGTCGCGAGTATGGGAAACAACTTTGGGTAATTCGACAGCTTCGGCAGGGTTCACGCTGATTCGCCCTTGGCGGCGGGCAACATTCAACACGACACGAAGGATTTTGGTTTCCATTCCGATAGTATTCGGCGCCTTTCCTTCTTCCATTGACTCATTACGAAACTTCTCCAAGTCGCGAACGGTGAGCGCGCCCAAAGGGCGCTGTGCTTTTTGTCCCAAACTGGCCATAAACTTTTTAATCACAATGCTGTAACGCTCGTGCGTGCGGGCTTTATTGGCGAGTTCCTTGCCATTCAGCCAATTGGTAAAGTACTCGTGAATCGTCTCGGTTTGCATTGGAGCTTGGCCGGTATTTTCCAAAATGTTGTTTAATACTTTACGGGCTTGAGCTTCGGTGAAATTACCGTCGCGTCCCTGATCGGCGGCTCGTTCCCATTGCAAACACGTTTCCCAAGCCCGCTTGCGGTCTGTGTGCTTGGTACTGCGAAACGTGCGTCGTCCATCGGGCAACGTGAAGGCGGCATAAAAATAGGGGCTTTTGCCGCGAGGGTCTTTATGTAGGCTAGCCATAACAAGTCATAATTTAAGTCATAACGACGCCAATGTCAAACAATGTCGCAGATGCTAGTATTCACTGAGTTTTGTGGAGTCACGGCGGCGGATATCGAAAGAGGGGTTCGATTCCCCTATGCGCTACCAATCGTTTATAATGAACGACTTGCGAATGATATAGGCTTCCAAAAAGGCAAATCATACGCAATATCACACACAAGTCCATCCTATTCAGCTACGTTTGCTGCTGGCAATTTTGCTTGGAATAAACGTAGAACTCTACGAAGTTTCCTTGTTAACGCGCCCGCGTGGGCATGGTCTCCCGCTCGCCAAAAACCTTGCTGGAAGTACCTTTACCCTGTGGCGACTTCTCACGCCTCGTAAGGATTCTTATGCGAAACCGCCTTGCAGACGTCGTTTCGGAACGGCTCCAGCTTTCTATGAGTGAAATTTTCCTGAAGTGTTACACTTTAACAAATTGCTAATAAAATCAGGACTCGGCTTTTCTCGTGCCGTCTCGTCACAGTTATTGCCCTAACGAGGCGTGAGTTACGTGAACGAGATGGTTGTTTTGTGCTTTGGCTCGCTGGCAGGCACCGCATGCGGCGGGCGTAGAAAGCTTCCATTTGAATTAAATCCTGCAAGGCAAATCGCCACTTGGCCCTGATGCTTGTGCCATCAATTTCCGAATATTGGTTGGGTTGCCGGTCAATTCCCTGATCGGCATTGACCATGCGCATGACGATCCAATTGAAACAGTTCGGTTCGAGGGGTGGGGTAAGACCCCATGGCAGTCAGGCCCAAAATGAAGGAGACTCGCAACCATAAGAAATGAAAACCGCCACCGTTTTAATCTTTTGCACCATTATGCTGGCCTCGTTTCAGTCGGCGCTGGCCCAATTCAATTACTCAACAAATAATGGCGCGCTCAGCATTACGGATTATACCGGTTCTCCCGGCGGGCTAGCGATCATTCCCACTGCGACCAATGGCTTCCCCATTACCAGTATTGGAACCAATGCGTTCCAAGGCTCCAGTCTCACCAGCATCATAATTTCCGACTCTGTCACCAATATCGGAGACGATGCGTTTGAGGATTGCAGCAACCTAGCCAACCTCACTTTTTGGGGAAATGCGCCAACTTTGGGGAGTTCTGTGTTCCTTGGCGTCGCCACTGGCGCGACGGTTTATGTTTACTACGACACGGGCGGTTGGGGTTCAACTTATGGCGGCTTGCCCATTGTGGGGATGTACCCATTGAAATTCATCTACGCAACCGATAATGGCTCGGTTACGGTTACGAAGTGCACCGGCTCTCTCGCGGTGACGATTCCTGATATCGTCGATGGCGATCCCGTCATCAGCATCGGAGTTGCTGCGTTTGGAAATTGCTACGAAGTGACCAGCGTCACGATTCCCAACAGCGTCACCTGCATCGGAGACGCTGCGTTTGATAGTTGCTCCGCCCTAACTAGCATTTCCATTCCAAGCAACGTCGCCAGCATCGGAGAATTGACGTTTGGTTTTTGCACAAGCCTGACCAACATCACCATTCCCAATAGCGTCACCAACATCGGAGACTTAGCGTTTTCGTATTGCACCAACCTGACCAACATTACCTTTTTTGGAAATGCACCGGCTTTGGGGAGTTATGTGTTCAATAGCGTCGCCACTGGCGCGACGGTTTATTACTACTACGGCACGAGCGGTTGGAGTTCAAATTATGGTGGGTTGCCCACGGTGGAATTATTTAATCCGCCGCAAATCAACAGCGTTGGCAGCAACGTCGGGGTGCAATCCGACGCTTTCAGTTTTACTGTCACGGGCGGGAGCAATCAAACTATCGTCGTCGAAGGCAGTACCAATCTGGTGAACTGGCAGCCTGTCTGGACCAATACTTTGTCCGGCACGAACGTCGTCTTCACCGACCCGCAATGGAGCAATTATCCGAGCCGCTTCTACCGCGCGCAGTAACGAGTGTCACCGGGGTCCATAGAGTTTTTCATATTTGAGCTTTAGTGAATGTCAGCGTGATATGTCCGCCGGTTTCGGGCTTGGTATTCCTGCCGGTCAATTCGCGCCTTCGTTTCCTTTGGCCGTTTCCGTCCCGTTTCCCTGCTAGGCGTGATTTGCCAGCAATCCGGCTTTGCTGCCAGCGCGAAACCGTTTTGTTTCCTTTTGGTTGCCCTTCGTTTCCCGTTTCCCCGCCGGGAATTCGGAATTGCTTGTCTACACCATTCATGATTTCGAACGCAGACGCCTCCATTTTCCCGGTCAACCGCAGATGATGCGCACTCGCGCTCACAGGGAAATGATGGCATAGCACTCGAGTCCCGCGAATATTCGATTCCGTGACCATTTATAATTGAATTAATTTCAGGGTGCGTTATAAAAGCTCATTGTTCGAAGGGAATCTTAGTCTATGGGTCCGGAATCCACATTGGGAATAAAAGGGGTGCTTTTTAATATCTGCCGGCGGGAAATCCGGCGGCTGGGCCTGATACTCTTGGTGTTGTGGGCGTTGCCGGTCGCGTTGCAGGCCCAGTTTTTTTATTCGACCAACAATGGCGTCGTGACCGTCACCGGCTATAGCGGCCCCGGTGGCGTGGTGACCATCCCCGCCACCGTGGGTGGCCTGCCGATTGTCAGCATCGCCAGCCAGGCGTTTGAGGAAAAGACGAGTATCACAAACCTGGTGGTTGGCACCAATGTCACCAACATCGGGGATTACGCTTTCGATTTTTGTTTCAACCTCACCAATGTCACGCTTCCAAACAGCCTCACGACCATCGGCGAGGGCACATTTGCTGAATGCGGATTGATCAGCGCGACCATTCCGGACAGCGTTAGCAGCCTCGGCATTGCCGCATTCTCCACCTGTCCCTATCTCAGGAGCGTGACCATCTCCACCAACCTCAACAGCCTGCCGCAAAACACCTTCTACAATTGCCCGGATTTAACCAGCGCCACAATTCCCGAAAGCGTTACGAGCATCGGTGAGGATGCTTTTTCCGGAACCGGGTTGACCAGCGTCAGTGTTCCCACCAATGTCATCAGCCTCGGCGTGGCAGCGTTCGAGGGTTGCTCGAGCCTGACCAATGTCACGCTTCCGGCCAGCGTCACCAGCATCGGGGAAAATGCCTTCTCCGTCTGTCCCGCCCTGAAGGCGATCAACGTGGACCCAGCCAATCCTGATTTCAGCAGTGTGGCCGGGGTGCTCTTCAACCAGAACCAGACCATCCTCATTCAAGCTCCCGAAGATCTTACCGGCAGTTACACCGTTCCCGGCAGCGTTACCACTATTGGCAGTTATGCCTTCGCGTTCTGTCCCAAGCTGACAGGCATCACCCTCGGCACCAATATCACCACCATTGATGGCTATGCCTTCGATTACAGCGCCCTGTCCAGCATCACCCTCCCTGACAGCTTGACGAACATTCAGGCCGAAGCTTTCGATGAGTGCACCAACCTCAGTAGCGTCTCAATCCCCGATAGTGTCACCAGTATCGGGGAGGAGGCCTTCACATTTTGCCTTTTCAAGAGTGTTACGATTCCAGCGAGTGTCACGAGCCTGGGAGATTCCGCATTTGAAGCTTGCTTCAACCTGCAGTCGATTTATTGCCTCGGCAACGAACCCGCCGCGGGCATCACGGTCTTCGACAATGTCAGCCCGACAGCGGTCGTCTATTACCTGGCGGGAACCACGGGATGGGGACCGGTCTATAGCTTTCTGCCCACAGAACTCTTGAATCCAATCAGCGGCATTGGCTTGAACAACAATCAATTCGGATTCACCATCAGCGGCACCAATAGCCAGGTCATCACCGTGGAAGCCAGCACCAACCTGACAAATCCGAACTGGCAACCGCTGGAGACGAATACTCTCAACGGCAGCTCCTTACATTTCACCGACCCGCAATGGGGCAATTATCCGCGCCGGTTCTACCGCGTAGTCTTCCTGCCTTGATAGTTGGTTGCCTTAGGTCCACCCCCGGTTGTCCGGGCGAACCAACCGGGGGCCAGCCAGCCCCGCAAAGAATGGCATGCAGCATTTTAACCTTCACAGGGCCGGCAAGTACATTTGGGCAAACAAGAACGGCCCTTTGGACTGCAGCGGATGGTGAATATTGAACGATTTTTTGCTTTTCGCGCAAGCGGAGAAACGTAAGTACGGCCAAACTCGCCATGGCCAATGTGCCGGGATCGGGATTCGATTCGCCGACGAGCTTGTCCAAGGACCAACCACCAGAGACACCGTCACCAGAATTGCCCGCGACATCGACATCGTGTGGGGAGCTGGCCCCTTCTTTCTAAGACCGTTGAATCCTTCAATCACCGATGGTTGGAGATTCAAGCTTCAAACAGATGGCTGCGGGTCATTCCAGAGCCGTGTCCACACGTACGTCGAAAATATCCATCGGATGAGATAGCATATCAATTATAGTGATTGTAAATGGTTGGTTAAAGTAACAGCCAAGTGTGCGACACTCCACGTCACTAAAGCTGCGATGGCCGCACTTCTATCCGCTGTGCTGGGCGGCCGTGCTTCATCCCGGATGCCAAGATCAGGCATTGGGTCCAGCGCACTTATCCATGGAGTAAATCACGAGCGAACCAGAGCAGATTTTGATGTGTATTATCTCGAATTCCTCAACGGAGCGTACTGAGCCCGCCTGCATCCAGGTGTTCGTTTGTGGAGCCTGTGCCGATGGGCCCCGGGAAGCGCCTCATTGTCGTGCACAACGAAGCGATGGATGGTTCGCCTAGTAAGTACCTACTCATCGGGCATGCCAGGGCCAACGCTAAGTTCGAAAGCGGCGTCACTTAAGTCGTCGATGGCCGGAATGAGGGTGATAATGTCGCTATTTGGATCACCCGAGCAGAAACTGGAGAGAAGGTCACAAAAGAGGCCCGTGCAGCGAAAGTCGATTTGAAGCTTTTCGCCGAACAGTAAGAATTGAAAACCGTAAAATCGTATCCGTTATTCAGTCATTACGTGATCTTTTCCGTGCTGTGACGAAGTTGGGAACGGCGATGGCGCAAAGCGGTCCGGCGATGGCGACGACAATCATAAGTTCCACGAGCGTAAGGCTGTATTTACGCGAAGTTCTCGATGTCATAAAGCGCTAGGGTGTGCGGACGCTGTAAAAACGACGCGGGATGGTGACGGTCGACGATTCGGTGAATTGAAACTGGCCGGCGGCGACTTCCGAGGCTGTGCCTGCCGCAGTCCAACGGTTCATCGGCCACGACAAGTTGGTGGTCGTCAACACGGCGAACAAGGTGCCGGGATTATTTGTGAAATTGATTTGGAACGAGCCGTCGGGCAGTGTCGCTCCGGTTAGAAGGATTGGTGTCGGCGCGGCTACCACCGGCCACAACACCAGGCCGGGACTCCATGCATCATTCGTCGTGCCGTTGCCGAGTTGGCCATGCGGGTTGGAACCCCAGCTCCACATTGTGCCGTCGGACTCCAGGGCGAGGCTTTGCCAGTCGGGGGTCTGCACGGCGACGACGGTCGCATTGCCGAAAGCAGCCATCGGCTCAGGAAACGGGTGCGCGACGGAATCGGTCATGCCGTTGCCGAGTTGGCCGTTGTAATTGCGTCCCCAAATCCACACGGTATGGTCAGTCCTGATGGCACAGTTGTTGCGGTCGCCGGTGACACCGGCAAAAATCATGTTCGTCAGGTTCAGCACCTGCATCGGGATATTGGTGTTATTCGTGGTACCGATACCAAGTTGGCCGAGATTGTTGTAGCCCCACATCCAGATGCTGCCATCGGATTTCAACGCCTCGGGTTCCTGAAAATCGCCGGAGATGGAAAGAACGTTGGAAATGCCCGGGACCGGAATCGGTGTGTAACTGTGAAAGCCGAAACCGCCCTGGCCCATTTCACCCACTTTGTCCGTGCCCCACATTTCCACTGTCCCGTTGGGCATGAGAACGAGGCTGGTCGAGTAACAGGCGGAAATGGCGGCCGGATTCGTGATGCCGAGGACTTGCCGGGGAACCAGAACGGTGGCGGTAGAACCGATGCCCAACTGGCCATAGTAATTCCAGCCCCAAGCCCACACGGTGCCGTCAGATTTCAGTGCGAGAGTGTGGTAGCCGCGACCGCTGATGCCGACGATGTTTGTCAGGCCGATCACCTGAACCGGCGTCCAAGCGTCGTTTGTCGTGCCGTTTCCGAGCTGAGCGAATTCGTTGTCGCCCCACGCCCAGACTGTGCCGTCGGCGCGCAGCGCGGTGTTGACGGCTTCTCCGGCGGAAACGGCGATGATGGAATTCAGATAACCGACGTTGCCCGGCCCATGCACTTTGACCGGAAGGTAGCTGTCGAAACTGTTATCGCCGTAATTGGCGGACGACTGGTTGTTACCAAGTTTACCAGCCACGTTGCTGCCCCACGTCCAGACGCTCCCGTCCGCGAGCAGGACCATTGTGTCCTGCCCTCCGCCCCAAAATTGCACGATCGGCGACGGCGGCAGGTTGGTGGTCAGTTGCGCGGATGCGGACAAAACGGATACAATAAGAAGGGCGAACGGAACCGCCTTTTCAATCCACGAACTTGTTTTTTTGTCTGTGTTGTTCATGCTTGGCTCTTGGTTTGTTGTTGCGGTGATAGTGCAATCATTGCGTCAACCTATAAAGTGCCCCAAGTGAATCGCCCGACCCCGGGGAACGGAACCCGGGTGGGCTGGCAATCACCGTCAAAAAGGTTTACTCCCCTGACCTGTTGCAAGAGGCGCTCAGCCCACGTTTGGGACGACATGGAAATTTCTCCACTGATTTTCGCCACATTAGACCCGCTCACTTTGATCAGCAATGCCAAATACAAAACGGTCAACAGGAGAACATGGTGGTGGTGGACAAATGAGATGCGCAGAGGACAATGCGGCTGCTGCGCTTCCACATCGCGGAGCGGCATGTGGATCTGCACAAGATTAGAGGGCTTGGGTTTTCAGCGGGTAGACACCTATGAAGTCCTAAAGAAGTGAGTGCGCCCCTTTGTTGACCGGAAAGGTTGGGGCAAGATTGACTGATTGGTTTTGAGCTAAAGTGGTCTGGTTAATCGCGCAGACATTTGCCTCGTCCTGATATTCGGCACCGCGGTATTAACATTTCTTCGTTGGAGTGCTAGGATTCTCCAGGGTTACAACCCATTAATCGCATTCAATTATGCGGGCTTCGGCCTAATTCTGGCGTCTGCGGTTTGAGCCGACTTTCTGAAGTATCCCGCCAGCCACCATGACCAGCGCGCCCACGATCAGCCCGGCGAGGGACAGGTGCGCCAGCCAAAGCTGGATGTTGCTGTCTGAAACAAAGTCTCCAACCGTGAGGATCGTCATCGTCGGAACGACGACCAGGACCCCACCGATACTCCAGCACCAAATTGCCGCAATTTGGAATTTATTGCGCTTTTCATTTTGAGGACTGCCAACCGCCGGTCCGGTGGGTGGATCAGTATCGAGACGGGGCAGGCTAAGTTGCGTTGAACTGCCGCAGTGCGGACAGTCGATGTTTTGACCGAGCGTGCGGTCGGGCGTTTCGCTGACACGTTTGAGCTGCGCGACTTCAAATTCGATCGCGCGCCCGCATCGCTGACAGTCGCATTTGACAATCACCTGCTTTGTTTAACTGCCTTTCCTCACGGCGTCAAGATGCAGGTAGCCAGTCTGTCATTGGATTTTACAGGGATCGATCGTTAAACCCGGCTCCAAGCCGGAACAATTCAATTGCGAAAAAAGATTGGACCGGGATCAAGCACGGACGATTCAGCGTCAGTGATCTCGCTATGGAATTTCAGGCACAAACGTGCCCGGTCATCCCCACATGACAGAAACGTTGGCTAAAAGGCCCGTTTGGCGGGGGCGCTGCCGGGCACAAGCCGTGTTCTGATCTGTGCTGAATCACTGCCGAAAAAACCATTTCCCGCCCTCTGCCCGTCGACCGGGGCACTTTCTTTCCTTGATTTTATTCGAATTCGGCATTTTCATCTGGCAGCACTAATCATTAAACTGAACTGAAATTATGGCTTACAAGGATATCACGCCGCCCGCGGGCGGAAAAATCACCATCGCGAACGGCAAGCTCACCGTTCCGGAAAACCCCATCCTGCCGTTCATCCGCGGCGACGGCACCGGCCCGGACATCTGGGCGTCCAGCGTGCGGGTGTTTGATGCGGCGGTGCAAAAAGCCTATGGCGGCAAACGAAAAATCGCCTGGTTTGAAGTTTTTGCCGGCGAGGAGAGCTTCAAAAAATTCAACAATTGGCTGCCGGACGATACCGTGGAGGCCTTCAAGGAATATCTGGTTGGCATCAAGGGACCGCTTACCACGCCCATTGGCGGGGGTATCCGCTCGCTCAACGTCGCCCTGCGGCAGATGCTCGATCTTTACGTTTGCCTGCGCCCCGTGCAATGGTTCACCGGCGTCCCTTCCCCGGTGAAACATCCCGAAAAAGTTGAAATGGTCATTTTCCGGGAAAACACCGAGGACATTTACGCAGGCATTGATTTTGAAGCTGGGAAGGAGGCCGCTCTCAAAACCATCGAGTTTTTGAAGACCACCTATCCCAAGGAATTCAAAAAGATCCGTTTCGGTGAGACGCCGGAAGTCGTGGGCATCGGTATCAAGGCGGTTTCCAGAACCGGAACGCAGCGGCTGTTCCGTTCCGCGATGCAATACGCCATCAAGAACAAACGCAAATCGGTCACCATTGTCCACAAGGGCAACATCATGAAGTACACCGAGGGTGGTTTCCGCGATTGGAGCTACGAACTGGCCAAGAGCGAGTTCGGCGCGGTGGAGATCGACGGCGGACCATGGTGCAAAATCCCCGAAGGCAAACCCGGCGCCGGCATCGTCGTCAAGGACGCCATCGCCGACATCGCCTTGCAGCAGGTGCTCACCCGCCCGACGGATTTCGATGTCATCGCCACGTTGAATTTGAACGGCGATTATTTGAGCGACGCGCTCGCCGCGCAAGTCGGCGGCATCGGGATCGCCCCCGGCGGCAATATCAACTACGTCTCCGGCCACGCCATTTTCGAGGCCACGCACGGTACCGCACCCAAATATGCCAACAAGGACGTCGTCAATCCCGGATCAGTGGTGTTGAGCGGCGAAATGATGCTGCGCTACCTTGGTTGGGCCGAAGCCGCCGATCTGATTCTCAAGGGATTAAATGGCGCCATCGGCAGTAAGCGGGTCACTTACGATTTCGCCCGCCTCATGCAGGGCGGTACGGAAATCAAGTGCAGCGAGTTCGGCGATAATATCATCGCCCACATGTAATCTGTCGAAATTGAACACTGTCACGTAACGGGCGAGCCGGTCGGGTTCGCCCGTTTTGTTTTAGGGAATGAACTGGGTGGTTGAAATTCTGTGGTCCGCGTTTTTTCTCGGCCTGTACGATCTGTGTACCAAGCACGCCGTGCGCGCCAATGCCGTCACGCCGGTCCTGTTCTTCAGCACCCTCACCAGCGCCACAGTCTGGACAGTGCTGTTGCTGGTCCAAAAAGTTCACCCGGGCTGGCTGCCACGTTCGCTGGTCACCGATCCGCTGACCTGGAAACAGCATCTGCAACTGGTCTTGAAATCAGGGATCGTCGCCGCCTCGTGGGTGGGAACGTATTTCGCCATGAAACACCTGCCGCTCTCGCTCGGCAGCCCGATCCGCGCCACCAGCCCGCTGTTTACCCTGGTGGGCGCAATTGCGATCCTGGGTGAACGCCCCACGTTGCTGGAGACCATTGGCGTGCTTACCACCCTGGCCTCGTTTGTTGGCTTGTCGTTTGTCGGCCGGCGTGAAGGCATCCATTTTCACCGCAACCAATGGTTCTGGTTCTTGATCGCCGGCGTTCTGTTCGGCGCGGTCAGTTCGCTATATGACAAATATCTGCTGGGCACGCTGAAGTTTTCCGTGCCGACCATGCAATGCTGGTTTTCGATCTATCTGCTGGTCTTCTTTGCGCCGTTTGCCCTGGGCTGGAGATTGCGGTTGTGGCCGACCAATCCGTTTCATTGGCGCTGGAGCATCCCGTTTATCGCGCTGGCTTTGCTCGTGGCGGATTACCTGTATTTCAGCGCCCTGCAACATGCGCATGCGCTAGTCTCGATAGTGATGAGCTTGCGTCGCGGCAGCACGCTGGTGGCTTTCGCCGGTGGCTTATACTTTTTCCATGAAGCCAACGGCTGGCGCAAATTACCCGCTGTGCTCGGAATCCTGCTCGGCATCGTGCTGACGTTGCTGGGCTAAGGGACAGTGAGTCCGGTGTAATCACCAATGATTTTGGCGTCGTATGGCGAGTATAGCCCCTGTTGGGTGTCATCGAGGCCGTAACTTACGTTTTCCCCGATCAATATGCCTGCGCTACCCCCCGAGAAGGTGTCGCCGTACTGTGGCAAAGGCAGACCATAATCGGCCACGATGGTTCCGGAGGAAGTAATCTGGATGACCCGATTATTAAGCTGGTCACTGATCAGTGTGTCGCCATTGGCCAGACGAATAGCCCGGGTGGGTTCGGGCGCGGCGACGCTCATATCGTAGAGACCGTCCGTCGGGGCGGTATTCGTGGTGAAGTACTGCCAGACGACCTGGTCGTTGGTATCCACCTCCACGATGCGAGCGTTGCCGGAATCGGTGAGGAGGGTGTCGCCGTTGGTCAGTCGGCTCGCGAAGGCGAGGGTGTTAACGGTGCCGCCGGCGGAAAAGGTTTTGACGACTTCATCGGCGCTGGTCACTTCGAGAGCTCGGTTGTTGCCCTGATCCGCAATCAGGATGTGACCATTGGCAAGCAACTCGGCAGAATTGGGCGCGTTGAGCTGGTCCGACGCATTGGTGTCGCTGCCGGGGTATTGCCAGACGATTTCCTTGTCATAGTTGACTTCAATAATGCGGTTGTTGCCTTGATCGGTGATCAGGACATTGAAGCCGGGGACGAAAGTGCTTTGCACCGGGGTGTTCAACAGGTTGGAACCGGCACCGGTTTGTCCAAACTGGCCATATTGCCAGACAATGTTGCCTGCCGCATTCACCAGCAGTACCCGGCTGTCAGCCGAGCCGCTTGGAGTTTGGGGAATCACTCCCGGAGCGTCGCCAGGGTCGGCCATCAGAGTGTAATCGCCGACGCGTTCGGCATCGTTGACGCTAATGGGGGAGTTGGTGGAGAAGTCGGTTGGTCCGAGTCCAAAAGACCAGACGATGTGGCCGGCCGGGGTGGTTTCGATGACGCGGTTATTCCATTGATCGGCAATGAGAACATTGCCGGCCTGATTGAATTCCGGGCTGACTTGAAAATTTGCCAGGCGGAAGAACTGTTGCCCGCCGGAGATGACATTCGTCACGCTGAATTTACCATTCACGATGACCGGCGCGTTGGTAACGATGGCCCAGCCCAGCGGCGCAAAAAGGTTCGTGGTGGATTGCAAGGTGAACCCGATGTCATTGGCCGGCCAGCCTAGAACGATTGAGTTCGCCGCCGCAGCAGTTGATCCGGCGGGATTGGCGGTCACCCCGAGTGCGGGGGGAGGGACGGACACCAGCGTGGGAGAAAACGCCGCAGTGCTATCTCCTGGCGCGCCCTGACTAAAATCAATTCCACCAACGTAGGCAACCGATTCCCCGGAAGGTGGCGCCGTGATGACCGATGGCGGTGAGCTGCTGACAAAGGTGAATGTCGCTGAAGCGCCCGGCGCCAGCGCGGTACCTGAACTATTGATCCACATGATGGAATTGCCGCTCAGCTCGTTGCCCCAGCCAAGCGAATTGGCGGCGTTCGTCGGGTCTGAAGGCAGATTATCTCCGTCTATTGTCCAAGCATACCAGAAGCTGTTTAGAGCATTGGTTCCCGTGTTTTCCAGCGTTATCGTGTAATCATACTCAGTACCGGCCGCAAACCCGGAAATCGTGGCCGTAACCGTGGGCACAGCGGGAGGAGGCGCTACCAATGTGGGAGAAAACACTGCGGTACTGTCACCGGCCTTGTTCTCAGTGAAATCAATTGCACCGACATACGCAACCGATTCCCCGGAAGGCGATTTCGTAGTGGCCGAGGGTGCGGAACTGCTGGTGAAGGTGAATGTCGCTGAGGCACCCGGCGCCAGCGCGGTGCCTGAACTATTCACCCACTTGATGGAATTGCCATCCAGATTATTGCCCCAGCCGAGTGAATTGGTGGGGCTGGACGGGTCCGAAGGCAGGTTATTACCACCTGTTGTCCATCCATACCAAAAGCTATTCAGGGCCACGGAGCCGGTATTTTGGAGCGTTATAGTGTAAGCATATGAACTTCCGGCAGCCACCGCGGAAATTGTGGCCGTAACGCTCTGCGCATGGATTGAGAAGGTAGCGGCGGCCAATGCTGCGGCGACCGCCAGGGAAAGTTGAATTGAACGTATTCTCGGTATCATAGTCTTTGCATGGTTGTTCTCTTGGTGCGTTCGACGTCCAGCACAAGCTGGGGCCGCCTAGTGAGAGTTGGATGACCAAGTCGGAGAAAGGTTCCAGAAAAAAGTCGAAAGGCTCAGGATTGGCCAGGATGAAAAACAATGTTCTTCAAAATATTTCACAACAATTCCGCCATGGCGTCCGCTCCACCTTGATCACTTCACTGCGTCGAAACAAGGATATCTCAAGGATTTGCTCACCGGCTCGCCAGCGGCCAAGACCACCCAAATCCGTAAATTCAAACCAGCAGTCTGCGCCCAGGTCAAACCAAGGGAAAAAGCAGTCGCTCAGGCAGCTTGGGAATTGTTCCCAGCCTGTTAGTCAGCGTGCCGCCGTAAGGCGGATGCTCATCATCATTGTACTGAACCGATTAAGATGTGCCCGCACGGAACAAAACCCGCTTTCTGAAGCGTTTTACGGGAAGCAATATTCTTCAGGTTGCATCGAGCCGACGGAATGTTCCCCTGTTCGTAACAGACGCGCTTTAACTCTTGAACCAAGTATGAGCCAAGCCCACGTCTCCGAAACGCTTCGGCGACCTCCAAATAGATATCGCCATAGGGTCGATTGTAATGGAAAAGTATCCCGCCTTTCGCCGCTACCACCCCACCAATTTCGACGACCCCGTGGGAGAACAATTGATCTGCGGGAATCTTCGGGTCGTCAGAGGCGACCGCACGACGGAAAGAAGCCTCTGCTGGCGCGAGTGCTGTCGTCAGTTTGTCGTGATAAAGGATACTCTCGCTCACAACCTCGCCAGCGAAAGTATGCAACATGGCCGTAAGCATGGAATCATTACTTTGCGTCTCGATTCTTTTCGCTCTGCTGGCGGCGAGCAGCACGGAAAAGAGATCGAGTAGGCGGGAGCGGAAGTACGGCAGAACATAAAACTCGTATATGCTCGGCTTTTCCTGCCATGGCCCGCTGACGGCAATCGAACCGTAACCGACAGGGCCTCCGCCTGCACTGAGAACATACTCCTGGCTCCAGCCTGGCCGGGAATGGATCGAATCGTGGATTATTTGACAATTCATTTCTTGTCGATACAAATCCCGCCAAGAGCCAATTTTTTCAGAGGTGGTCAGTTTGGCAGCCAATTCCATGCCGGCAAGTTAAGCCCAATCTAAAGGCCGATGTCTATTGAAAATCAGATGGAGTAAAGAGAGGAACTGATCTGCAAGCCGTTCGGCAGGTCGGCATCGCAAACGACATGTGGCCCACCACCCGCATATCCGGTAACGGCAGGTTTTCGCACTTCTGCCTCAGCCGAAATATCTTTCTCCCATTCTTCTGTGTGAGAGTAATTTTCTTGCGAGCTTTTAAGTGGTTGTACCCACGACCAATCAAAACCCACGTTCAGCAACTCCGGCCAGCCGGACAATGGGACTTTGAGAAACCAGAATGTCACCTTTACTCTGGTGGCTTCCACGAATGGGTCGCCACTGCATTATGAGTGGCAGTTTAACGTCACCAACCTCAATGGTGTTCAGGCTAACCAACTTTCAAACCAAAGGATCTGCCTGACCGCGTTTAATCGGCAAATCATTAACGGGCATGAACAACGCTACGACATGTCCTGTATTCCCAGTTCGCTGGAGATGGTTCTAAAGCTATTGGGTCGTGAACCGGAATCCTATTACGATCTGCAGGATGCCTGGAAGAATAAGTCGGACGGCACCTTCGGAGACTTTGAGATCAAGACAATCAAGGGAGTGACTTTTCACCGGCAATTTGGAATGCCTCGTGGCGGGCAATTCCCCTTGTCAGATCTGTTCGCGACCATCGATCGTGAACTCAAAGCCGGCCGGTATGTAATCGTGTCGCTCACCTCAAATCCGGGCTGGCATATGTATGTGATTTACTATGAGGACGGGGACGGAGATGTTCTGGCGGTTTCCAAAATTCGAAAAGAAACGATCGCGGCAGATCACGTCAAGAAGATCATCAAGGGAATGAATGGAACCGATATTATGACATATGAACTGGGCGCTGAATCGGATTGAACCCCCCGCAGTAATTGCGGGGTTTAGCGGGGAGTTCAATGCGCCCGCCAACAAGGACATGTGGCGTGGACAAACTTGTTCCTGAAAAACTATTCATTCACCGCGATAATCTTCGCGCACTTCGATGAATCGGCGAAATCCAGGATGATGACTCCGTAACGCCCGGGCGGCGCATTCTCAAAGTACGTCGCAAGGGAGGGGGTCACAGCATGTTCGACTTCGCGGATGTCGGGGATGTTAAAGATTGTCTTCCTGACGTATCCGCTCGTGAAATCGAGGTAAAGTACATCAGGTTTACCGGCAAATGCCTCCAGGAGCAGTTCTTGAACCGCCGGCCACTTCTCGGTCTTGTTGTCCAGCTCATATTTGTCCTGCACGTGAATCTCCACGGGCCCTTTAATTTGAAATGATTGGCTGTCCTTCCAATCGCCGGGCGCGGCGGCAATTCCTCTCGGTAGTTTTGAAACATCAAACCGGCGGAATAAGACGATTTTGCCTCTTGATTCGTCCAGGGTTGGAAGCGTGTCATTCAGTAGCCACGCGTTGGTATTCCTTGATATGTATGAGTCGAATATCGCCTCGAAAGTTTTGTTGTCATCCTGGGCGTGTTCCTTCTTCACACTCATGATTATCGTTTCACCCTTGTGGGACTTGAGAAAGGAGACGCAATCGTCAAGGACTGAATCGAACGACACCTGCTGGTCTACGCTGCCGTGATAAATTTCAAAGCCGCCGTCGTGGATGACGCAACGGATATCGAGAAAGCGAACTCCAATGTTCAGTTGCGAGGCAATGGGGATCGCCTGGCATTGTGCGGTTCCTGTTATTGGTCCGAACGGACCCTCGGCCTCATGAAGAGCTCCCGAGTCGTGAGTGCCTGGAATTGTAAATTCGCTCAGCCGCTTTTTCCCGTCCAGAAGTCCCATCCAATTAGCGTAATCTGCCGCGACTCCTGATTCAGTCGCGACCAAGAGAAACGCCGTGAAAGCAATGGTGTAAACGATCAATGATTTCATAAACGCGGATTCCATGGCCGGATCGAAGATCCAAGGATACTTCTGCTTCGGGATTCGCTGGAATTGATTTCTTCGCCATTGTAGCGTCGCACTTCGGTCTAATGGTTCCAATATGACTGGTATATTCGTAGGAACTCAATCCGGGATTTTCAATCCGGGATTTCACTTTTGATTTGTCGGTCCCGACCTGAATGGCCTGATTTTACCACCATTGGTTGATTTTCTTCCCAACGCACCGATTTGCAAGCAAACTCGGAGACCCTAAGCACAGACAGGATGGTCGCCGGGCACCGTGCAATAATAAACTGAGCAGATTTTTCCAGATAAATCCCGATGCAACCCTGCCCGCTCATTTCACTGCGTTGAAACACGGATATACCCCTGCTGCGAGGAGCCAAAGACCGAGAGCGGAACTGAAATGGTTTGGATCGTGCCATCGCCCGAAACGGTCGAATTGGTCTCCCAATTGCCGCTGACGAGATTGGTCTGGTACAGAATGTTGTAGCTGAACCCGCCTTGCGACAGGAATTGGAACTGAAAACTCGTTCCGTTTTCCTGCGGTGCCAAAAGTTGAACAGGCAAACCGACCGGACTAGAATCCGTGATTTTGGCCAGCAGCCCGCCCTGATTCCAAATCAGGCTGGTGCTGCCGCCAGCGACAGCGCCGATCGTTTGCGAATCACTGAAAACCAGATTGGTGTCAAACTGCGCCGGGACCGAATTAAGAATCCTCAGGAAACCGTCCGCCCAAACGCCATCGACGGCTAGAGCGATGCCGCGGAAGTTGGCATAATCAGAGGAAACGCCATCGCGCGCCCAGAGCACATTCCCGTCGTTGTCGAATTTGGCGATGAAAGGCTGGGTGAAATTCAGCGGACCGAGATCGTTGGTGCCGTTCACCGGAGCAGCAATGATGTCGCTGCCGAATTGGGTGTAATCGTTGAAATCACCGCAAACATAAACGCCGGAATCATTGGCCGCCGATGCCCGGATCGTGGTGGTCGGATTGCCAAACGCAACCGCGGTTTGCGGGTTGCCATCGGTATCATAACGCACAACGTATTGGCCTCTCCCGGGCAGCGAGACCGCGAGATCACCAAACACAGCCGATGTTCCAAAGGCGTTGCCCGTGATAAACACATTCGTTCCCGAGGCAGAAACGAAAGGCTCATCCGCAATCAGGCCGTTGGTATTCGCGGCGAACACTTCCCCCACCCCGCTCAACCACTGCGCCTGCCCGGTGTCGGCGCTCAAACACGCGACCGCCCAAGCCCGGTCGGTCACGTTTGAAAGGCCGCCGACGCTCACGTTGGTGACGCCGCCGGAAACGGCAGCCTGGATACTAACATAAAGTTGCCCGTTGCCGTACGCCAGACCTCGTGCGTAATCCGGCACGGTCTGCGCCCAGCGCACCGCACCGTTTGTGTCGAATTGAATCAGGAAACCAGCGCCGCCAGTCGCCGAAAGATTTGTCCCGCCAAAACTCGCGGTTCCTGAGAAGTCACCCGCCAGAGTCACGTTGCCGCAACTATCCGCCGCCAGCATACCATAATTCATGGCGACCGCATTGCTTCCGCTCATGATCTGTGACCAGACGTTACTGCCGTTGGCGTCAAAGCGAGAAAGGACGATCGAGGATCCGGCAACGTCTACGAATTGGTTGGTGCCAAGCCAGTTGGTGCCCGAAATAATGGAAGCCAGATAGGCGCCCTCGCCCGGTGCCGGGGCCACGGCAACACCATAGCTTGAACTATCCGTGGCGTCGTTGGTCAGACCGACGGCCCAAAGCGGTGCGCCATTGAAAGCGTACTTCACCAGTGCGGCTCCACCACCATTCCCGACCGACGTAAGAACATTCTCGACCAAACCATTGGTGAGAACATCCATGTCACCGATATACTCAGCGGCGGCGTAAACATCTCCCGCCGGATCTACCGCGCAACCCAGATAACAATCCTTGGTCACGGTGGCGGGATCCATGCCGGCAAAAGGTGATTTTGAAGCATACGACCATTGTGGCGGGAGCGATGAAGAAACAAAACTCACCAGCGCCGTCGTCGTATTCACTGAACCACCCGTAGTGCTCGCTACTGCATAATAACTTCCGGCCGCATTCGTGGTGCCGGAATCAGGGGGAATATAAAAACTGTTTGTCGCGGCAGAAATCGGCGAGGAATCACCTGCTTCGAACCATTGCCACGTGACGGGGAGGCCAAATGCGTTCGTCGCCGCCGCCAATAATGCCACACCATAACCAGGATAGTTGGTCTGGGCGAATGGATTCAAAGTAATGACTGGCGCCGTGTTTTGCAAATAGTTCACCTGGTCCAGAAATGCAGCCTCCGTGGGATCGGTATCCCCGCCGGCAAATGAAGTCCAAGTCAAGGTATGCTGGCCGGTCGGGATGGTGAAGGGTCCGTCCTGGTACCAGAGGGTATCGCCGCTGATTTCGTCGGAGTCCGCTCCATCCACGGCGAATACGCAATTGAATCCCTGGTTCGGGTCATTCGCAATGCTCGACCAACAAAACGTCAAGGTCCCCGGCCCGACGATGGTCACTGAAAGCGTTGAAGATTGGCTGCCGCTGATGCTACCACTTTGCGCGGCCGGCTCGCTTCCCAAAGTATTTGTTGTTTCGGTAAACCAGCTTGAGCCACCACTGGTCACCCAGTCCAAATTGGTTGTACCCAGCGAGGCGTTGAAATCTGGTATTGGGGCGGCCACATTCGGCACGGTGACGCCAGGATTATTATATAACTCCGCCACGTCCCCATCGTCCAGCAGACCGGAATAGATTTGCAAGTCGTCCAGCAGGCCGGTGTAGCTGGATTCCGTAGTACCCCCGATCGAAATGAAATCATCATTCCCGTTGAGCGGATCCGTGCTGCCAAACGCGGAAGATTCCAAATTACCATCCACGTAGAGTCGCATTTCACCGTTGGCCTGATTGCGAGAGACCGTGAGCAAATGATATGTGCCGTCATTCACACTGGTAAGCGAATGTATCGTGGTGAAATTGCCCTGGTGATCCCGGGTGGTGAAGGCCGCCTTGCTCCCGGTGATAGACAGCGGGATCGTGTCGTTGGTGGCGCCGTGCTCGTTGAACGCCCAATAAATGGTCGCACCCAGAGACGCGTCGTCGCCATCAGCACCGACGGCGTTGGTGGTGTTGACCCAGCCGGAAAAGGTGAAATTCCCCGCCAATACGCCGTCAATGTTCGTCAACACTTGGCCTTCAGGCGTGAGGCAACTTGTCCCGAAAAACTCGACGGCTCCCGGACCTGCCTCGGCATTGGTGCTGAACAACTGCGCCGGCCCCCACCAGCTTTCGCCGTCCATGTTGTTGCCGTTGGTGGAGCTGTCCTGGCCAAGGTACCCGCTGTTATCAAACGTGTAGTCTGCCACCAGGGTATGCACGGCTGCCAAATTGGTTTGAGGTTGAGGTCCGACCGTAAAAAGTACGTTTTCGTCAAACGAATCCTCCATATGCGCAGTGGAGGTCCAGGCTGAGATGGGTTGGTCAGCGGCGTTGACGGGTGTGGAAGCGAGAACCGCGGCGGTGGCGTTGCTGCTGTAATCCACAAAGTAATCATTCGTCCCGTCAGGAAGCACAAGCGGACATGGCCAGGAAGTCTGGTCGGGCGCCAAATCCGTCACCGATTCAAAGTGGAACTCCCCGTTGGCATCCACGAATGATTCACTGACGCTCAGCGTACCGGCCCAGTTTGTCGGGCCGACCCATTGGAACACGGGTTGGTTGCCAACAAACATGGATCCGTTGTCGGGAAAGACCGGGGCCGCCAGTGGACCGAAAACGTCGCTGGTGATGCCGGAAACGGTGACCGCGAAGGTGTATAGGTTGGTAGAGGTGTCACTGGTCACGCTAATCGACCATTCACCATTGGTAATACCATACATAAACGAACCGAAATCGGAGTAGAAACTTGAGTAGCCGGTCACGAAACTCAGAGTGTCGTTCGTCGCAAAATATTCGAGCTCCGATCCACTGCCGGGCATTTCCGGTGAGGCAACCGTGTAGTATCCGTCCGGAAAGGCCGGACTGTTGTTGTCCGGATTCAAGTATGCATAACAAGAATAACCCAAGCTGTTTTCATAGAGATGGACGTCGACCGTCAGACCAGCCCGGGTAGTGGGCGATCCCCAAAAACAAAATGCAACGAGGATGAAACCAAGCCGCAACACACCTGCGGCCGGAAAAATGGCTGAATGCTTCATGAAGAGTGAAAATCCCGAATGTTTGTAAGTGTTTCTTATAAGCCAGCACAGCGTTACCACTTGCACAGCATATGGTTGCACGGTCGGCTTGCAGCGGATTACACTTGAACACGTCGAAAATTGCAAACCAAATTTTTCAAATGAAATTGGATCTGGAGAGGGGTAATTCGCTCCCGCTTATTTGCAAATATCCGCGAGGGGATTCACACGCCATGTATCAGCATAAAGACTGGTACTGTCGGATCGTGGCGCTCAGCGGTTCTCCATGATCAACAGCAGCCAGGCGTTACTGCTGGCCCGAACCAGCAGGATGGCGATCACGGGCACCGTGCAATAATACAGTGACCACGGCTTTTCCAAATAAATCCCGATTCCCGAGGCAGCCAGACCCGCAATGGTGAAGGCTGGCAATAGATACTCCATCAACCAACCGCCGGTCGCCATTGGCTGACCACCACGGAAATGCTTCATGACTTGGACCGCCAACCGCCGCAGCCGGAAGGCGGCGAGTCCGAGTAATTCGATCGCCAACGCCCGGCTGCCTTCCTCCGGGATGAGAAAAAAGAGGGCAATGAGCAGCACAATGATGAAATCCGAGAAGCTGCGCTGGGCGATCCGTAACAAAACGCGGTTCGCCTCCGCGGTGATTTTTTCGCGGTTGATCGACAGGGATACGAACAGCAGGCCAACCAGGGTGGCCGCCACCGTCGCCACGGTGGTGAAGAAAGTCTGCCACTGCACAATTTGTTGTTCAAAGGTCACGGGGATTGGATCTTAGGTTTGGCAGCAACGGCAACAACTCCAGGGTTCGGCATTCAAGGTTTCGGCATTACGCCGTAATTCATCGCCGACCGTTCCAGTTTCTCCCGCGCGGCATCGGTTTGGTCCAGGGCATTGAGCAGGTATTGTCCCAACGCAGGGCTGGCGGCGGCAACTTTGATGAGCTCGGGCAGATTGGTCACCGGTTTACCCGCCGCTGCCGCAATGAGAGCGACGCGCTCCGCTCGGCGATGCAGGTTGCGGACTTGAACCAGATAATCGAACCAGGCCGACCGGAAATGCGCCGGACAGCCTTGCACATCAATCGCCTCAAGGTCGGCAATTTGCTGGTCGCTCAACAGACTGGCCCGCAATCCCTTCGTTTCGCTTTGGGCAATTTGCGTAAAGACCGCCTGAATCGAAGCCTGTTCTGAGTTGGGTGCACGGTTCGGAAGGCCGGCACATCCGGCCAACAGAATAGTGCATGCGGTGAGCCGGAGTAAGATGGATTGGCGCAGGTTCGCATTTTTCATGTGATTAAGTTTGTTCTCGGTTGGGCATGATGCGCTTGCCACCACGCGAGAACCGGTGACTCCCTTTCCAAGGCTTCGTTTATGGACAAGATTATTTTTAACAGAGTTGCCCGGCTCGTCCACGCCAAAATGATGAGCGGGATGGATGTTCGCGATGGCCGGATAGCGGTTGCGGCGGGGTACAGAAGGTTGTTCCGAGCCATTTTAAAGGCCATTTTGGATACGAATCGGCTAGGCTCTGCAAATCGTGTTTGCGCCGACTGAAGACCGGGTTCAATATATGAACCGCTATTCGGTGGTTACAGGTTTGGCGGTATGACACATGATTGAGGCTCAGTTTATGAATACTGAAAACAGGCTGGTTCAAGAGCTCAATAAATTCCGGGAGCGGTTCAAGTATAAGGATGTCGGCGGTGGTTATTTTAGGGATAAGACCGTTTCAATGGGAATTAGTGCTGACATGAAACATGGAGATGAGATCATCGGCAAGTTCTGTGATGATTTTGTCAAATACTTGTCTCAAGCATCTTCCAATGACTAAAGGACTTTTTAGCCGCGTGAACCTACCGCCGCCCGCGAAATTCGTGCTTTTTCAATATCTTGAATTCCCTGAACCGGTTTCGGATTTTGTTTGCCGCAGAGCGGGCAAAAGCTAAAGCTCCCCACACACCGAAAATTCAATGCGACAATCAGACCGCCGTTCGGAACAAGAAATAGCTCTTGATTCACCAGATCGCGGCCGGCTACTGGCTTTGAAGCCCTAGTTTTTGGCGAAGCCAGTTCGCAAAATCATCGGCCTTAAGCTTGTCCGACCAGTCTGCAAGTTTAGATTCCACGGGCTGCCCCCCACGCAATCGCAATGTTGGAGCGTAAGTGAAGGAAATTCCGCCTTTACTATTGTGATGGACGATTTGTTCAACCATGAGGCTTTCGATGTCCACGACGTTCACCGTCACCCGCTCCTTGCGGCCGAAGGTCAATGGCAGTTCAAGCGAGCGACTGGATTCGTTGATAACCAGATCGTCAATGCCGGAACGGATTTTCATCCGCTGCCAGCAATACGCGCCTCCTCCGCCCAGATAAACTGCGGTGATGGTTGAGAGAACCTCCGGAATGGAAGGTCTCATCTGCGTGCCGAATCCGAGGATGAACATCGAGGCAAAACCAAGGCCAGCCGTAGTCGCCAGCCACCAAACCACCGCCCCGGACTGCGGCAGCCGCACGCGCGTATACATTCCCTCCGTAACGATCTCCACTCCCCCGGCCGGGGGTCGGAAAAGTCTTTCCCGCAGCCAGCTCCAAGTCCAGATGACCAAACCGAGCGTCACCACGTTGAACGGAGTCAAAAACAGGACCAGCAGAAAATCGTAGCCTTCCAGCTGGTTGAACAGTACGGCATCCTGCGGATTTTCGGGATTATAAAAAACCGGCACGGCGGATCCGGCGGGATGTTCGTCTACCACGCCATCGGCGGCGGCCCGGCTGGAGGAGGAAATTGAATTGTATCGCATCCGTTTGCCAATGAAAGACTGCCCGCCGACCTCATACCGATAATTGATTACCGGCTCATAACTGATTCCGCCCTTGGAACCTTGGTGGGATTTAACCTCACTACGGGTGACCGTGCCGGCCACCCTCAAATAATTAGCCGCTGCCGCCTGTTTGAAAAGGTTGTGAAGCGTGAACCCGTCAAACGTCAGCACGATGCCGGACCAGAACAACGTAAAGAAAATCAAGAACGCGCTCTGCATGGAGGGGAAATTATAATGGAGGAAAAGTCAGGTCTATTCCAATTTTGAGTTATGTTTGGAACAGTCTGAACAACTGCCTGGTACCGACTGACTACATGGATATTCGCGCCGCCTTTATTTCTTCAATTAATGATGTTTTAGGAGCATGCCACCCCAGGAGGAACTTTTTCGTTTTTAACTTGGAAGCTGCAATGATGGCGCTTGGGCGAAGCTGGATGTCGGGCGTCAACGAGTTTACACCCGCGGCGTGGGCTCGCGCAAACAACAATTCTCTGTGAGGCTGGTTCATGGCTGCGTGTCTCTCGCCTTTTCCTGAGCCTCTGCCATGTTGATTTCCGCCCACGATGGCGCACGCCAGAGATACAACTCGCCTGATCCGTTCATGGAGCCAAGAGTGTTGCCATCTGGCGAAAACCTGGTGGACAAGAAAAGAGAACCCCGGGCACCCAGCGTGGCCACCTCCTCCAGGCTGGCCACGTCCCAAAGCTTGACGGCCTCCCTTTCATTGCTGCCAAGCGCGAGGCGCGTGCCATCAGGCGAGAATGCCACAGAATGCACGCCTAGGAGAAAACCACGCAAAGTGGCCAGCTCCCGCCGCGCATCAAAATCAAACAATTTGGCAAACCCATACGCACTGGCAAATGCCATCAACTTTCCATTGGGAGAAAAGGACAGACCCGAGATTTGTCTTTTCCCGTCAAGATACAAACTGGTCTCATGACCATCGGCGAGGTTTCTGAGCAATGCCACGTCGTCGTCGCCCAAAGTAAGGCAAAATTGGCCATTGGGCGAGATGCGTTGGTAATTCCAGCCATGAAGACCCTCCCATGAAAGTATTTTTTTACCGGTGGCGATATCCCACTCTTCGAGGTCGTCGTTGCCAGCATAACCGACGACCAGGGTTTTGTCCTGATTCAGAAAAGGTTCTGGAACTGCTGGAAAATTGGTGGAGACTGCAAACTCTTGAAATAATCTGCCCTGCTGCAAATCCCACACCTGGATGACATTATTGGTTGACACTTCGGCAATCCATTTGCCGTCAATGGACAGGCCCCACGTGGAGACATCCCTGCCAAATTTTTTCAGCAGCGTTTTTTCCTGGAAATCGGTTCCGGACCACAGGGCAAGCTCGCGAGAAGTTGCGGTCACTAACGATTTGCCATCAGGGCCAAAGACCCATTCGTGAAAGGCTTCAGGGAGTTTGAGGTAGTCGTGCCGGCTATGGGTGTCGGATGTATCCCAAACGAGAACTGCACCATCCTTGGAACCGCTTATTAAGGTAGTGTTGTCGGGCAACAGCGTCAGCTTCCAAACTTCGAGTTTGTTACCTCGCATCACCCGGGCCGGCGGGACATTGCTGATATTCGACACATCCCACAATCGGATCGTCTGATCGCCGCTGCCCGAAGCCAGAGTCTTGCCATCAGGCCAGAAAACCAGTGAACCAACATAGGCCCTATGGCCCTCCAAACGCTTGAGCTCTTTTCCAGAAGTGACATCCCAGAGTCGGATATCCGATTCAACATAGCCGGCGCCGGTGGCGAGCATGTTTCCGTCCGGCGAAAAGGCAACGCACATGACAAATTCCTCATCGGAAGCTTTGGCCGTCCAAAGTTTCTTACCGGTGGCCAGGTCAATCACGGAGACTTTCCCAGCCGGCCCGGCAAAGGCGGCGATGCCTCCATCTCGGGATACTGCCAAATGCGTCCCTAAATTGGACTGATAATCCAATAGCGAAACCGAATATTCGCATAGCTTTATTCCTTCGGGAATTCGCCAGACGCTTATTTGACCGTTTGGTTGTGATCCCACCGCATTGGTCAGCAAAGATTCCGTGACCAACTTCCGCCCATCCTCCGAAAAAGCCAGCCCCAGGCACACTCCATCCAGCGGGAACTTGCCAACCATGACGCGGGTTGCCACATCCCAAAGGTCGAGCTCATACAGCGAGTTTGTCTTGACGACCAATATTGCCAACAATGAACTCTGTGGCGAAAACGTAACACTTTTGATATGCCCACCCACAGCCGGACAAGCGATCTCCTGACGGTTCCGCAGGTTCCAGATTGAGGCTGCGCCTGAAAAAAAACCGGTGCCAACTGCCAGCCATTCGCCATCATGAGAAACCGACAATGAGGAAATCTCGTTTGATTTCTGGCAGAGCGTGTAAAGAGCGTCGCTCTGACAATACTGCCAGAGGTAGCGCCATTCCCATCCGCGCAAATCGCGCTGGCTGGGCTGCGGCCGCTGCCGGTTCAACAGTTCCCTGGCGCGACCAAGATTATTTTCTGCAAGCGCTGACTGCACCAGTTTCATATCCGAAGCGTAAGCTTCTTGCCGGGCGGTGAGTTCAGCAGCTTCGGCCTGTTGGCGAAGCTTGGCCTCATTCGCACGCGCCGCGTCGGCAAGCCGTCGCTCTTGGGTTTCATTGGCCTCGGCAGCAATGGCCTTCTTTTCGTTGGCTTCAGATTGTTGCCGCGCCGCTAGCGCTTCCTGTTTGGCGTGCGTCGCCCGTACCGCCTGCCCGGTGGTGACGATGATGCCAAGCAACAACGCGGCGGCGATGGCGATACCGGTGGCAAAGGCGAGCTGGTTGCGCCGGACCAGTTTTTGAAAGCGATAGGCCGAACTCGGCGGGCGTGCAACAATGGGTTCGTGGTTAAGATGGCGTCTTAGGTCGGCGGCGATACCATTCGCCGTTTCGTAGCGCCGTGTCCGATCCTTCTCCAGACACTTCATCACGATCCAGTCCAGATCCCCTTTGAGCTGGTGGATCAGCTTGGACTTGTCCGCCGAACGTCGCTTGGCTGTTGTCGTCAACTCCTCGCCCTTTAAGGTCGCAAAGCGCGTGCTCGGGCGAACCGGTTCCTTTTCGCGAATCGTCTTGCGCATCTGGTCGATGCCTTGCGACATCAACTCCCGCGCATCAAACGGTGTGCTGCCGGCCAGTAATTCGTAAAGCAGCACGCCGAGCGAATAAATATCACCGCGGGTGTCAATATCCAGGCCGCTCATTTCCGCCTGCTCCGGCGACATATAGGCCGGAGTGCCGATGAACTGATGCAATTGGGTATAGACCGTCGCGTCCGTCAGCCGCCCTTCTGTCGCCTTGGCAATGCCGAAATCAATCACTTTCGGCACCGGCACGCCATCGTGCAGCGTGACTAGGATGTTGGATGGTTTGATGTCGCGATGGATGATGCCTTTCTGGTGCGCGTGCTGGATGGCCTGGCAAATCTTGATGAACAGATCGAGCCGTTCCCTGGTGGAAAGCTGGTTCTGGTCGCAGTAATCGGTGATGCGAATGCCACGCACCAGTTCCATTACGAAATAAGGCCGGCCCGTCTCGGTGGAGCCTGCATCCAGAACCTTGGCGATATTGGGATGATCCATCATGGCCAGCGCCTGACGCTCGGCCTCGAACCGGGCAACGACCTGCTTGGTATCCATCCCCAGCTTGATGACCTTAAGCGCGACGCGACGCCGCACCGGTTGAGTCTGTTCAGCAACATAGACCACGCCGCAGCCACCTTCGCCAATGCGCTCCATCAATTTGTAGCGACCGAGTGTCTGGCCCACAGCTTCGTCAGGGATGTTCGGCAGACTGAGCTTGACGGTCGCCTTGCCCGCAGGAGCAGGGGGCGATTCGTCGGGTTCGTCGTGAGCGGCGAGCAGGTTATCGAGCCGCCGGCGCAAGAGGGGGTCGGTGGCACAAATGACATCCAAAAACGCCGGGCGTTGGTCCACCGGCTTTTCCAGCAACATTGCAAACAGCACTTCCTCGCGGTTTTGGTCTGATGACATGTCTGATTGAGATTCGCTCATCCAATCTTACATGCGTATTCGCCAGACTAAAAGTATGTATAAATTCTTCGAATCCACCGAACTCAGACTTGGCCTGTCAGGCACATACTCCCCAGCGGCCTTGGCGAAGGAGGAAAGCCTCGGCGAATTACCTATTGCAATGCACCGCTCTCGAACTTTTGGATTAACATTCCGGTATTTAAGAAATGGTTGAAGTCTTCGTTGAAGACCGGCCGTTGGGCCGCGTCATTCGCGGATTGACCGGCCGGGCAGTACCGCTCGCACTGGTCTTGTTCGCTATGGCACGGAGCAAATGCGCCAGAAATTATTGGTCTCCATTTTGGGTGTGTTCTTAAGCACCAACACGCCGCCAGCGCTGGCAAGATTGGTCACCTGCGGCAGCCAGTTGGCCGGTGATAGCTTGAACGTGCGATCCAGTGGGTAATTTGTTCCGGCAAGGCCGAGAAAGGGCAAACGCGCCGCGCCTCTGCTCAAAGGCTGGTCGGCAATTGTATTGTAGCCGTCCGCCAGGGCTGAGCCGGGCAGAATCAGTTCGGGTACGATGCTGGCGAAGTTGGTGCCGCCGTCGCCCAACTGACCAAAGCGGTTCAAGTCCATGGCCCACAGGCTGCCTTCGCTCCTGGTAAACAGGCTGTGGGATTGGCTGGTTGGATCGAAGACACGGCCGCGGCCGGTGGGGTGTTGCTTTCTGCCTCAAAATGCTTGATGAGTACCGCCACTGATAGTCCAGCGATCAAGGCAATGGACAATTTGAAGCGGTCGTGCGAATGGAATTGCAATTCCGGCAGGAGATCGCTGCTGGCGATGCACAGGAAGGTTCCCGCGCAGAATGCCAGGGCGCAGCCGAGGAAGGCCGCGTTAGAACCGGCAAAATGACTGGCACCGAAATAAAACAGCACTGCCCCAACGGGGCTGACCAGCGCAAACAACCCGTTCAGTACATGCCGCAAAGACCGTGAACTCCCGCCGACAGTCATCATGGCTGAGACGGCCATGGCGTCAAAAGGTTTATGAAGAATCACCACGAGAGCGACGCCCAGCCCGGCGAGTTTGGCATGTCCGTGTGCTCCAGCCTCAACCGACGCGGCAAGCGCCAGGCCATCCATCAGGGAATGCAGCGTCAATCCGAGGGCGGTGCCTACCCAGGAGAGGTGCTGTGCGGATTTGGCCGCGAGCGTATGCGCGTGGTGTTCGTGCCCATGCTCGTGGCTGTGTCCGCTTCCATGTTCGTGTTCGTGCGCGTGCCCATGGTCATGCCCATGCTCCTGCTCCTGCTCATACTCCACCATGGCATCGAGCTCCTCCTCATGGCCATGGCAACAATCCTCGGGGTCGCCCTCAGGTGAATCGTGATGATGGAAGTGGAAAAAGCGCTGCAAAAAGAACATGGCCAGGAAACCGCCAAGCATCCAGGCTACGACGCGGTCGATGGAGTGCAACTGATCATCCGCATCAGGCAAAAAATGCAAGGTGGCGATGCCGAGCATGAGACCGGCGACAAAACTGATGGCGATTTGCAGCCGCGAATGCGTGGGACGGATGATCAACAGGAACCAGCCGCCCGCCAACGACGCCAGCACAACCAGCATGCAGTAGATCGCCAGCAGGGCAACGGAAGAGATGGCGGGGTCGGTCATATAATGTCAGGACGATTTGCGGCGCACGGCGGGACGCAACAAAACACCGCCGCTCTATTTATTGTCATTGGCGCCGCCACCAGATTGGAGCTTCTCCACCTGTTTGGCGAGATCGTTATATTTGGCGACGACGTCATTCCGTTCCTGGACCTCGTCGTTGTACTTCTTCACAAATTCGTCGCGTTGGCCGACTAGATTAGTAATGGCGCTATTTTGTTTCTGGATGCCGTCATAGGCATCCTTTAACCGAGTTTCCAGGGTGTCAACAGACTGCTGATACCCGGTGATTTGATTGGTCAAATCTCCGCCGATGATCTGCCATTTGGTAAGCTGTGCCTTTTGTGAGAGGGCAAGTTGCTCATTGGCTTCGGCCTCGGCCTTGATTTCGGTGAGGCTGACGTCCAATTGTTCCACCTGCTGGTTCAAGGTCGCGATGGAATTGGTAAAGTTCTGGATGTCAGAATTCTTTTGAAAGACTGTCTGGTCCAGCGTCTCGATGGCGTTGCGCTGGAGGGTTTGCTGATACCATTGATAGGCGCACAGGGCGCACAGCCCCAGCGCGAGAATGACCAGCAGGTTTTGTTGGAAATGTTTCATGCAAATTCAATTCATGGTTGGTCGGGGGCGGCCTTCACGGCGATGGCAATGCGCTGGATGCCGGCGCGTTTGACAAAATCGAGGACGGAAATCACCTCGCCGTGGGTGGCATCCTTCGCGCCGGTGAGGTACACGGGCAGATTCGTGTTGAGGCTGAAACGATTGGTCAACAGGGTATTCAAATCGGAAAAGGAGAGCGGCTTTTTGTCCACGGAAACCTGACCGTTGCGGTCCACAAACAGATTCACCATATCCGGTTTCTGACTGGAGGCGGCCTGGGTAGCGGTGGGAAGGTTGGCTTTGACAGTGCGAACGATTTGCAATTGAAGACTGATCATCATGAACGAGGCGAGCAGGAAAAACATGATGTCAATCAGCGGGATGATTTCCAACCGTGTCTTCCGGACCTCCATGGGCATGCGGATTTTCATGGTGAGTCCGGGGTCTGGCCGGCGCCGGTCATGAAGGCCACTTTCTGCACGCCGGCGGCGCGGACTGCCTGGTAGACGTTGACCATGTCGCCGTGCAAGGTGTTTTTATCGCCGCTGATATACACCGGCAGGTTGGTGTCGGCGCGAAAACGGTTGCTCAGAACGAGCCCGAGTTCGGCGAAGGAGATCTGTTGCTTCGCGAGCCAAATGGAGCCGGATTTATCCACGGCGATGTTGATCATGTCCGGTTTGTAATCTCGCTGGGCCTGTGAGGCTGACGGCAGGTCCACGCGAATATTTGCCGTGCGGCTCATCTGCAAACTGATCATCATGAAGGAGGCGAGCAGAAAGAACATGATGTCAATCAGCGGAATGATGACGATCCGTGATTTGCGCGGCCGGATGGGCGAGGACAGCTTCATGAAATCTTATTTTCGGGCGGGGGCCGGTGGGCACCGACCATCACCTCCACATTGGTCGCGGCGGTTTCCAGATCGAACTGCAGTTGCGTGAGTTTGGCGGAAAAGAAGTTGAACGGGATGAGGGCAAAAATGGCAATGCCCAGGCCGCAAGCCGTGGCAATCAACGCCTCGCCGATGCCGCCGGTGACCGCGGAAACCGACAATTCCTCGCTGCCGATATGCAGAAACGCGCGCATCAGGCCGGTCACCGTGCCGAGCAGACCGAGCAGCGGCGCCAGGGTGACCAGAGTGTCCATGACCGTAAGGAAACGACCGGCGCGTTTGAGCTCCATGCCGGCCGCGAGCTGCAAGGCGCCCTGCAACGAGGTGCGAACGTGGTTCAAGCCGCGATAAATCATACGGATGACGGGGTCTTCCGAGCCCTCCGCAATTTTCGTGGCGGCGGCGATGTCGGCATTTTCCAGCGCGGCCAGCACCTGCTCCATTTTTTGAGGATCGCGGCGGCGGCTTTCGCGCCACCACCAGAAGGCGCGTTCGCCCACGACGGCCACGGCGACGAGCGCGCTGATGAGGATCGGCCACATGATCGGGCCACCTTTGAGGAAGAATTGGAAGACAATATTAGCGAGCATAATGATGGATTCCGGTTCGTTTCAATACCTTCAGTTCAGTTGCAATTGATATGTTATTCTGGTTTCAAAAAATTGGGTGCCAGTGCCGGTGGGTAGCCGCCAGTGACCTTTGACAAAATCGACGGCGCCCCGATCGAGCACCGGGTAACCGGAGGATTGCTTGACATCCACAGCGATCACGTTACCGGCCGCATCGCCGGTGATGCTTAGGGTCACTGTGCCCTGTTCGGCCTCTTCCTGCGCGATCCTGGGATAGACAGGTTGCGGGCGGTCGCCGCCCCCGCCAGTGCTGCCCACGGTATGAATTTGTGCCAGGGGCCGCATGGGCTCGAGCGGCGGGGCAGCCGCCAGGTTCGCCGGTACGACGAGCGAGCCAACGGTCGGGACCGAGAAATTAATGTTTGGAGTCTGCGGCAGCACAACAGCCACGGGCCGCGCATCGGGCCTTTGCTCCTCAACCGGTTTGTGTTCCACGGCCTGCTGCGTGGTCAACACCGTCGGCTCGACGATCACGGGAACGATTTGCGGCAACGGCGGAACGGGCTTGATGTTGATCAGGCCGAGCCGCGCACCGGTGATGCCGACCAGCAAAAACAGGATGCAAACCGAATTTACCCAGGCGAGTTTGCGATCAGGATCGCGGTTGGCTGCGGGCAGGCACAACCGCGCCAGATCGTCCTTCAACTCGTAAACTGGATTCATGTGGTTTGCATCCTGGTGGTTCATCAATTTCAGAATGTGTAACTCAACGATCCGAAGAACCCGATCCTCGCACCCCATTCCGCCGCGTTGACGCCCACGCCGGTGCCGCTGCGAAGTTCATAACTGTTATCGGTCAAGTTGACGATATCGAGACGAGCCTTCAAGGTTTGGTTCTTGTATATTTTAAAGGACTGCTCTGCGCCGATGTTGAGCGTATAGTAATTCGGCACCGACGCGCCGTTCGGGATGGGGTCACCATTGGGATCGCCGGGAATGGGCCCGCCGTCCTGTCGTAATCCACTGCCGTAGATTGCATCCAGGTAAACACTGGTGCCGGTGCGATCAGACTCCTTCCAAGAGTAAGATACGCCAAAAGAGCCGCTGATCCATTGATCGTGGTCGAGATAGATCCAGTTATTGTTGACGTAGTTCTCCACGGCCGCGTTTGGCCAGAGGAATTGCGCCGAGGAAGCGCCCTTGCCTTGCGCCTTCGACACGGCGAGGTTGGCGTACGAAGAGAAACCTCCGTCGGTGTAACTTGCTGTAAATTCCGCGCCATAAATCCGTCCCTGAGAATAGTTGAAGGATGACAAAATGAGTGATTGCCCAAACAAGCCGTCATCGAGTTGCTGCTGAGCGGTCTTGTAATAACCGTCGAGGCCGACCTGCAATTTAGGCGTGATCTTTTGAGTAATGCCGGCGTCATAATAATTGGCGCGTTCGCATTTGACCGGGTCCGCCGTGGTCACGCCGGATTGCCCCGAAGTGTTGTTGAACGCCAGGATGTCTCCGGCCGGCACAGTCTCGAGCGGCGGCGGTGTGAAATAACGCGAATAACCAATATGGAGTGTGGTCGAGTCCGTCGGCTGGTAAATTGCGTTGATCCGCGGGCTGATCTGGTTCTCGTTATCGGTGGAAGAAGAATAGTCATCAAACCGTGCGCCGTAGTTGATGGTGAATTTTGAAAACATCTTCCATTCGTCCTGCAAATAGAAGCCCGCAAACGTCGCGTGGGGCGTGTTATGTTGGGAGATGGTTTGTTCCGGACCATCTATAAGGTCGCCGGCATCCACAGGAAACACGGTGGTGGCGGTGTCAGCGACGACGTATTCGTTCATCCCCAAAAAACCGCCGCGCACTGTGTGTGTGTCGCCGATGTCGTAGCTGGCGTCGGCCTCCACGCCACCGGAGTAAAGAGTGCGTTTCTCATCCGTTGCCACACCGCCGTTGAAATCAAGAGTGGCGTTTGGGTTGCCGGGCACATAATGGGCGCTGCTATCCCTCCCGAATCCAGAGACCTGAAGGTTAAAATCACCCGCCGATTTCTGGTACGCGATGACACCGTAATAATTTTGCTCGTTCTGATTGTCATTCAAGTCGGTTGGGGAATACGTCCCCGGCACCCAGGGAGTCACACCGTCGCCTTGAGGCGTAACCGGCTGGTTGGGATCGATCGGAACTTGATAATCCGCGTAGGACGCGCTGCCGATGATGCTAACCCGGCTCGTGTCGTCGATAATGTACGAGCCGTAAACGAAGGCTTTGTATTGATCGGTGTTGTCGTGGATTGCATTAGGACTGGACGTCGTATTCTCAATGCCAAGATCATTGTGCTCGTAGTTGCCGTCCGTATAAAAACTCCATTTGCCCTGCGTGGTACCGTACTCGTAACTCGGAGAGATCGTATCGTGACTCCCGCCGTACATTTCCACCGTGCCACCGTTTTCAAATGCACCGCTTTTGGTCTGGATGTCCACGATGCCTGCCGTGCGAAAACCGTATTGGGCGGGCAGCGAGCCGGTGACCAGTTGCATGGACTGGACGAATCGCGGGCTCAGTTCCAAACCGAACCCGCTGATCCCTTCCGGGAGGAGAACGTCATCAATGCGGTATTGCAAATTGGCGTGTTCGCCGCGGACGTGCAAATCGCCATTCGGCGCGGAATCCTGCGCCACGCCAGGCGAGCGCAAGATGACTTCGTTGAAAGGCGCATCCGCGCCTTGTGACTGCATTTCAATCTGCCCAGCCGTGTGCGTGTAGGCCGTGGCACCGAGGTCGGGCAGGATGTTGCTGCGCGCCTTATCCAATTTGCCGATCACGGTGACAGTACCCAGATTTGTCACGTTCGTGGTGCTACCGGAGCTGACCACGTTAGTCGAAGTGTTGACGGCGGGGCCGGTCCCCGTCCCGATAAACGACTGTCCCAGCGCCGTCCCGCCACAAGACAACGCCACCCAAGAAATAACCGACCAATATCTCCTACAATTCCGTATTTTCTGCTCTTCAAAGTTTTTCATGATTTTTATATGGTTAAATTTTTCAATACGACTACCGCGAATTTATCAATGTTCGCGCCTTGCCCGGGCGTCTTCCGACGCACTGCAAAGACTGGTTTAAGGAAAAAATTCCGGGCGCAGCAATTCGCCCGAAACCAACGAATCAGGAAACTACGAAGAGGGCGGGCGGGCCGCGGCCATCCGGGAGAAATGTGGTGGCGAGGTGAGAAACAAAAACGCCGACGCGGGGGACAATTTCGACCCCCAACACCGGTATCACGACCGGGGCGTCGCTCGTGACGACTTGAACCTTGGCGTGGGCGACAGCAACAACGGCGCAATCGTCATTGTCGGGAATCGAACCGCCGTGTAGCCAGGCGTGCAGGGAAGGACAGGTTTCCGCCACGGTCATCACCAGCCAAAGAGCCAGCGATAACCCGGCCGTGGCCGCGTGCAACCGCTGCCGCCATTGACGATTTATGACATTTTTGTATCGCAAATCGTTTGCAATTTAGCAAATCGTATGCCGAGGGCAAGGGTTTGCTACGCAATTTTCCGCGGATCTTAGCCGGAGTGGTTCAATTGAATGACTGATCAATCGCCGAGGAAAAAGTTTAGTCGTTTGGAGTTAACAAGCATTTGAGCTCAAAAAAGCCAATGAAAAGCGGTTTTTGTGGAGATCGAACCGACCGCCATCGGGCATGCCTGCCACCGGAGATGTTGGGCCGATGGAACTCAATTGTGGCTCCCGATGCTGCCTTGTCCTGTGAAATTGGAATTCCAGTTTTCATACAGTGTACGGAACGAAGTTTATGGCGAGTCCGCCACCTACGCCGGATTCGATGCGGCGGGTCAATCGGGTGAGGAGGAGGAGGATATTTGCCGAAACTAAACCCCCACCAGGGCTGCGCCCAAGACACCGGCGGAATCGCCGAGCTGATTTTTGACAATCGGCGTCTCCATTCCGTCGGTGAAAACAAACTGGCGCACCTGTTCGATGCCTTCGGTGTAAATGGCCTGGAAATTGGAAACGCCGCCGCCGAGGACCACCATGTCCGGGTCCAGGATGTCGATCAGGTTGGCGAGGGCACGGCCGAAATTGCGGAAGAAAACCTGCATGAACTCCACTGCCTGCGGTTCGCCGGCGAAGAATTCTTTTTCAATCTGTTTCAGGGCCTTTTTGACGCCGAACTTGGCCTCGTAACGTCGCTCCAACCCAGCGCCGCTGATGAGGGTCTCAACGCAACCGCGATTTCCACAGAAGCACAGCGGGCCGTTGGGATCAATGCTCATGTGCCCCCACTCGCCCGCGATGGCCTGCGGCCCGGTGAGAACCACGCCCTTGTGAACAATGCCGCCGCCGCAACCGGTGCCGATGATGACCCCGAAGACCAGATTCCTCCCTTTGCCAGCGCCCATCAAGGCCTCGGCCATCGCAAAACAATTCGCGTCGTTCTGGAGTTCGATTTTTCGGCCCAGCATTCTTTCCAAGTCCGCCTTCACCGGCTGTCCGTTCATGCAAACGGTGTTGGAATTTTTCAGCAAACCGGTGCGCGGGGAAATGGCACCAGGGGTGCCGATGCCGAACGTCGCTGGTTGGCCGGCAACACTGGCCAAAAGTTCGTCGTGCAATAATTTCAACCGGGTGAGGATGTGCTGGTAGCCCTGCTCACGTTCCGTGGCAATGCGTTTGCGAAACATTTCGCGTCCATCCGGATCGAGAACCACGCCCTCGATTTTCGTGCCCCCCAGGTCAATGCCAATGCGAAACATGGTTCAGTCTGATTTATGATTCACGGTGCGATGAGCGGCTGAACATTATTTGCCGCAGCATTGCTTGTATTTTTTGCCGCTACCACAGGGACAGGGATCATTGCGACCGACTTTCGGGCCGGTGCGCTTCGGCTTCGGCTTTTCCTTGGTGACGTCGTCCGCGGCCTGGCTGACCACATCACTCTGGTGTGGGTCAGCAGACTTTTTCTGCTGCTCAAAGGCGCTGGGGGAAGGTTCATGCCGGGTGGTTTGCGGGACGTTGCGCAAAAAATCCTCGAACGCTTTCATGGACGAGGCGCTACGGAAAACATTATGGCAGATTTCCGTCTTCACATTGACCATGAGGTCATCAAAAATCTTGAACGCCTCCGCCTTGTACTCCAGCAGTGGATCACGCTGACCGTGAGCGCGCAGGCCGATGCTCTGGCGGAGACTGTCCATTTCATACAAGTGCTCCTGCCACAATTTGTCGATCGCACTCAAGATCGTGTAACGCTCAACCGTCGTCAGTTTTTCCGGCTCTTCGAAAGAGATCTTTAGCTCATAAGCCTTGCGGATACTGTCACCGATGAAATTGCAAACCGCGAATTGCGCCTCGTTCAAACCGTCGTACAGCGAACCGCTCACGGGTTTTTCCCGGCCGGCTTCGGCGGCTTTCAAAATTTCGCCCTCGGGCATTCCCAGCGGAAAATTCAGGTTCGCCCAGTCCGACAGCTGCCGGATTTTCCATTCGGTTACATCGGTGTCAGCGGAGGTGAACTGCTCAACTTTCAACACCACGACCTCCTCGATGATGTCCATCAGGCGGTCGCGCACGTCGTCAGAATTGATGATCTCGTTGCGGAAACCATAAATGACTTCGCGTTGTTTGTTCATCACGTCGTCATATTCGAGCGTGCGTTTGCGCTGCTGGAAGTTATGACCTTCCACGCGCTTTTGTGCCTGCTGGATCGAACGGTTCAGCAGTCCGTGCTTCAATTCCTCGCCTTCCTCCAACCCCATTCGTTCCATCAATTTCACAATGCGATCCGAGCCGAACAACCGCATCAGATCATCTTCCAATGAGATAAAAAAGTGCGAGCTGCCGGGATCGCCCTGGCGCGAGCAACGGCCGCGCAACTGGCGGTCAATCCGGCGCGACTCGTGTCGTTCAGTCCCGAGAACATGAAGACCGCCGACAACCTTCGTCTGCGGCGTGAGATTGAACACTCCGGCAACCGGGGTATTCGAATCCACCTCCCGAACCTCCCCGGTGGAGGTTTCCGTCAGCTTGTAAAGGTGTCCCTTGCCTTCGGGATGAGGTTTGGACTCCACATCCCAACGCACACCCGGACCAAGTTTGATGTCCGTACCGCGGCCCGCCATGTTCGTGGCGATGGTGATCGCCCCGCGTTGGCCGGCGCGGGCAACGATTTCCGCTTCCTGTTGGTGATACTTCGCGTTGAGGACGGAATGAATCAGCCCTTCCTTTTTCAGCATCCGCGATAACATTTCGCTTGTTTCCACGGAAACCGTTCCGACCAGCACGGGCCGTCCCTGCCCGTGCAGTTCCTTGATTTCCTTGACGACAGCGTTGAATTTTTCGCGGCGCGTCTTATAAACCGAATCGTGCCCGTCTTTGCGGATGTTCGGACGGTTGGTTGGGATCGTCATCACGCCGAGTTTGTAAATGTCGAAAAACTCTGCCGCCTCGGTTTCCGCCGTGCCGGTCATGCCGGACAGCTTCTTATAAAGGCGGAAATAATTTTGAATGGTGATGGTGGCGAGAGTCTGGGTTTCGCGCTCAATCGTGACGCCTTCCTTCGCCTCGACCGCCTGGTGCAAGCCATCGCTCCAGCGGCGGCCGGCCATCAAGCGACCCGTGTGCTGGTCAACAATAATGACCTTGTTTTCCTGCACCACATATTCCACGTCCAACTGGTAAAGACTGTAAGCCTTGAGCAGCTGCGAAATCGCGTGAATCTTCTGCGCCTTGGCTTCAAAATCAGCCTGCAGCTTCGCCTTCGCTTCCATGCGCTTGCGCGCATCGGTTTCCGCGCCGGAATCCACGTCATGTAATTGCGTTGTTAAATCCGGCAGCACAAACGCGTCCGGGTCTTGCGGGCTGATGAAATTGCGCCCTTTTTCGGTCATGTCGGCTTCGTGGCCTTTTTCATCAATCGCAAACAGCAATTCTTCCTTTTCACGGTAAAGGTCGATCTTCTTCTGGTCCCGGTGCAATTCGAGCTCCGCCCGGTTCATCATGCCGGCATACTCCGGGTTTTCCAGGATCTTCATCAAACCCTCTGACTTCGGCTGGCCGGTCTTGACCCGGAACAGCAGGATGCCGATCTCACTTTCCAGCTGCCCCGCATGTTGAACGACTGAACCGTCCGCCGGATGCAGTTTCTTGATCAGCTCCCCTGCTTCCTTGAGGAAACGATCACAAAGCTGTTGCTGCGCCCGCACGAGCGATTCAACGGTCGGCTTCCATTGCGCGTATTGCTCGTCGAAAGTGCGTATGGACG
The DNA here is from genome assembly GCA_050008355.1 of Verrucomicrobiota bacterium. Taxonomy (GTDB): domain Bacteria; phylum Verrucomicrobiota; class Verrucomicrobiia; order Limisphaerales; family UBA11358; genus UBA11358. The sequence continues at coordinate 38,174 of JBEKMT010000008.1, forward strand.
GACCGCTGATGATAAGCGGCACGCGCGCTTCATCAATCAGGATGGAGTCCACTTCGTCCACGATCGCGAAATAGTGTCCGCGCTGGACCTGTTCTTCCTTGCGTTTCGCCATCCCATTGTCGCGCAAATAATCGAACCCAAATTCGGCGTTTGTGCCGTAAGTGATGTCGCAAGCGTATTGTTCTCGGCGCGTGCGCGGATCCTGGCTGTTGAGGATACAACCGACTGTCAGTCCCAGGAACCGGTAGAGCGCCCCCATCCATTCGCTGTCGCGCGACGCCAGATAATCGTTCACCGTCACGACATGAACGCCGCGACCGGACAGGGCATTGAGATATACCGGCAGGGTCCCGACCAGCGTTTTGCCTTCGCCCGTGGCCATCTCCGCAATGTGGCCGGTATGGAGCGAATAACCGCCGATCAGCTGCACATCGAACGGCACCATCTCCCAGCGCAGCGGCTGGCCGCGAACGGTGATGTCCTGACCGCACATTTTGCGGCAGGCGTTTTTGACCGCGGCGAACGCCTCCGGCAAGATTTCGTTCAACCGCCGGGCCAGTTCCTCGTCGTCGGTAATTTGAGAAAACTCGGCTTTCCATGCCGTCGTCCTGGCGCGCAGGTCGTCGGCAGACGACGATTGCAGGCCGGCTTCGATCTCATTGATCTTCGCAACCACCGGACGGATTTTCTTCACGTCGCGGTCGTTTTTCGAGCCGAAAAGCGATTTGAATATGTTTCCAAGCATTCTTAAAATTTAGACTGGTCTCTCCGAGACCGGTTAAAATTGAGCATGCACGATACGCGAGGAATGACGAAGCGTCAAAATGAAACGGCGGCGAAACGGCGAAGCGGTTGAAGGTCATTTGCAGGTCCAATCCGCGGTTTGGGGCTGGTTTTACAATGGAGGCGGTTGGGCATGCTTCAGAGAAAGACCGCCAATAGGGAGTTGCTTCCGGGAGAAAGCCCTCAAGACTTAGAAGGTTTCATGCCGATATAATCCATGCCGACCAGGCAGACGTCGTCGTCGAACTGTCCATTGACAGCGAAAGTGCGGACGCATTGGATCAGTTCGTCAAACAGGATTCCCGGCGGCTTTTGCAGCAGGTCTTTCATGTCCATCACCAGGCGTTGTTGAGAATACAATTCCTCATTTTGCCCCTGTACCTCGTAGAGGCCATCGGTGAAAAACATCATGAAATCACCGGGTGACAGCGTGGCAGTGCTGGTTTCGTAAGGCGGCTGTTCAAACAAACCCAATGCAGGCTGTCCCCGCCCACAGGCATTGGCTAACGGTTCGACCTGATCCTGCGAACGGCGGATGATCAACGGCTTGGGGTGCCCGGCATTGGCAAAGCGCACCGCCCCGGTGCGACAATCCGCGACCAGGTAAAATGCAGTGGTGAGCATCGGAGTTCCGGTGTTTTTCAGGATGCTGTAAAGATCGAAGTTCAATTTGCGCAAAAATTCTCCCGGATCGCGTGCGAACGGTTTCAATTCTTCGGTTAAGGCACGAACCATTGCGGTCACCAATGCCGCCCGGATACCGTGACCCGTCACATCGCAGATAAAGACCCCGGCCTCCGTATCGGACAAGGCGGATACGTTGAAGAAATCGCCGCTCACGCCTTCCGCCGGCTGGTAGCGGTGGACGAACTCAAAAGCACTTTCTCCGGGCGCGGCCGTGCGGGGAAAAGTCGGATATTGCTGGGGCAGCATCGCCACCTGGATCTCCCCCGCCATGCGCAGGTTTTCCTCCAGCATCACATTCTTGGTGCGCAACTCTTCGCGACTGCGCGCCAGTTCCGCCGTGGTGCGGCGGATCTGTTCTTCGGCGCGTTTTTTTTCCGTGATGTCCCAGAATATTCCTTGCAGGCCGATGATTTTTCCCGCGTGATCGTACAGAGGCGTCTTGACCACCTGGACGGTGGTTTTGTCCTGCCCGAAGGGATGATGCTGCTCAATGATTTCACGGCTCTGCCCTGTTTCCATCACGGCCTGGTCATCCTTCTGGTATTGCTCGGCCAGTTCTTTCGGGAAAAAATCGAAATCCGACTTGCCGAGGATGTCCTCCAGCTTGCAATTGTAATGTGAGCAATACTGCCGGTTCGCAAACGTAAACCGTCCCTGCAGGTCCTTGCGAAAAACGTTTTGCGGCATGGTCTCGACGAGCGAGTGATAAAGCGATTCGGAACCCTTCAAAGCCTCCTCCACCTGCCGCTCGTGAGTGATGTCTTCCACTGTCCCTTCGTAATACAGGATGCTCCCAACCTCATCACGCACCGCACGGCAGTTTTCGGAAATCCAGATGACGCTTCCGTCCTTGCGGAAGATCTGGGACTCGAAACCGCTCAACGTATCGTTTTCCTGCATCAGCCGCACAAATTCCTCGCGACGCCCGGCCTCCACGTAAAGTTTGCTGGCAATATCCTTGATGTTTGCCATCAATTCCACCGGCGTGGCATAACCATAGATCCGCGCCAAGGCCACGTTCGCCAGCAAATAATGCCCATCCACTGTCGAGCGAAAAATGCCTTCCACCAGATGGTCGAAAATGCCGTAGTACTTCTCCTTTTCGTCCACCAGTGCGATGCGCTCCTCCTGGCGCGCAGTGGCCGAAAAAATGGCGCGGTGCAGATGACGCGCGTTCAGCTGCTCGCGACCCAGGTATTCCTGCGCGCCGCTATAAATCGCCTCCGCCAGAAAACTGTCGTCTTCGTTCGGCCCGATGACCAGCACCGGCAGGCGGGCGGCCTTGGTGGTCAATAGCGTGATCTGGAAAAGCGCCGCGGCATTGGTCTGCGGGATTTCGAAGAGTACGGCCTGGAAGCTGTCACCCGCTGCCAGAACCAGCCCCGCGTCGGTGGATGACGCGACGACGATGCCCACCGGATGCAGCATATCAACAATACTGCTCGCCAGCTGCTCATCGGTGGTGATCAGCAAAATTTTCTGCGAACCGCTAAATGAGTCGTTTTCCATTCAGTCTCGAGTCGGTTGAAAATACAGACTCCACACATTCCTGCAAGCGTCTTGCGTGCCAGCTTGCAATTCAACTTTTCAACCAGCCCGTGTCCGGATATCATGATTTTCTGAAATCATGCCCAGTGTTTTCATCAAAACGTACGGTTGCCAGATGAACGAGCGCGACAGCGAAGCGGTCGCCGCCCAGCTCGTGTCCAAAGGTTATTCGCTGGCCAAGTCAGAATCGAACGCTGATGTCATTTTATTGAACACTTGCAGCGTCCGGGATTTTGCGGAGCAGAAAGCCGTTAATAAGATGCGCAACGTCATTGGCACGGCCCGCAGCGAAAAGCGCAATCAAATTGTCGGTTTCATGGGCTGCATGGCGCAAAGTCGCGGGCGGGAGCTGATCGATAAACTTCCCGATGTTGACCTCGTCCTGGGAACCCAGAAATTCCATCGGGCCGCGGAATATCTCGATGAATTGCTCACCGGCAAACGCGCGAAGATCGTGGATATCGAGGAGGAAAAAAACAGCGAGTCTACCATTCGCGAGCATTTGGTCAACGGCAATGCCAAGACCTCCGTGTCCGCTTTCGTCAGCATCATGCAAGGCTGCAATCAATACTGCACCTTCTGCATCGTGCCCTATACCCGGGGAGAAGAGCGCAGCCGCACCATTCCGGATATCGTCGCCGAATGCCGCGAACTGGTGGCAGGTGGCGTGCGGGAAATCACCCTGCTGGGCCAGATAGTCACCAGCTACGGCAAACGTGACATTGCCACGAGCCAGGGCAAATCCGCGTTTGTGCAACTACTGGACGCCGTCCATGAGATTGACGGGCTGGAGCGCATTCGCTTCACTTCGCCCCACCCCAAAGGTTACGGTGATGACCTGGCTGAGGCATATGCCCGGCTGCCTAAACTGTGCGAAAGCGCACATATCCCTTTACAAAGCGGCAGTGACCGCATACTCAAATTGATGCATCGCGGCTACACACGCGAAAAATTTCTGGGAATCGTTCAAAAATTGCGCCGCGCGAAACCAGACATCGGCATCACGACCGACATCATCGTCGGTTTTCCCGGCGAAACCGAAAGTGATTTTGAAGAAACGCTCTCCCTCTGCCACGAAGTGGCTTTCGACAACGCCTATATCTTCAAATATTCAGAGCGACGCGACACTCCCGCCGCAGATATGCCCGATCAGGTCCCGCAGGACGTCCGCGAGGAACGGAATCATCGTTTGTTGGATCTGGTGAACAAAATCGCTGCACGCAAATACGACGCGTTCATCGGTCGCCACGTGCAAATCCTCGTTGAAGGTCCGAGCAAAAAAAATGCAGCCCGTTATACCGGCCGTACTCGTTGCAATCGCATCGTCCTGTTCGACGGCAGCGAACGTCATCTCGGCCAGTTGATGGACCTGAGAATTGAGCGTACCGGCTCCTTCACACTTTATGGCAACCCGGCGATTGTGAATCTGGATTAATCATTGAAGGGTTGACCGTTTGAGATCCAATGTGAGGCTTAATGGGTTTTAAGCTTCGATCGGCCAAACTACAAGCGCCCGGAGGAGCTCCATGATCAACCTCTAACATCGACTTCTTCCGAGGAGTGGTCTGTTACCCCGCCCAACCCGCTTGGATCCAGCCCCTGCAAATTCAACCGATTTGATCAAGTCAGTCGCATGGTCAGCCTCGAGTTGGCTACTGTTGGAGCCGGGACAAAGATCCTGCACAGGACAAGATGAGTGGAAAAAAAGGCGACCAGCCACAAGACTCCTGGCCACAGGATGACATAAAGAATTTCGTTAATCCAGGTTTGCGGCTGTCCGTTGTTAAAACCGTACAGATAGTTAATGTTGATGGGCTGTTCAGGGGTAGCCAGGTGGGCTCCGGCAGGCGGCGTAAAAAATAACAGGTCAAAACCAACCCGGAGGCCACAACCGTCCAAGCTAACCATGCTCCTTTATCGTAGCCCAGTCGGAACAGTAGTCAGACGAGCAGCAGTGGCAGCCAGCCGTGAAACAGTGACAGATCGCCCGTGAACAGCAAAAGCCGGCGGTCGAACATGTAACCGGTAAGGTTTAGAAAGTGGAACCCAGACAAATGATTGCCAAAATCGGCGAGCCAAAGGCTCTGCGGCAACAAAATACCCACAGCGGACTTACTGATGAGGAGGGAACTCTCCAGCCACATTCCCGCGACGGTAAACATAAGAGCGGCATCGCAGAGCCATAAAAAATTGGCCGGACCGTAAACGTGCACATAAACAGGAATGAGGACGGCGAGAAAGACGGCACCAGCCAGTTTGGCAGCGAGAGGGATTTGGTTCGGTTGAATCCTGGGCGGCAACACAGCAACGGCCGGAGATGATGACTGCAAGACGGGTTCGGCGATTTCATCGGCTGAATTGATTTGTAAATCGCCTCAAAATGAACAAAGAAGAGACGGTGTAACATGGGGTCTTACCCGAACAGCCGCCTTGCCAAATGATTCATGCCCACTATTTTCGATTTAGGTTTGCCTTTTCCGGATGCCGGGTTTTAAGCTCCAAGCGTGCATTGCATCGTGAACTCAAGAATCAAATCGGGCGATGGGTTCGACTGTTGAATATAAACCGGAAATTAGCGAATGGAGGATTCGGTTGGCAGAGAAGTTGCTAATTTTCCCGCAGGTATGGATGAACTCATATCAGCATTAGTTCCGCCAAAACAGCAAGCCCACGTGCAGCAACTGCTGGACGACCCCGGTTCGCGAAACCTGATTCGCCAGCAATTAAGCCATTTGGCGGAGGATAACGCCGGTTTGGTTCCGCAAAATTCGTTTAGCTGGATCCTCTGCAAGCTATCCACCTTTGGGGCTGAGGAAACGGACACGTTCAGAATCTACCAGGCTTTTCTATCCCAACTGAATCAAATTGGACAGATGTGTCGCATGTTATCCGTTGACGGTGAACACTGGAGATTTGACTCCCCGGCAGCCGTCGCCAACCGGATTACAATTGGCCTCGGCTTATTTTACGAGCAAGCGGCGCGCCGTCATCAGCGTCGCGCCGCGCCGTCGCCGCAATTTTATCAACAAATGGCAATCAGTTGCTTTGAGGTGACCGGCTACAAAACCATCGCGTCTGAGCTGCCAGAATGGCTTGAATTCCTGCGGACTAACTTCGTGCTGCCTCAACTTTAAGTCGTCAGTGGGAAGTGACGGGTTCGAGCAGGCCGCTTGCTTTGCGATTTTTGAGGCATTGCAGCTTCCAGTGTCCAACCTTCAAGCGCCCGGAGACAATCCAATGATCGAACAGTCTTCGGTTATTTCTTGCCTTTGAAATAAGGACAGCAAAGCGGATCCCCAATGACCACATCTTCCCATCCCACAAAATGGGAGGCAGCGTAAAAACTTTCCGCCATCGTGTAACCGGAAGTATAGCGATCCAGCGCAATGGTAGGTGAGGCAATGGCCTGCAGTAATGGCTCGTCCGTGTACCCTTTGCCACAGGTCAAACCGTGGGCGATCAAATCATCCAGCAATGATTGCCCGCCGCTGGTAGGCAGGAAAGTCCGGCCGCTGGTTGACACCGCCGTATCGCTCAGGGATCCGGGCGCAAAAAAGAGTGTCTGGTACGCCTCGCTGGAATATCGGGCGTCATTGCTGCCCCAGGAAAAATAACCCAGCAGATTGGTGCGCTGACCGATGAAGGTCTCGCTCAAGTCAATTTCATCGGGTATGCCGCGTTTGAGCAAAACGTCATGAGCGTGTTGCATGTCCGCGTTGTAGTCACTCCAGGGCGACTCGCTCAATATGGTCGTGTCGCTGATGGGGGCTGGCTGCCTGGCCTTGTCGCCCAATCCGAAGATCGGCTGCACGTCGAATAAAACCTTGCCAGGGGGGAGGCCTTGTTCCGCGGCCAACGCCCGGGTGGTCAGCGCCTCCGCCTGTGCTGTCGTGTACCCATCCAAACGGGTCACCAGATAACCGCCAAATTTTGCGTGCGAAAATGGTTCACAGGCATTCCAGTAACGGTTGGAATAGGCACAGCCAATCGCTCCCGAGCCAGTAATATCAATTTTCAGCACGCCGGGCAGATTCGGATAGTCAAACGCAGCCAGAGTACTGTCCACAGACGGATGCCCCCGAATATTTCGAGGCTCCTGGCTGTGCTCATCACAGCTTCCCATAGCCGCGCCGGTGATACGGATGGGAATGCCTTTGGTCAACACAATGAAGTCAATATTGGTGTGCCTCGCAAGATATGCCCGGATCGGCCCTTCCACGGCTTGGCTGTACTCAGACAGGGTGATGGTTTCATTTACAGCGCTTAGGGCTGAATCCTGGCACCGGATGGAAACGATGTTTCTGATCTGCCGCTTGCGGGCATAATCCGCAGCAATCGCCTTCGACGCCGGACTGTTTTCGTTGCAAACCACCAACACCTCGTCCGCGCTTCGCTGTTGCGGTTCGCCCGCGTTGGCTGCGCTTGCCAGAGTCATGGCGAACAGGCAGAACCACAGAACCCTGGAGAATCGGCTTTTCAGCCTCATTGAGAACGGGAATAATAGTGGCGGGATCATGCCCGGCGAGCGTAGTTTCAGCCGTCGTATACGTCAACGATTGTGTGGGTTTGAATTTTTCGTGGTTATTGTTGTCCATTCGTGGTTATCATTCCTGAAAATGAAATTGTCGCTTTTGTCCATTTTACTCGGCCTCGGCATGGGGCTGCCCCAGATTTACGGCTTGGCCAATCCACAAAAGTTCACAGCCTCGGTCCGGAAGTTCCCGCGCAGCTTGCCGGCCGGGGTTATTCTGATGCTACTCGGCACGGCGTGGTTCGTCTGGAACGTTGACTCGGAACCGATTGCAGATTTTTCCGCGTTTAAACCCTACATGCTCGGCGGCTTCGCGGCAATCGGCGTGCTTTCGTGCATTTTCGTACAAGATTTTTTGGCCGTGCGCGGCTTGGCCGTCGTCTTTTTGTTGCTGGGCAAATTGATGGTCGACACCGGCAGGCCGCACCTCGACGAATCCGGTTTCGTTCTGGTGATTCAGGCCTGGGCTTACGTGCTCATTCTGGCGGGGATTTATTTCACGGTAGCGCCATGGCGTTTGCGCGACTTGTTGAATTGGGCGACCGCCAACGAGGCGCGGGTCAAAATCGGTAGTACCATCCGGCTGGGGTTCGCACTTTTCGTCCTGGTGCTGGGTTTGACGGCATTCCGCGCCATGTAAAATGAACCTGTCCGATTACCGCGAAAATTACCAACGCGGCGAGCTTGACCGCACGACCCTCAGCGCGAATCCCTTGGACCAGTTTGAATCGTGGTTTCGCGATGCCACCGGTGAACAATCGCAAAGCCGTTGGCGCAAGGTCAGCATCGCCCTGTACAAACTCTGGAGTGCGATCTGCAACCATCGTCCGCCCGATGTTAACGCGATGACCCTCGCCACCGCGGACAAAAACGGGAAGCCGTCAACCCGCACCGTGCTTCTCAAAAGCATGGACGAACGCGGCTTCATCTTCTTCACGAATTACGACAGCCGCAAAGGGCTTGAAATGACGGAAAATCCCAATGCTGCGCTGACTTTTTTCTGGTCGGAGCTGGAACAATCTCGTCCCCGCGGCAGCCAGATTGGCGCCTGGGCCTCAAACCAGAGCGAGGCCATTCCCGACCGTGCTTCTCTCCAAGCCAAGTGGCGCGAACTGGAGAAGAGATTCCCGGGTGAAGTCCCCTTGCCGGACAATTGGGGCGGCTTCATCTTGAAACCGGAACGGATTGAATTCTGGCAGGGCCGGCCAAGCCGTTTGCACGATCGGTTCAGTTATGTGCGCCTGGCGGATGGCAATTGGAAAATGGATCGATTGGCCCCGTGAAGTTACGCACCATTTGGACGAACCATGCCGCGCGAAGGTCGCGAAGAAGCCGAAGCGGGCGATTGACTTTTCCCGGACTCAGAACGTGTAAGTGACGCCGCTGACGAGCTTAACGTCGTTGCGCCGAAAACTAGGTGCCGGTTGGCTGTTGTAACTATCGTCCAGATACACCTGCAAGCTCACGTTTTTGTACAAGGCGGATTCCGCGCCAATCTCGGAGTTTACAATATAATCGCTGAGTTTGTTGACCTGGGGCAGTATTTCGACGTTTTGCCAAACCCGCGCGGAATTTTTGTTAAACTTGTGCTCAAAACGTTCAGCGAGCCGCATGGTAGCATAGGTATTATCGGTTTCGCCCACGCGCTCAACCACGATACCGGGACCAATTTCAGCCGCCAGCGTGGTATTCGTTTGTTTGATGAGGTAATAGCCCAAGCCGGAGGTGAGAGCGAAGCGGTATTTCACCTGGGCAATGCCGTCATGCAAACCTTCACCACGGATGTACGAATACCATTTCTCGGAAAACAGGTGGTTCCATTGTGCGAAACCATGATAAAGCTCGTTGTTCGCCACACCGTTGGCAGAACCGTAGGTGACATCCGCTCCCATGTTGAATTCGTTGACTGGCGTTTTCTTGTCCGTGATAATTTTGGCAGTGGCTAGCAAGGAATCGCTGTTTCCGCGCGTCAGCGTTAGCCCGGCAGTCAAGGTGCTCACCCAGGGATACTTGGCTGGCGGGGCAGTCTTGGTGGTGGCACCTGCAGCCACTACCTTCGCCGGGGCTTCGACCTTCGCCAGCACATTCGTGACCGTCACAACGTTCGTGACGGTAATCGTCACGACGTTCGTCACCGTAACGAGGTTTGTCTGGAGGTTGGTTTGCGCCCGGGCAGTTAAAACAAACACCGCCAAAATCCCGAAGAACCAGACTGCAAATTTGGTAAATTTCATAGTCTTATAAAGCCGTTAAACGCCAAACGACGTCATAACAGGTCGGGAATGAAAAAAAAATTACGGACTCAAAGCAAGCCCGAATCACCTTTTGTTTCAAATTATTTTAGCCGGCAACATTCTCCGTTTCCTCGCCAACGACTTGAGCGATCGCCTGAAGTTTGTCGCCCGCGTCCAAATTGACCAGTTTTACACCCATCGTATTGCGGCCGGCTTCGCGGATGTCTTTTACCGACGTGCGCACCATCTGTCCACCCACGGTGATGAGCATGATTTCATCCGCGTCGCGCACGGTCAATGCCCCAACCACGCCGCCGGTTTTATCGCCGGTCTTCATGGTGATGATCCCCTTGCCGCCGCGCGATTGGACGCGATACTCGTCAAACGATGTGCGCTTGCCGATGCCGTTTTCTCCGGCGACAAGCAGGGTGGCATCGGGAACCAGAATTGCAGCCGCCACTACCGCGTCATTAGCCTCAAGAGTGATTCCTTTGACGCCGCCCGCCGGACGACCCATGGAGCGCACATCTTCTTCACTGAAGCGGATGCTCATGCCATCCTTGGTGATGATGACGACCTCGTCCGTACCGGTTGTCAGTTTTACGTCGATCAAGGTGTCGTTGGGTTCAATGCTGATGGCAATGATGCCTCCCTTCCGGACATTGGAAAACTCGTTCAGGGACGTTTTCTTGACGGTTCCCAGACGGGTCGTAAAGAACAACTCGCCCGCCTGCTGCCAGGTCACATCTTCCCGGTTCTCGTCGGTCTTTGATAAAATGCGGATCATGGCGGCGACTTTTTCGTCGGCCTTCAATTCCAACAGGTTGGCGATGCTGCGACCTTTCGCCGCCCGGCCCATGTCCGGAATTTCATGCACGCGCTCAACATAAACGCGGCCCGAATTCGTGAAAAACATCAGGTAATCGTGCGTACTGGCCGTAAAGAGATATTCGACGAAGTCCTTGTCATCCTCCGTTTCACCTTCACGCGTGGTCATGCCAATGACCCCCTTGCCGCCACGTTTTTGGGCGCGATACGAACTGACCGCAGTCCGCTTGATAAGGCCGGCGTGCGTGAGCGTGATGATGACGCCTTCGTTAGTGATCAAATCTTCAATGGCAATTTCGCCCTCGTCGGGAACAATTTCCGTTTTGCGCGGCGTGGCATGCTTTTCCTTGATGGCCAGCAATTCATTTTTCATGATCTCCATGACGCGCGTTTCCTTCGCCAGGATGTCGAGCAGGTCCTTGATGACCTCCAGCAGCGCCTTGTACTCGGACTCAACCTTGTCAATTTCCAAGCCGGTCAATTGATACAGACGCAAATCCAAAATCGCGTCCACCTGGCGTTCGGTCAGGGAATAACGTCCATTTTCGACGCGTGCTTCGCTGCGAATGAGCAGACCCCATGATTCCACCTGCACCCGGCTCCATTCAAACGCGAGCAGCTTGATGCGGGCCTCCTCCCGGTTTTTGCTCGAACGGATGATGTGAATGAACTCATCGAGGTTGGCAAGGGCAATGAGATACCCTTCCAACAATTCGGCTCGTTCCTCGGCCTTGCGCAGTTCAAAACGCGTGCGTCGCAAAATGACTTCGCGGCGGTGCTCAATATAGCACTGGATCATCTCCTTGAGATTGAGCGTTTTCGGCTTGCCATGATCAATCGCCAGCGCGTTCACGCTAAACGTCACCTCCAGCTGGGTGTGTTGAAAGAGATTGTTGATGACGACCTTCGGATTTGCCTCGCGCTTGAGCTCCATTACGAGCCGCGTATTTTCGTCCGACTCGTTGCGCATCGCGGATATTTCCGTGATGATCTTTTCATTGACCAGGTCCGCGATTTTTTCTTCCAGCGCCGCGCGATTCACGTTGAAGGGAATTTCCGTGACGATCACCTGTTCGCGGTTGCCTTTAAGCTCCTCGACGCCGACACGACCACGCAACTTCACGCTGCCCTTTCCGGTCAGGAAATAATTCTTGATACCCTCGACACCGCAAATGATCCCGCCGGTGGGAAAGTCCGGTCCCTTGATGAATTTCATCAATTCGGGAATGGTGATGGTGGGCCTCTCAATCTGGGCACAGATGCCGTCAACGACTTCACCCAGATTGTGCGGAGCCATGTTAGTCGCCATGCCGACGGCGATGCCCGTGCCGCCGTTGACGATCAAATTTGGAAACGCCGCCGGGAAGACCGTCGGTTCGGTCATGCGCTCGTCGTAGTTCGGGACGAAGTCAACGGTGTCACGCTCCATGTCCGCCATGAGCGCCGCGCCGAGATGCGTTAGGCGCGCCTCGGTATAACGCATGGCCGCCGGCGGATCGTTTTCGATGGAGCCGAAATTACCCTTGCCATCTACCAACCGCTCGCGCATCGCCCACGGCTGGGCCATGTGGACGAGCGTCGGGTAAATGACGGCTTCACCGTGCGGATGGTAGTTGCCGCTCGTATCGCCGCAGATCTTGGCACATTTGTAATGTTTGCGGCCGGGAAACAGCGACAATTCGTGCATCGCATACAGGATGCGCCGCTGCGATGGTTTCAAGCCATCCCGCACATCCGGCAATGCGCGCGAAATGATCACCGACATGGAATAATCGAGGAACGAATTTTTGATTTCGTCCGCGACGTTGATTCGGGAAATTTTTTCGCCCTGTGAGTATGCTCCGCCGGAAGGCTGCGGTTGCGAATTTGGCGGTGTTGGTGGTGTCGGCTCGGTTTCGTCTGACATGGTTGGGTTGGCGGAAGATTAAAATTGGTTAGACGTCAAGATTGCGTACGTTGAGGGCATTGTCCTCGATGAACTGGCGGCGGGGCTCCACTTCATCACCCATCAGACGCACGAACATTTCCTCGGCTTCAATGGCGTCGGTCAATTCAATGCGGAGCAATTTGCGCCGGACTGGGTTCATGGTCGTCTCAAACAGTTCCTTGGCGTCCATTTCGCCGAGACCTTTGAAGCGATACATCTGGATGCCCTTTTTCCCCACCGCCTTGACTCCTGAAAGGATTTCCGGAATTGAAAACAACGCCGTTACGCTGGCGCGCTCGCCTTCGCCCTCAATGAGTTCGAATAATGGCTTGTCCTGGGCAGCGTAGTGATCAACGGCCAGGCCTTTCTTGGAAAGTTTGCCAAGCAAATCCGTGATGGCCTTGCTTTCCAGGTGCAAATCGGAAATTTTTGCACGACGGGTGGGGCTGTCTTTCCTGCGTTCCATTTCCGTATCCGTACCGAAAAGATCATTATTGGCGAGCTTGAAATTTTCGAGTTCTTCGCCGTTGAGGAAGTAATGGACCGCCTCGTCGTTGCCCGAACGAACCTTGACCATGGATTGCGGCAAAGTGCCGTCCCCAGCGCGCCTTTCCACGTAGCTCGCAAAATCGCCGCCGAGCCTTTTGATGTAGGTTGCGTGTTTGTCCAGCGACTCGAGCAGCCACAGAATTTCCTCCAATTGCTTCGGAGCAAACTCGCGTCCGTCAGCCAGGTTCTTCAGCTTCACTTCCTCAACACCATTTTGCAACAGAATCCGGTTCAGCTGCGCATCGTCATCTATGTAATCAGTCTTCTTCTTGCGGGTGACGCTATATAGCGGCGGCTGGGCGATATAAACGAAGCCCTGTTTTACGAGTTGCGGCATCTGACGGTAGAAAAATGTCAGCAACAAGGTGCGGATGTGCGATCCATCAACGTCGGCATCCGTCATGATGATGATTTTATGATACCGCAGTTTCTCGATGTTGAACGCCCCTTCCCCACCGCCATCACCGATGCCCGTGCCAACCGCGGTAATCATGGTGCGGATTTCATTGTTCTGGAGAACTTTGTCCAGCCGCGCTTTTTCAACGTTGATCAGTTTGCCTCGTATGGGCAGGATGGCTTGAAATTTCCGGTCACGGCCCTGCTTGGCAGAGCCACCGGCAGAATCACCCTCGACAATGTAAAGCTCGGTGTTTGCCGGATCGCGATCCGAACAATCCGCCAGCTTTCCCGGCAAACCGCCGCCGGTGAGCGCAGATTTACGCACGGCTTCGCGCGCTTTGCGGGCGGCCTCGCGAGCGCGGGCAGCAGTCAATCCCTTGTCCACAATCCGCTTCGCAACCGGCGGGTTGTCATCAAAATAGGCCATTAAACCTTCGTAAGTCACGGAGCCAGTGATGCGCTCCACCTCAGGCGAAAGTAATTTCACCTTTGTTTGCGATTCAAACTTGGGATCGCTGTGCTTCACTGAAATGACCGCCGTTAAACCTTCGCGGACATCGTCGCCGGTGATCTGGGGATCCTTTTCCTTCAGGAGTTCGTTTGACTTGGCGTATTGATTGATCGCACGCGTGACCGCACTGCGGAACCCGGAGAGATGCGTGCCACCGTCAGGATTGTGAATGGTATTGGTGTAACAAAGCACCTGGTCGTTATAGCTGTCGTTATATTGCATCACGACTTCGATGTGGACCTCGATTTCCTTGTCGTCCAGCTTCTCCCTCGTTTCCTTGCGGAACGCAATCGGCTTGGGATGCAAGGGTTCTTTGTTCTTGTTGAGCTGCTTTACGAATTCCTCGACGCCATTCTTGTAATAAAATTTCTCCGGTTCCGTGGCTGTGGCCCGTTCGTCGGCAAAAATAATTTCCAACCCCGAATTCAAGAACGCGAGCTCACGCAAACGCTGCGTAATGATATTGGTCTTGAACTCCACCGTCTCCCGGAAAATTTCCGGATCCGGCTTGAAGGTGATCAGGGTGCCAGTGTTTTTGGCTTTGCCAATGACGTGGAGTTTTTCCACGGTTTTGCCGCGCTCGAATTCCATCTGGTAGATTTCGCCATTGCGCGAGACCTCGACCTCGAACCATTCGCTGACAGCGTTGACGCATTTCGCGCCGACGCCGTGAGTGCCGCCGGAAAACTTATAGCCGCCCTGGCCGTATTTGCCGCCGGAATGCAAGGTGGTGAGCACCAATTCCACGCCGGGCAAGCCGCTGTCCTTATTGATGTCCACCGGGATACCGCGGCCATCATCACGGATGGAGATCGAACCGTCCACGTGGATGGTGACTTCAATCCGGTTGCAATGCCCGGCCAGGTGTTCGTCCACAGAATTGTCCAGAACTTCGCTCACGCAATGGTGTAGCGCACGCTCATCCGTGCCGCCAATGTACATGCCCGGCTTTTTGCGAACTGCTTCCAGTCCCTTGAGTTGCGACAGCTTGGAGGCGTCGTAATTTTCGGAAATCGCGCCAGATTTTTCTTCAACCAAATCAGATTCTTGTGACATAAAACAGCCCTCCTCCGCAGCCGGTTTTTGCGCGGAAAGTATGGGGAAGAATAATAGAAAAACCGGTCATTTCTCACAACGTTTATCTAAGGAAATATTGGCCTCAAATACCATTAGTTGTGGCATTTTTTCCTTGCCAACCAAACCTGTTGTAGCCCACAAAAAAAACACGCTTCTCTCTATTTGGGACAAATCCAACTGGATTTTTTGCCGGCAGCCTTTATTTTGGCCGAATGTCTTTGACACAAAATTATTTGTCCCATCCTGACCACTTTGTCCGCCGTCATATCGGCCCGAACGCTGATGAAACCCAAGAGATGCTCGCGCTCCTGGGCCGGAAGAATCTGAACGAGTTGATTGACGCCGCCGTGCCCAAGCAAATCCGCACGCAAAAACAATTGAAACTGCCGGCCGCGCGTAGTGAGTTTGAGGCACTCGCCGAACTGAAACGCATTGCCTCTGAAAATCAGGTGTTCCGCTCGTTCATCGGCCAGGGCTATTACGACACTATCACGCCACCGGTCATCCAGCGAAGTGTCCTGGAAAATCCCGGCTGGTACACCCAATACACACCGTATCAAGCCGAAATCTCCCAAGGCCGGCTCGAATCGTTGCTGAACTTCCAGACCATGGTCACCGACTTGACCGCGCTGGATATCGCCAATGCCTCGCTGCTGGATGAAGCCACCGCCGCCGCCGAAGCCATGACCATGTCCCACCGGCTCAAAGATGGCCGCAATGTGTTCTTCATTTCTGAAGCATGCCATCCACAAACCATCAAAGTCGTTTCCAGTCGCGCCGACGCTTTGGGAATCGAAGTCGTGGTTGGCAATCATGAATCGTTTGTGCCCGATGAGAAAGTCTTCGGCGCCCTCGTGCAATATCCCGATACGTTCGGGGCCATTCGCGACTATTCCAGCTTTGCCGAAAAGGTTCACGCCGCCGGTGTCATTTTCACGGTGGCCACGGATTTGCTCGCGCTGACCCTGATCAAACCGCCTGGTGAATTCGGCGCGGACATTGCCATTGGCAGCGCGCAACGATTCGGCGTTCCGCTCGGTTATGGCGGACCGCACGCCGCCTTTTTCGCGACGCGTGATGAATTCAAGCGCCATATGCCCGGTCGCATCGTTGGCGTGTCCCGGGATTCTCGCGGAAAACCCGCTTTGCGCCTGGCCCTGGGCACCCGCGAACAACATATCCGCCGCGAAAAGGCCACGAGCAACATCTGCACCGCGCAGGCATTGCTGGCGAATATGGCTTCGCTTTACGCCGTTTATCACGGCCCACATGGGCTGAAGAAAATTGCCAAGCGTGTGCATGTCCTCGCCAAACAATTCGCAGCGGCGGTCATCGCCAAGGGTTTTACCGTCGCTTACGCCGAGTACTTCGACACGGTTAATGTGGAATGTCCGACAACCCAACAAAGAGACGCGATTATGCAAAAGGCTGCGGATCGACGAATCAACCTGCGAGCGCACGGCCAAAACCTCATCCTGGTATCGTTCGACGAGACAACAACGGGCGCCATACTTTCCGAATTGATTTCCAGTTTCAGCGGCAATCCGGCTGAACCATTGGCTCTCGAAAAAAGTTTCGAGGAAATGCCAGTTGGTTTCCGTGATCATTTCGTCCGCAGCTCCCCTTTTCTCCGGCATTCGGTCTTCAACCGCTATCACAGCGAAACCGAAATGCTTCGCTACATCAAGCGCTTGGAATCGCGCGATCTCTCGCTCACCGCATCAATGATTCCGCTCGGTTCCTGCACCATGAAGCTCAACGCAGCGGCGGAAATGTTTCCCGTTTCGTGGCCGGAATTCGCAAGGATACATCCATTCGCACCGCTCAGCCAGGCGCGCGGATATCAGATACTGTTTCAAAACCTCGAAGACTGGCTGGAAGAGATCACCGGTTTCGCGGGAATTTCATTGCAACCGAATGCCGGTTCCCAGGGTGAATATGCCGGCCTGCTCGTGATCCGGGCCTATCACGGGTCGCGCGGCGAGGCGCACCGAAACGTGTGTTTGATCCCCACTTCCGCGCACGGCACCAATCCGGCGAGCGCGATCATGGCCGGAATGAAGGTGGTCGCCGTCGCCTGCGACGCGAACGGCAATATTGATGTCGCCGATTTGCGAACCAAGGCTGAATCCCACAAAAGTGATTTGTCCTGTCTGATGGTGACTTATCCAAGTACGCACGGCGTCTTCGAGGAAACCATCCGTGAAATTTGCGACATCATTCACGCGCAAGGCGGCCAGGTGTATATGGATGGCGCCAACATGAACGCACAAGTCGGCTTGACTTCGCCCGGCTTCATTGGCGCAGACGTCTGCCACCTGAACCTGCACAAGACCTTCTGCATTCCACACGGCGGCGGCGGACCGGGAATCGGGCCGATTGGTGTGGCGAAACATCTTGTTCCCTTTCTTCCCAGCCATCCCGTCTTCACCGCCCGGCTCGGAGAAAACGAAAATTCAAAATTGCACATCGGTCCTGTCGCCGCTGCGCCATGGGGCAGCGCAGGAATTCTGCCGATCTCCTGGATGTACATCGCCATGATGGGCGCGGATGGACTGACCGAGGCAACCCAATATGCGATCCTCAACGCGAATTACATCGCCGCCCGGTTGGAAAAATATTTTCCAACCCTCTACCGCAGCAATGGGCTGGTCGCCCACGAATGCATCCTGGACCTCCGCGCATTCCATCAGACCACCGCCGAGGACGTGGCGAAACGATTGATGGATTATGGTTTTCATGCACCAACGTTAAGCTGGCCGGTCGCCGGCACGCTCATGGTCGAGCCGACCGAGAGTGAATCGAAATATGAATTGGACCGCTTCTGCGACGCGATGATTTCCATCCACGCGGAAATGACGATGATTGAAAGCGGCGCCACGGATACCAAAAATAATCTGCTCAAGAATGCGCCGCACACGGCGGACCAGATCGCCAGCGACAACTGGAACCACCCTTATTCACGCGCACAGGCGGCGTTTCCAGCGAAGAGCCTGCACGATTACAAATTCTGGCCGCACGTCGCCCGCGTGGACAACGTCTTTGGCGACCGCAATCCGGTTTGTTCGTGCGCGGGGATGGAGAATTATTCGTAGTCGGAACCATGTTTCAGGTTAACCGCGAAATTGCAGAACTGCGGCAGTGCAGTAAACGTGCAGGCGTGTAAGCACCGAAAACATGCCTCCCTGGCGCCAGAGAAAGCTAAGACAGCAACCTCCAAAGTTGACGGGTGCGTTGTGGGTGGCGATTTAGTCTGTGTGGTTTCTCTCCCAACCGTGATTGGCCATGGATTTATTTAAACTGATTTAGGAATTATTTGATCTCGATTCCGAGCGGGCAATGGTCGCTGCCGAGGATTTTGGGCAGGATAAACGATTTCTTCAGGCGCGGGCGGAGCGACTTTGAAATAAGGAAATAGTCAATGCGCCAGCCGATATTCCGGGCGCGCGCGCCGGACATCGGGCTCCACCAGGTGTAGTGTCCCCCGCCTTTTTCAAATTCGCGGAAAGTGTCCACAAAACCAGCCTCCACGAACGCGGTGAAGCCGCTGCGCTCCTCAATGGTAAAACCGTGATTGCGAACGTTGGCCTTTGGGTTGGCAAGATCGATCTCGGTATGCGCCACGTTTAAATCACCGCAAAAGATCACCGGTTTCTTCTTCTCCAGACGCTTCAAATACTTTAGAAAATCGACGTCCCATTGCTGGCGGTAAGGCAGACGCTCCAATTCACGCTTGGAATTCGGCACATAAGCGTTTACGAGGAAGAAATCCTTGAATTCGGCGGTCAGTACGCGGCCTTCCTGGTCGTGCTCAGTGACGCCAATGTGCGGCTCGACTTTCAACGGACGTTCCTTTGTGAAGATCGCTGTGCCGGAATAACCCTTCTTCTGCGCGCTGTTCCAGTAGGTCGCATAGTGGCGCGGCCAAAGTTGCTCCACCTGGTCAGGCGTGCACTTGGTTTCCTGCAGACAAAGGATGTCGGGCTTTTCCGCATCAAGAAATTCTAGAAAATTTTTCTTCAAGACGGCGCGCAGGCCGTTGACGTTCCAGGAAATCAGTTTCACAGGCGAAAGCATAAACCAGGGATGAACACAGATAAATAGGGATTTGAAAGTGATGGTGTCGGCCGGTGGCACCCTTGGCCAAAGAAACGTCCATGCTCACGGCCGCGCCATCCGCGCGACCTGTTCCAACACATTGACGCAGGGCACGAACACGGCTACCTTGTTGCCAGTCGAAAATGATTGCCAATCTTGCCACCAAACCCGTAACCGCGCCGAGTTTCCGCACCGGCGACGAGCGGCTCATCAAGCTCACGGAAAATGCGGCACAAAAGGTCTCTTCGCTGTTGACCCGGCAGGGCCGCCCGAACGGCGTCTTGCGAGTGGCGGTTGTCGGTGGTGGTTGCTCGGGCCTGCAGTATAAAATGGATTTGCAGGATAATCCTGCCAACCGTGACATCCTCGTCGAAAGCAGCGGCGTCCGGGTGGTCGTCGATCCCAAGAGCGCGCTTTACGTGACCGGCAGCGAACTCGACTATATCAGCACGCTCGACGGCGGTTTCAAAGTCAAGAATCCCAATGCCGCGACCAGTTGTTCCTGCGGCGAGAGTTTCAGCGCGTAATCAATGCCTGACTATTTTGCACTCCTGAGTGAGCCACGACGCCCATGCCTCGACCTGGATCTGCTCAAACAAAAATTCCTCGATCTTTCCGGCAAACTTCATCCCGACAAAATTCGCACTACTGACGAGAAGGAAAAAGCCCTGGCGACAAAGGCGTTCGCAGAACTAAACGCCGCTTACCATTGCCTCAAAGATCCAAAAACGCGCCTGCTGCACCTGCTTGAACTCGAACTGGGAACGAAACCAAAAGACATCGAGCAAATTCCTGCTATCCTGGCGGATTTGTTCGCAGAAGTTGCCACCGTTTGCCGCCATTCAGACAGCTTTCTGGCTGAGAAACAGAAAGTCACTTCCCCCTTGTTGTTAGTGCAGTTTTTTGAGCGCGGACAGGATTGGATTGAGACCTTGAACGGCTTGCAAAGAAAGCTCAACGAGCTGCGCGCACGATTGCTGGACGAATTAAGGGTACTGGATGAAAAATGGACCTCCGCCAACCACCACGCGCGCCGGGAAATTTTGACCAGACTGGAGGAACTTTACCGGCAGTTCGGCTATTTCAACCGTTGGGATAACCAGATCCAGGAACGCGTCGTCCGTCTTTCATTTTGATTCTTGGGAGTGCGCTCACAGCGCCTTTTGATCCTGCAAACCCCCGGATTTAACATGCGGCGAATTGGAATTGAGGGTGCTCTTTCTCCGGTAAAAAGGTCTGGGTACAGGCGTGAGGTTGAGAATCACCACCGTGTGATTCTGTCCGTCGGTCGTCTGGCGCAAAAAGGAAACGACGCTGTTTTCACGGTCGTTGCAATCAATCCAGTTGAATCCGGCATGGTCATAATCCCCCTGCCACAGGCCGGGCGACTTCGCATAGAGCCGGTTCAAATCCTCGACGAATTTTTGCAGGCCATGGTGAAACGGCCCAGCGTCGAGCAACCACCAATCCAGCTGCCCGTTTTCATTCCATTCGGCGCGCTGGCCGATTTCACCTCCCATGAACAAAAGCTTTTTGCCGGGAAAAAGCCATTGATAGGCGAGCAGTGTGCGAAGGTTGGCAAATTGCTGCCAGTCGTCTCCGGGCATCCGCCCGATCAATGAGCGTTTGCCATGGACAACTTCGTCGTGCGACAGGGGCAAAATGAAGTTTTCGTTGTGATGATACAGCATCGCAAACGTCAGGTCGTTCTGGTGATATTTTCGATGGACGGCATTGCGTTGAAAATAGCCAAGCGTGTCGTGCATCCAGCCCATGTTCCATTTGAAAGAAAACCCCAATCCGCCCAGGTGCGGCGGGCGGGTGACCAGCGGCCACGCGGTGGATTCCTCAGCGATGGTCACCACCCCGGGAAATTCCGTGTGGGTGATGTGGTTGAATTTTCTCAGGAACTCAATCGCCTCCAGGTTTTCGCGTCCGCCGTATTGATTCGGGATCCATTCACCCGCCTTCCGCGAGTAATCGAGGTAAAGCATTGAGGCAACGGCATCCACGCGCAATCCATCGATATGGAAACGAGCGCACCAGAACAATGCGTTCGCCACGAGAAAATTGGAAACTTCGTTGCGACCGAAATTGAAGATCAAGGTGCCCCAATCCTGGTGCGCGCCTTTCCGCGGGTCTTCGTGCTCGAAGAGCGCCGTGCCGTCAAATTTCGCGAGCGCCCACTCGTCCCGCGGAAAGTGCGCGGGCACCCAGTCCACGATGACGCCTATGCCCGCTTCGTGGAGTGCGTTCACGAGAAATTGAAATTCGTCCGGCGTTCCGAAGCGGCTGGTCGGCGCAAAGAAGCCGGTCACTTGATAACCCCACGATGGATAAAACGCGTGTTCAGCCACGGGCATGAATTCCACGTGAGTAAAACCCATGCGCTTGACATAAAGCACGAGCGGCTCGGCCAATTCGCGGTAGCTCCATGATTCGTTCGCGGATTTTTTGCGCCATGAACCGACGTGGACTTCATAGATGCTCATCGGCGAACGCAGCGCATCGCGATGGCGGCGTTTCTCCAACCAGGCCCCGTCGCTCCAGGCAAATTTCCGGCTGTCCCAGACGATCGCGGCCTGCTTCGGGGCCACCTCGAAGAAAAAACCGAACGGATCAGTGTTCAATTTGATGCGGCCGTGGGCGTCGCGAATCTCAAATTTATAATGCGCCCCCTGCCCCACCCCGGGGACAAATATCTCCCAGACCCCGGAGACTCCGAGCAAGCGCATGGGATGGCACCGTCCGTCCCAGTGGTTGAAATCTCCGACCACACTGACCCGTTGCGCGTTGGGCGCCCAGACGGCAAAGCTGGTGCCCGGCACACCGTCAATCACGCGGAGCTGCGCCCCGAGCTTTTCATAAATCTTCCGTTCGTCACCCTTGCCAAAAAGATACAAATCAGACTCGCCCAGGGTCGGCAAAAAAGAAAACGCATCGCGCGTACGATGCATATTGTTCTGATGATCGGTAATGACCAAATCGTAGGCATAGACCTGACTCGCACCTTTGGTGGTACCTTCAAATACGTCGGTCTGGGGAATCCGCGCGAGTTCAAATTGGGGTTTGGTCTTTTCGTGCACCGGTTGGACCTCCACCTTTTTTACATTTGGTAGACACGCGCGGACAACGACCCCCGATTCCCCGCCCAGCGGATGCATTCCCAACAATGTATGCGGCGACTGATGGGTTAGCTCCACGAGGCTGCGCAATTCTTCGGGCGTGAGAATCATAAAATTGAAGTTAAATTAACAAATTATTTTTGAAAGCACGACAAGGAAACGCATAATTTAGAATGGCGGCATCGCTTCATCTGCGAGAGTGGTCATTTCTTTTTGCCCGGCAGCCGGAATTGAAAAACGGGTCAGCCGGCCCGACCGTTCGACGTCATGACACGAACTGCTACTCATCTTAACCAAGTTTTTCGCGAAGGCTGTCCTTCTTTGCTTCACCGCCGTGAACATGGTTCAAGGCGGGCGATAATGCAACTTTTTCCGGCCGGCCGGACCCTATAAACGTTCCCAAACCCGCGAAACCTGCTGTTCATGAACAGCGGTCAGCCCTTCCGTCCAGATGACAAAATGGGAGCGGACGATTTTTTGTTCGACTGGCATCTGGGCGGCGATTCGCCGCCGGATTTGTTCGGGATCCCAACCACGTCCGCGCAGGCGTTCGTGCTGGGCTGCAGGCGAACACGCGGCGCAAATGACTTTTTCGAAAACAGTTTGCGCCTGTGTTTCGAACAGCAACGGAATGACCACCAGCGCCAGCCGATGATTCTCCGCCCTCCAAACTTCAATTTGCCTCGACCAACCCTCGCGGACGCGCGGGTGTAGAATGCTTTCGAGCTTTTTGCGGGCGAGTTCGTCACCAAATACGATGCGGGCAAGTTCAGCGCGTTTCAATTCACCGCCGGCCGCAATGACTTCTTTGCCAAATTGTTCTCCGATTTCGAGCAGCGCCGGCTGGCCCGGCTGGACCAATCGGCGGGCGATTTCATCCGTGTCCACAACCCTCGCCCCAAGCTTCAAAAAGAAACCGGCGGCAGTGGATTTTCCCATCCCCACGCCGCCGGTCAAACCGCAAACTTTCATCAAAACAGATTAATTACTAAGGTCCCGCCACCACGCGGTAGAACCGGCTCGAATAGCCGGACGCGTTCGGGTCCACGAAATTGAACGGCGAAATATACGGGGCCGGGTTGGTATAGATAGGCACCCAATCCAAGAGATTAGTGGACGCCTGGATGATGTATTCCTGCCCGGATTGGCCGGTGACGGTAAATTGGAAGGTTCCGCCTGTGCCAGTCAAGCTGCCGGAAAGTTGCGGCAGCGTGGATGTGCCGACATCGACGGTGGTCGAAGCCGAATTATCATCGGGGTTGGGATCAGGCGTATCCGAGGTTGCAATGGCATAATTAAGCAGGCTACCGGCAGAATTGGCCTGCAAAGTCACGGCTAGTTGAGCGCCGGCATTGGTGCCCAAATCGCCGACATTCCAAACGAGGTTAAATGCATTGATTTCAACAGAACCTGTTGCGGTGCTGTCCGATACAACTGCGGTGCCGGACGGTAACGCGTCAGTAACGACAACATTGGTGGAATCCGAAGGACCATAGTTCGTTACCGTAATGAAATACGTAACATCGCCCCCGACGGGAACAAAGCTGGTCGAGTCCGTCATCGCGATGGCTACGTCAGAAGCCGAGCCAACGGGGTTGCCAGCCGTCACAGTGATCGACCAACCATTCGAGATAATTCCAGTGTTTAAGGGCTGATCATCTTGCACAAAGAGTTCCCAATTGCCATTCGGATTACTCCCGATCAACGCGCTCAAGGTGGATCCGTATGGAGGGGGAGGAGCAGACAAATGAGTGAGTGCATTGGTACCCGCTCCAGCAGTAGTGAGCTGATTGATTAAATTGGTACCGTTAGGTGATCCCAAACCAGTGCACAAGTCGTAGTTATTGGTGGCATAGAATAAATCGGGACTTTGGCTCCACGTGTTATTGCCGGTGGTGATGTCATGAAAGCAAGTGTTATAGTTTATTCCGGCAGCAATGCTGTACAGGGCAGGAGCAATAAACCCAATCGGGGCAAGACCATTATCGGTTGCCTGTTCATTAACCAATGACGTAAAACCAGCCCACAATGGTGAGGCACAACTGGTACCACCAAACATCGCCTGCTGACCGCCACCGTAAATGACCCATACATTGTCAGCAGTCATGGCCACGTCAGGAATGTCCCGCATCGTTTGCGATCCGTGACGCGCCGGCATGTCAATATTGGTCTGAAAGCTCGGGATTGAGTAGGTTGGGCTGATGCCGCCGCTGCCGCCAGCACCATCTTCCCCATATTCAATCCCCCAATTCCAAACCGTTTCCGAGGTGTAACTCGCACTCGTACCGGTGGTTAAAGTCGTGCCGCCAACCACGGTAATGTGCGGACTGTCACATGGAAATGGTATAAACCCGGTGTAGGCATCAGAATCACCAGCGGCGTTGAAGTAGGTCTGCCCCTGAAGGGCCATCTGTTGAAAAATCTGTTCAGCCACTGGATCCGGCTCGCCTCCAGCCCACGAAGCGCTGATTTGCTTGGCCACGTTGTCGCTGACCATTCGATTCAAAATATCCTCCCAAGGGCTGGGATTGGGTGCTTCATACAAATATATGTTTGCAACGCCGGGTGACATCGAGAGAATCATTTCGATATCCAGAGATACTTCCGGGTTACCAATGGGTGTCGGAGTTGGAACCCCGCCGTCGATCGGCACCACGACTAGTTTTGGCCCGCTGGTCAGACCAATTAGATTTTCATAAGCCTGAATATCACTGGGATAGAATCCGTCAAACTGCAACAAAGCTACATTTTGTCCGGTGCCGGTCAGCGTTGCCCCTGGAGCATAAGCGTTGCGAAAATCCTTGCCCGCGTACGATCCACCAGGTGCTGAACCAACGGCCGGCGTCGCACTCGCTTTTTGGCCAAGTGACTTCATTTTAAAATTCGGGTGGGGAATATAATAGTTATCCAGACCGGCTATGTGCAAAATCGGGATGGACGAATCAACGGACGGCTCGCCATCCGGCGCAAAAAAGTCCCGCGCCTCGGTCGGGTGCCGGTACTTGTGAAAGGTGACATGAAACGCCTTTTGGACGTCCGAAACATTGCCGGTCACGTCCACCAACATGCGGTTGGAATAGGTTCCGGACAGGGTCAAGCCGTTGATTTTGGCAAAATCGATCACCGACTGGTAATCCTGTTCACTCGGGCCGAACTGCGCCGTGAACTCATCCGGAGTCAGGTACTTATGGTAACTGGGGCTGGCTGGATCATAAACCTGCCGCAGCAGGTTGGAAAGCGCTGCAGTGTTCCTCAACGGCAGCCCGATCGCCAGGATCAGCTTGTTCGTTTCTGGCAGGAGTGCCTCAGGACGCAGGCGCGAGACCGCCACCGGTACATGACCGGGTATCGTCACCAAAGCGGCACTTGCCGCCGGTTCCGTAAAAATGGCGCCACCGGACAGAAGCAAAGCCAGGCCGATTTTTAATAAATTCTTCCTCATAAAACCTGTTCAAATTCAAGCTGGTGCGTCGCGCTGCAAATCAACCTCCCGGATGCCCCGCGGATCACCGGGAACAAGACAAAGCATTTTATCTCTGTTTTCATTTTATCACGGGAAATCAGGCACTGGCAAAAAGGCCGTGGGTTGGTTCGTGCCGGAAATGATTTGGCCGGATGCCGACAAACTGTTGGAGGCACCGTCATCAAACTTTAATGTCACTGCCTTAATGGTGTTTTGGCCGCCGACATGTGCCATCAGCAGGGTGTCCCGTTGAGAAGGCGAAACCAGCAACACATCAACACTATGCGGGGAGTTCGCAAAAATATTCGTCAGGGTGGCGGTGGCCTTGATAATGTCGCCGCCGATATTGGTGGCCAGGATGAAGGAGGGATAGGGTGACGCGATGCCATCGGCGTTGATCACAATCGGATTGGTATTGTAGAATGTTGTCGTCCAAGTGCCGAGGGTATAGGTGAAATTGGCCGTGCCAAGACTGTTTCCACCACTCTGCAATTGGAATGTGGCAGCAATTGGCTCGCTGTTGGTGCCGGCGGCGGTGAACGAAAATTTCCGGGAAACCGACGGACCATTGACGATCAAGGTACCGTAATTTTGCGTTCCGCTCGGTGACGTGATCCCATTGGTTGCCAATAGCGTGGCGGAAACATCATTAACGTTGGTGCCGCCGCTGGCACGAAACGCGAACAGCAGCGAAACAGTTTCACCGGGATCAATGATGCCATTGGCCGGCTTATCGCTTTCTGACACCAAAGCGGAACCCGCTGGAACCACCAGGCTGCCGCTGGTGTCGTGTATGGTCAGCGTGGCAGCATATGGCGCGATAAGGAAACCATTGGTCGGATCGGACAATTGTAACAGAACAGTCTTATCCGGCTGCACCGTCGAATTGCCGATGATAACTACGGGGAAGGTCTCGGCGACCTGGCCGTTGGTGAAAGTGAAAATCCCGTTGGTCGCAATATAATCCTGGCCGGCAATCGCCGTCCCGTTCGCCGTGGCGAAATCGACTGAGGTAGTGGTGTTCGTAAAATCTGTGCGCAGCACGGTGATCGTCGCCGCCCCGGCGGTCTTGAGAACGGAATAAGTCGGGCTTGAAAAGCTCAGGCCGGAATTGTCGTCAACAATGGTTATCTGTTGCGAGCTGGGGTACACCAGCTTCCCGGGAGACGTTGGATTCGCCAGAGTCACACTAAAGGTGCGATTACCTTCCACCAGGCTGTTGTTAAGGATCGGGACCCTGAAGTAATTGGTTACGATTCCATTTGTGAAGACCAAAGTGCCAGTGGTCGTTACATAGTCTACCCCGGCCTCGGCGGTGCCGTCGGCGGTGGCATAACTGACCGACAAAGCCGCCACGTTGGTTGCAGGCACAGGCTCAATCGATGGATTCGAGCAAACGACCGCGATCAAGATAGAAGTGTCATTCTTTGCAACACTGTTGGTGGAATTGGTGAAACTCAAGCCCGCCAGGCCAGGCTGTATCACCACCACGGCGTTGCTTGGGGTCGCCACCACCGCGCCGGCGGTGGGATCCGACAATATCAAGCCAAACTGCACGTTCGTGGTGCCATGATTATTGATCAAGGGGATACCGATAGTCTCGAGCACCTGGCCACTGCCGAAGGTCAATGTTCCGCTCGTTGCCTGGTAATTAACCCCGGCGAGGGCGGTACCGTTGGTGGTGGCAAAGTTCACACTGAACGGAGTGTTGGTATTGCCGACTCTCTGGACAGGCACATAGCCAAAGCTATTGGTTTCAGCCACATAGTTGGTGCCATCTGAGAAGGCCACGCCAAAATTATCACTCACAATAGTTACCGTTGCGTTGGTGGGAGCGACGAGAATCGCTCCGCCGGTCGGATTGGACATGGTTACGGTAAAGCTGACCGGTATTTGCACCAGATCATTTTGAACCAGCGGTATGGCAATCGTGTCGGAAGTCTGGCCGTTCGCAAATGTGAGTGTGCCGCTGGTGGTGGTATAATTCACTCCCGGCTGAGCCGTACCCGCCGTGGTTGTGTAGCTCGCCGAAACCGACCCGGTGGAACCATTCGTTCTTATGACGGTAAGATAAGCAGTGCCGGCGCTTTCATTCGCAACAAAATTACTTGAGGTAAAGGTCAGTCGTCCGGCAGAGGGCGTGGTGTCAATGATCGTCAACACCGCGTTGGAGGGTGCGTACAAAAGGGTATTGAGTGCGTTGGTTAAAACCAGCCCGACCGTGGTGTTGCCCTCGACCAGGCCATTGTTGATGATGGGCACTTGAACCTGAACGTCGGATACTCCGGGATTGAATGTCACAATCTCGTTGGTGGCATAATAGTCTTTGCCCGGAACTCCCGTCATGCCGTTGGTAGTGGTGTAAAAATTCACTGTGGCCGTGGCATTGGTACCACCTTGACGAATCACATCTATCGGGGCCACACCGGTTGGCGCATTCTTATCCTGTGTATAATACGTGGAGGAGAAGCTCACCGCGCTGTTGTCATTTAAAATCGTCAGGATCGCAGTCGGCTGGTTGCCCAGCGAAGCCGGCGGTGTTGGGCTGGAAAGCGCCAGATTTACGGTCAGACTCGGGGTGATTGCCAGATTATTTATCACCGGCACAGCCACCGTTTCCAGAACCGCTCCCGGTGGGAAAGCAACACTTACATTAACCGGCTCATAGTTCGTTCCCGCCGCCGCCGTGCCATTGGTCGTCGTGAAGGTCACATAAACATCGCCGGAACCGTTGGCGTTGGTTCCACTGGTGCCACCAGTGCGACGAATGGTGATCGGCGCTGAAACCCCGTTTTCATTAACCTGATAATTTGCCGAGGTAAATTCAAACTGGCCGGATCCAGTCTCGGACTGACCGTAAATCCGGGCAATATTTTCGTAGGGCTGGTCATCATACTGGCTGAAGCTGCCGCCAATCACCATCATTCCATTGGCCGGCTGGATCACGACGGTATCCACATCCCCGTTGGCACCGTCACCGAAATTGATCGTCGGGTCAATCGCGCCACTCGGCAGCAAGCGCGTGATATGATTGCGCGTCACGCCGCCGAACTGGGTGAATTGGCCGGCCAACACGATCCGGTTATCCTGCTGCAAAGCGATGCTTTGCACCGGGCCATTGGCACCAACGCCAATGTTCGCCAGGAAATTAGTATCTATGCTACCGTCCGTGTTTAGCCGGACGACATAATTCACTGCGGTCCCGTTAAAATTGGTGAAGTCGCCACCCACTAGCAGACTTCCATCCAGCTGGATGGCAAACGCAGTCACCGTAGAATCCGGCCCGATCCCGAGATCAGCGGTAAAATTTGTGTCCACGGAACCGTCGACATTCAAACGAGCAAGATTGTTAAGGGCCACGCCATTAAAGTGGGCAAATGATCCTCCAATGAGAACTTTGCCAGCGTAAAGGGAATTGGTCGGATACGCCGCGATGGCATATATCTGGCCGTCCGACGCGGTGCCGGTGACAAATGAAGTGTCCACTGAACCGTTGTTGTTCAGCCTGATTAACCCCTGGCTGGCTACACCATTGATATTGCCGAACGTACCGCCGACATAAATCTCACGATTCCCGCCTACAAACGTCTCCGCCAGCGCATAGACCGGACCATCGGCGCCGGCGCCAGGATTGAAACTGGTGTCCACCGAACCGTCTGTCATCAATCGTCCCACAAAGTTACGCGTATAGCCGTCCAGCGTGGTAAACGCGCCCCCGACCAGCACACGTTGGTCAGTCTGACATACCAGCGTATTGACCGCGGCGTTAGCTCCGGAAAGTCCGTTCAAGAAGGTCGTGTCAACTGAACCATCAGTATTCAACCGGGCGACGCTACCTTCCGGCGAGGAACCAACCGCAGTAAAGCTGCCACCGGCAAGAATCTGACCATTGGTCTGCAATGCCAGCGAAAAGACATCTGCGTTCATGCCATTTGTATTAAACGACGGGTCGGAGGTGCCGGGCGGCTGGTTGTAGGATTGCACATCCAGCAGATTCACCTGTGCATTGGCCAATGAACCCAGCGTTGCGTTGGTCGGATTCGACAACGTCACATTGAAAAAGAAATTAGCGGGATCAACCACACCGTCGTTGATGACCGGAACGGTGAAGCTGGCCGCGGATTGATCCGGGC
>JBEKMT010000080.1:0-21718 GCA_050008355.1 Verrucomicrobiota bacterium
AGGTAATAGAAAATCTCTTCGCCTTCCACATACATCCGGCGCAAACCGTCGGCCACGATCACCGCCAGCTCAAAGCTGAACGCCGGGTCATAAGGCAGGCAGGTCGCAATTGTGCTCGCGTGTAGCAAACTGTGGCCATCCTGATGTTGCAATCCTTCACCGTTCAGGGTGGTGCGCCCGGCGGTCGCGCCGAGCAGGAACCCTTTTGCCCGGATGTCGCCAGCCAGCCAGAATTGGTCGCCCACACGCTGCAGGCCAAACATCGAGTAGTAAATGTAAAACGGAATCATTGGCACGCTGTGCGTGGCGTAACTCGTGCCAGCGGCTATGAACGAGGCCATGGAGCCGGCTTCACTGATGCCTTCCTCCAGGATCTGGCCGTCTTTTGCCTCGTGATAATAGAGCAGCGACGCCCGGTCCACCGGCTCATACAGCTGACCTTTCGACGAGTAAATACCAAATTCGCGGAATAGTGCGTCGAGGCCGAACGTGCGCGCCTCGTCGGGAATAATCGGGACGATATTTTTCCCGATGCCCTTGTGGCGTAGCAGGGTCCGGATAGTGCTGACGAACGCGGTTGTGGTTGAAATTTCCGTCGTGGACGGCTTGAAAAAGTCCGCCAGATAATCCAGCTTCGGCACGTCGAGCGCGACGGGTTTGAACTGGCGCGCCGGCAGAAAACCGCCCAGCTTTTTGCGACGTTCGAGCAGATACTTAATCTCCACGCTGTCCGGCGACGGACGATAAAAGGGGGTCTCCGCAATCACGTCGTCACTGATGGGGATGTCAAAACGGCCGCGGAACTCCCGGAGTTCCTTCTCGTTCATCTTTTTCTGGTTATGGGTGATATTGCGGCCCTCGCCCGCCTCGCCAAGGCCATAGCCCTTGACCGTCTTGGCCAAAATCACCGTCGGCTGGCCTTTGTGTTCCATCGCCGCCTTATAAGCTGCGTAAACTTTTTTCGTGTCATGGCCACCGCGCAACAATTTGCTGATCTGCTCGTCACTCAAGTGATTGACCAGTTCCAGCAATTGCGGATATTTGCCGAAGAAATGTTTGCGGGTGTAACTGCCCGGTTCCACACAATATTTCTGGTAGTCGCCGTCCACGCATTCTTCCATGCGCTTGAGCAGGAGTCCAGACTTGTCGCGCTTGATCATCTCATCCCAGTCAGTCCCCCAAATGACCTTGATGACATTCCAGCCGGCGCCGCGGAACAGACCTTCCAACTCCTGAATGATTTTCCCGTTGCCGCGGACCGGTCCGTCGAGACGCTGCAAGTTGCAATTCACCACCCAGATCAAATTATCGAGTCCTTCGCGCGCGCCAAGGGTGATCGCGCCGAGCGATTCCGGTTCATCCGATTCGCCGTCCCCGACGAAGCACCAAACCTTCGGCTCCTCCTTCCAGTCCACCATGCCGCGCGCTTTCAGATAACGGTTGAACCGTGCCTGATAAAGCGAACCAATCGGGCCAAGCCCCATCGACACCGTCGGAAATTGCCAGAATTCCGGCATCAGATATGGATGCGGATATGACGACAAACCACCGCCTTCCGCGAGCTCCTGCCGGAAGTTTTGCAAATGAGTCTCGCTCAAACGACCTTCCAGAAAAGCGCGAGCGTAGATGCCCGGCGCAGCGTGGCCCTGAAAATAAACCAGATCACCCGGAAAATTTTCCGTCGCCCCGCGAAAGAAATGATTAAACCCGATCTCGTACAGCGTTGCCGCCGAGGCGTAACTGGAAATGTGTCCGCCGACGTTTGTCGTCGAGTTCGCCTTCACCACCATCGCCATGGCATTCCAGCGCATGAGGCTCTTGATGCGGCGTTCAACTTTCCAATCTCCCGGATAGGCCACCTGATTTTCAACCGGAATCGTGTTGAGGTAAGGCGTGGTCTGGCTTCCCGCCGGACGCGGGGCCGAACGCAATTGGTTCGCCATTTTTTCCAATAATTGCGCCGTGCGCTCCGGCCCACGGCTCTCCATCGCGAGCTCGAAGACGGACTGGAAGGATTCATCCAGCTTGTCGCCGTTGCCGTTGCTTGCCGTCGCCGTATAGGAACGCGAACCGTAAATTTCTTTTGTCTCTACTTTCACTGTGGTAAAATAATCTTTGGATTAAGCCCGCCACTCATTAAAACCTATCGCTAAAAACAACACCAGCAAATTAACACACTCCCCCGGCTTGAACAAACAGACTTTAACCCGATGCCCACCCGACCTGGATTGCCGACCACTAAATGAAATTTCTCCACCATCTCCTGCCCTCGCCCGCCGAAAATCTCGCCGCCGACGAAGCCCTCCTGGATTGGTGTGAAACAGGGGACGGCACCGAAACTCTCCTGTTTTGGGAACCGCGCGAGACCTTCGTGGTGGTCGGTTACGCGAATAAGATCACAACCGAAGTCAACATCGAGTCCTGCGCAAAAAAAAACATCGCGATTTTCCGACGCTGCACCGGCGGTGGAACCGTCCTCCAAATGGCCGGTGGCTTGAATTACAGTTTGATCCTGCGGATTGCCGAAAGCGGCCCCTTGCAAAACATCACCTCCGCCAACCGTTTCATCATGGAAAGAAATCGCGACGCCCTCTCAACCCTCAACGCACCTCTTCCACCCCTCGATATCTCCATCCGTGGCCATACCGATCTTTGCCTCGGCAATCTGAAAATCGCCGGCAACTCCCAACGCCGGCGGAAACATTTTTTGCTCTTTCACGGCACCCTGCTGCTCGCTTGCGACCTCAAACTCATCAGCGAATTATTGCTCATGCCGTCACAGGAACCGGATTACCGCAGCAACCGTCCGCACGCAGAATTCGTAACGAACCTGAATCAGCCCGCCCACAAAGTGAAAGCTGCTCTAACGCAAGCCTGGAACGCCGTAGAGCCGCTTGAAGATCCGCCGCTGGAATTGATCACCCGACTGGCGCGGGATAAATATTCGACCCGGGAATGGAATTTCAAATTTTGAGACGGCTCCAATTATCTGCCTGCCTCGGGTAGGTTTTGCGGAATGCCAGACTTGAGTCCTTGTGCCGGAAATTCCAGGCGATAGTACTTTATTTTTATTTGCGGTTGATAACAAAAGGAAGAAGCGAATTGACCGTTCTCAAGAATCGTCATGGCAAGAATGGCTTTGCGAGAAAGGACCGCTTTATCGGCTGTGGCGAGTGCCTGAAATGATGAATTGTCTGCAATATAAGGCGACAACAAAAACCCAGCCCGGACGATTCCCGGGATTAGGCGACAGACCTGCTCCGACCCGTCGGCCAGTTTCAAGTCGGCCAGCAAAATCGTCGGCTTATAAAAGACGGAAAGCAGATCTCCTTCGAAGGTTTTATTGATCCCGATGTCGGCCCAGACCGGGCCATTGGTCATCGATGGTATATCAAATGGCCTGCCCAAAGTGACGGTCGCCTCCTGCAGCGCTTTAAGGCGGTAGGCTCTGGGGGTAGGCGACCGCGACAAACACAAGTATTTCCCCGATCCACTTGAAAGCCCCTTGATATCATAGCGCGTCAACAGCTCCGGCCACGAGAGTCCGTCATCCTGTGAAGGAAACCGGGAATCAAATTGTTGGACAGCAAAAAACAGGTTGGGCGCCGCTCTGTCCGTCCTTAACCAATCGGCATTCATTTCTGCCAGGTATGGCGTGTAAGCAGAATAACTTTGGATGGCCGGCCGGGGGCGATAATCCAGCCCATTGGCAAAAAGAGCATTCTGGCAGAACGAATACAAATCCGTCCCGCCTTGAACCGCCTTCAGGGGCGTGATTTCCCTCAGGTCGGCACGCTGTTTTTCGTAATCCACTCGGAGGCGATTCGTACAGGCGCCGGCCAATGGTGCAAACAGGTTATAAGGGCTGAATGTCCAAATCAATTCTTGAAAGAAGCCAAACGGCGGATTGGGATAACCAACCGCAAATGAGGCAAACAAAGTCGCCGCGCAAACGAGACCCGCCGCCACCAGCATCATGAACTTTTTACGCACGGCGGCCACCGCCAGGGATGCTAACCCGATCAATAACAACGTGATTGCCGTGGTCATTTCATGGCCGTTGTCATTCCGAACTTCACCCTGCTTGAACGATAAAAACAAAATGCCCCCGATTCCCAGGCTGAAGAAAATCCCGGCCACCCGCCTCGGTGGCCTGATTAAAATTATCCCCAGCCAACAGTATCCTGCCCCGATCAACAGATAAATCAGGGGATTCAATACCCACAGGTCTCCTTGACACATTGCGTCGGTGTAACCATTGGCCACCTCCCACGAGTTCTTCATGAATGGCCATAACAATCCTGGCTGCTGACCAGCCAGCAACCAGAAAAACAAAATGCCCGCCAGCCATACCGGAACAATCCAGGGGAAGCGTCTCTGCCGGATAATATTATCAGCCGCAACCACGGATACCAAAAGGCCGCCTTCCACAAGACCCGTGAACTTAACGAGGCCTAGCCATCCCAAGGTAAAAGCCAGTACCGCTTGCAACGGCGAAAAAGCCCTCTCTTCCACAAAAAAATGCAGGAACAGCAACAATACACCCCAGGCCGTCAGACGGTTGCTGATGTCGTTCCCGCTGGGGATGCCTGTGACCGCCGTAAAACAGATCAACCCGATCCACGCCTTGACCTCATTATCGGTGAAGTAACGCGCCACCCGCCAGCCGGCACAGACGAACACCAGCGATAGCGCCAACCACGCCGCCATCGAAACCAGATAAGTTGCCGGATAATAGCCACGCGCCAGAAATCCCCACGGGCCATAGGTGAAAACAACCTCTCTTCCGAATTGCAAATGTTCTGCAAATGCCACATGCAGGATCTGCACCCAGATATTGTCAAACGGTTCGTTTAACGGGAAATCACCGGTTGGATGGCAGGGGATGAAGCGTGAAAATACATAGATCAGACCCGGCCCCCAAATAAACCGGCGAATCACATTGGGTATCTTATTTGGCTTGGCAGCAGGAATCACAAAATAAATTTATCTATCCGTCATTAATGCTGGTTTTGAGAACTCGAAGCTGGACGTCCTGAGCCGGAAAATCCAGGCGGTAGAACCGGATTGTCATTCCTGGCTGGTAGCAGAAAGTTGAATGCGGTTCCTTGCCTTCGAAAACGGTCATAGAGACCACCTCTTTGCCGGCGAGCGCCTTTTCATCTCGGCGCGCCAGCGCGATAAAAGATGCGTTGTCTGCAATATAGGGCGACAATAAAAAGCCTGCCCGGGTGATTCCCGGGATAAGGCGGCAGCGCTGAACTGAACCATCGGCAAGTTTCGCATCGGCCATGAGCACCGCCGGCTTGTAAAAAAAGGACAGCAGGTCTCCCGCAAACGTTTTATCGATCTCAATTTCGGCCCAAACCGGGCCGTTCGTTAACGGCAGCGTGAAAAACTTCCCCAGTGCTACAGCTGTTTCCCCGAGAGGCACGAGTCGATATCCTCTGGGAGTGGCGGAACGCGACAGGCACAAGTATGAATCCGCGGCGTCGGACTGCCCGTTGATGTCATAAAGTGTCAACAGTTCCGGCCAGGAAAGCCCGTCATCTAATGAGGGAAATCTGTCTGCGAGCGGCTGGATCGCAAAAAACAGATCCGGCGCCGCCTTTACCGTCTGTAGCCAGTCGGCATTCATTTTTGCCAAAGCCGGCGTGTCGGCGGAGTAGCTTTGAATGACCGGACGTGGCCGGTAAGCCATTTCATTGGCAAATAGAACAGCCTGGTGACAGGAATATAGATCGGCCCCGTTTCGAACCGGCGGCAAGGGAGTTGTCTCCCTCAACGCACTGAGTCTGTTTTTATAGTTTTCCGGCAGATGTTTCGTAGTCAAACCGGTGACGGGGGCGAACAGATTCTCAATAGTCAAGGTCCCGACCAGCTGTCCGCCAAAATTGGAACTTTGCCGGGCAAACGCATCCGAAGCCAACGTGATTGCGGCGTAAAACAGAAAAACAACCGCGGATATCATGCTTAACTTTCGCGTGGCTACAGCCACAGCCAGGCAAGCCAGCCCAATCAATATGAGTGTCATGGCGGAGGCAATCTCGTGAGTAAGGTCATCACCCACATAACCCTGTTTGAAGGACAAAAACAATATCCCGCACATTCCCAATCCGAAGAAAATCCTGACCACCCGACGCGCCGGACGGACCAGCATTGCGCTCAAGACACAGAACCCCACCCCGATCAGGGAATAAAACAAAGGATCCAAAGCGTAAAGGTTTCCTTCATTCATCGCGTCGGTATAACCATTGGCCATCGCCCATGAATTCTTTAAAAATGGCCCCAACAGCCCCGCGTGCTGCCCGGCCAATAGCCAGAAAAAGAAGATGCCTGCCAGCCAAACCAGGATAATCCAAGGAAATCGGCGTTGCCTGGTTATGTTGTCCATTGCGATAACCGCCACCAGAAAAACGCCCTCCAGGAAGCCCGTGAATTTCACCAGACCGAGCCATGCCAGGGTAAAAACTAGCGCCGCTTGCAGCGGTGATATGGCCACTTCTTCAACAAAAAAATGCAGGAAGATCAACAATACCCCCCAAGCCCACAACCGGTTGCTGACATCATTTCCGCCGGGAAGGCTTGCGGCAGCCGTAAATCCAATCAACCAAATCCATGCTACCGCGTGATTTGGAGTGAAATAGAGCGCCAGCCGCCAGCCGGCACAAATAAATACCACCGACAAAATCAGCCATGCCGCCGATGACACCAGGTAGGTTTGCGGAGAATATCCGCGCGCCAAAAACCCCCACGGTCCATAGGTAAAAACAATGTCGCGGCCAAATTGCATGTGTTGCGCGTAGGCCACATGCAAGATTTGCGCCCAGGCGTCATCCACCGACGTGTTCGACGGATAACCCCGAAGCATGTGACCTGGAATAAATCGCGATGATACGTAGAGCAATCCGAACCCCCAGAAGAGCAGCCGAATCGCCGTTGATTGATGATTCGGCTTGGTCGCAGAATTCACAATGGTTTGCGCTTTCGAAGTTGCATCGTTTGAAAATTACAAACGCTCAATCAGCGCCGCCTGGCTTTTGGCAAAAATCTCTTTGTGAAGCGAGTGGCCGTGCGCATCGATCGTCACCACTGCCGGAAAATCATCGATCTCCAGTTCCCAGATCGCTTCCGGCGCTCCGAACTCCGCCGCGAAATACACGTTGCGCACTTTCTTGACACACTCGGCCAGCACTTGGGCCGCGCCCCCCACTGCATGCAAATAAACGCAGCCGTCTTGCTGGCACGCTTCCATCGTGCGGTCGCCCATGCCGCCTTTGCCGATTACCCCGCGTACCCCAAAATCATGGATGATCTGTCCCTGATACGGCTCTTCACGAATGGAGGTGGTGGGGCCGGCTGCAGTGCATTTCCACGAACCATCCTCCTGCTTCAGCATCACCGGTCCGCAATGGTAAATAATGCCATCACGCAGGTCGACCCCCGGCGGCAGCTTCCCGCCCTCGTGTAAATACTTGTGCACCGCATCGCGCCCGGTGAACACAACGCCGGAAATCAAAACCTCCTCGCCAACCTTCAGCGCGCGGATCTTTTCTTCGGTAAATGGAAAGGATAATTTGGTCATGGCAGCCTTTGTGATTGTTTAGGACTTTGTGAATCGTGGATCATCATCTGGTTCGCAGCCCATCAGTAAAGCCACTCCCCGATTTTTGCCTCCGCATCCAGGGCCACTCCCTGACGCCGGTACGCCCAGCACATGTAGCTTACACTGACGAAAAATGACGCCGGCACGCGGTTCGCCGCGCAGATTTTCACGCCCAGCAGCGTGGTCTTGCCGCCGAAACCCATTGGGCCGATACCCAGTTCGTTCGACGTTTTCAGGATGCTCTGCTCCAGTGCATCCAGTTCCGCGTTGGGGTTCCGGTCTTCCAGACGACGAAGAAATTGCGTCTTGGAAAGTTCATAGCCCGTGGCACGATCGCCACCGATGCACACACCCAGAATGCCCGGGCCGCAACCTTTGCCCTGCGCCTGCAACACCGCATCAAGAATCACTTTGCGGCAACCGTCCAGGTCGCGGTTCGCATGCAGCTTCTCGATCGGCAACGAGTATTGCGCGCCGACATTTTCACAACCGCCACCTTTCAACACGAGTTTCACACTCACTTCCGGCGAACGACTTTGATGAAAATGAAACGCCGGTGCACCCGGCCCCACGTTTGTGCCGTCGTTCTTGCCGGTGAGTGAATCCACTGAATTCTGCCGGAGAAACCCTTTCTTCGTCGCCAGTTTCACTGCTTCGCGCGCCGTCTCGGCAAAGGTGATCTCGTCGTAACCGACCGGGGCTTCCACATAAAATAAAATGCTGCCGGTGTCCTGGCAGATGGGCTGCGACTTCTGCTTCGCCAGCGCAATGTTTTGGTCAATAATCTTGATGGCGTTGGCCGCCAGCGAATTTTTCTTTTCATTTTCCAGCGACGCCAGGATCGCCTGGTGCACGTCGTCCGGAATTTCCGCGGAAGTGCGGCGAATCAATTCGACCAGTGAATCTTGCAGTTGGCTCATAAAGAATCACAGCCTAAGACCTGAACGCCCTCTCGTCAATCGGTGGTGCGAGCCGGCATTGCCTTTTGCCGGATGGCTGGTTTAACGTCCCCATATGAAAAGCGACATCCGCGTCGCCACGCCGCCGCCAAAACCACTCCTGGTTTTCGACGGCGATTGCAATTTCTGCAAACTCTGGATCCGTCGCTGGCAAAAACTGACCGGCGACACCGTGAATTATCTGCCATCACAAGCTCCCGATATCTCCGCACAGTTCCCGGAAATACCACCTCAACGGTTTGAAACCGCGGTCCAACTCATCGAAACCGATGGCGTGGTTTATTCGGGTGCGGAAGCCGTTTTTCGAACGCTCGCCAAAATTCCAGGCCGCGCCTGGACCTTGCGTGCTTACCAAAATTTCCCGCCGATTGCTTCCCTTAGCGAGCACGCCTACAGCTTTGTGGCTGGTCATCGCATGCTCTTTTCCCGGCTCGCGCGCTGGTTCTGGGGAAGCCACGTCGAACCGCCGGATCATTTTTTAACCCGCTGGATTTTTCTGCGCGCGCTCGGCGCAATCTACCTGTTTGCCATTGTTTCATTCTGGATG
The DNA here is from genome assembly GCA_050008355.1 of Verrucomicrobiota bacterium. Lineage (GTDB taxonomy): Bacteria > Verrucomicrobiota > Verrucomicrobiia > Limisphaerales > UBA11358 > UBA11358. The sequence continues at coordinate 9,113 of JBEKMT010000080.1, forward strand.
CAGATCGGCGGGCTTATTGGACACGATGGCATCCTCCCGACCAGCCAGTTCATGTCCGCCGTTAAACAGCAATACGATGCCCAAGGTATTGGAGTCGAGCGGTTCAGCCTCACACCCACACTTTGCTGGCTCGATGCCTCCGACCACTTTCTCAATTTTCAATGCGCCGCCGGCACCATTTTTGCATTGCTGCTGTTGTTCGACATCGCGCCCGCACCCTGCCTGGCCCTGCTCTGGCTCCTTTATCTGTCGCTCACCGTGGCCGGTCAGGATTTCCTGGGTTTTCAATGGGATAACCTGCTGCTCGAAGCCGGCTTCCTCGCCATTTTTATTGCGCCCCTGCGGCTGCTGCCAAGATTCTCCGGCGAAGCCCCACCCTCGCGTATCTCACGGTGGCTGCTGCGACTCGTCTTGTTTAAGCTCATGTTTTCCTCCGGCTGCGTAAAGCTCTTGAGCCAGGATCCAACTTGGCGCGGCCTCACAGCATTGACTTTCCATTACCAGACCCAGCCGTTGCCAACCTGGATCGGCTTGTATGCCAGCCAGTTGCCGCTGTGGTTTCAACGATTCTCCTGCGCGGCGATGTTCGCAATCGAACTCGGCGCCCCGTTCCTGATGTTCGGACCGAGACTAATCAGGTTTTGCGGCGCCGCTGCTATTATTCTTCTCCAATTGCTCATCCTGTTGACGGGCAATTACGCGTTTTTCAATTTCCTGACTATCGCCTTGTGCCTGTTGCTACTTGATGATTTTGCCCTCCAGAGATTGTTGCCGCGCGGACTTGCCAAACTCTTGTCTTTTAACCTTCAACCTTCAACCCGCAACCGACCCTGGCCGCGTGCCGTCCTCATTCCGCTGGCAGCGGTCATCTTGTCTGTTTCGTTTTTTCAGATTATTTCCCTCTTCGGCGTGCGGTCCAGCCTGTTGCAACCCTTTGCATATCTCGACGCGCAAATTGCCTCGCTGCGCACAGTGAATCGTTACGGTCTTTTCGCGATGATGACGACCACGCGCAGCGAAATCATTGTCGAAGGCAGCGATGACGGCAGCACCTGGCTGCCGTACGAGTTCAAGTACAAACCCGGCGACGTGAACCACCGTCCGGGTTTTATCGAACCCTTCCAGCCGCGATTGGATTGGCAGATGTGGTTCGCCGCCCTGGGCCATTACCAGGACAACCCCTGGTTCGAAAATTTCTGCGAACGACTCTTGCAAGGCTCGCCGCCGGTGCTGGCCTTGCTCCGCAAAAATCCATTTCCGCAACATCCACCCAGATACATTCGCGCGGAACTTTACGCATACCACTTCACGGACACCGCTGGACGGTGCGCCACGGGCGCATGGTGGAAACGCGAGCCGAACGGACTCTACCTGCCTCCGGTGGCTTTGACCCCATGATTTGCACCACTAAAAAAAATAAAACTTCTGCTCGACAAATTTTTGAGGCCGGTTTCAAATCTTCCCGGCATGGCGAAAACAAAACGCATCGGCATCCTCACCGCCGGCGGTGACAGTCCCGGCCTCAACGCAGCCATTCGCGGCGTCGGCAAAACCGCCCTTGGTTTTTACGGGATGGAAATCCTCGGTTTCCGCGACGGTTTCCGCGGCCTGGTAGAAGACCGCAAGCTCAAATTGGACAAGTCAACATTGGCGGGCATTCTCACGGTGGGTGGCACCATCCTCGGGACAAGCCGGGACAAACCACACCGCATGGTCATCGACGGGCGCACCCGTGACATGACCAAGGTGATTGTCGAAAATTATGAGAAATACGGCCTGGATGCGCTCGTTTGCCTGGGTGGGGGCGGCACGCAAAAAAACGCCCTGCGCCTACACGAAGCTGGACTAAACGTCATCACGCTGCCCAAGACAATCGATAATGACGTGGCCATGACCGACGCCAGCTTCGGTTTTGCCACGGCCATGGATATTGCGACGGAAACGATTGACCGCCTCCACAGCACCGCGCACAGCCACCACCGCATCATCGTCGCGGAAATCATGGGGCACCGCGCCGGCTGGCTCACGCTGGGCTCGGGCATCGCGGGCGGTGCGGACGTGATTTTAATCCCTGAAATCCCCTACGACGTGGAAAAAATCTCGGCGGCGATCAAACAACGCAGCCGGCATGGAACAAATTTCAGCATTGTTGCCGTGGCAGAAGGTGCCATGAGTAACGAAGACGCACGGGCCCTGATCGCGGCTGAGAAAAAATTGGAACGCGCACGCACCCTGCACGATAAAAAAGAAGCGAAAGTCGAGCTCGCAACTCTCGATGTCAGGCATCAAGGCAATACCATGCGCCTCGCGAAACAGCTCGAAGACCTGACCCAGCTGGAATCACGCGTCACCATTCTCGGCTACGTTCAACGCGGCGGCACACCGTCCGCCTCCGACCGGTTGCTGGCAACGCGGCTCGGCAGTGCCTGCGGAGATTTGATTCATGAAGGCATTTTTGGCGTGATGGTCGCAGCGCGCGGCGATGCCACGGAACCTGTCCCGCTGGAAAAAGTCGCCGGCAAACGCAAATCCGTTCCGACCGACCACCAATGGATCGATACTGCTCGCAGAGTGGGTACCTGCATGGGCGATTGAAATTGGATCGACCGGAGCAATATTCGTCAAAGTCGCAAGTGATGGAATTGTGGGTGAATTCTGTTTTTGGATTTGAAAGTCGCGCCGTCTCCTTCCTCCCCAATGAAAGACGTGGCGACGGCAACATACGGTTCCTCCCATATTAATTTTCGACCAGTTCCCTGGCGACTTTGAAGAGAGCGTTGACCTTTTTCTCAATGTCGTTGTCCGCGGATTTGATGACCACGACGTCAGCGGGATCCACGACGCGGCAACCAAGGCGTTTGAGGTCGATATCCGGCAAGGTGGACAGGGCTTGCTTATTCGGCTGAGTGACGATGCGCAAGAACGGTTCCGGGGCATCAAACATCTGATGGATTCTTTTGACCACGGTGTCGGGGTCGTCGAATTCGATGCGACCCTCGCTTTTGCGGAAACCGCATTTGAGACCGTGCAAGGTCATTGTGCGCGGCTTCTGGAAGAGCTGGGGCGCGGCGGTGATGGCCGCCTCGAGTTCTGCGTGTTGCGCGGCCGCGTTTGCGACCAGCTCATTGATCAGCGGCATCTTCTCTTGGGTGAGCAAATCAATATTCTCGTTGAGTTCGTCGATGATGGCGGCGATTTTGCCGCGCAGTTCGGTGTAGCTGCGTGCATGTTTATCGATTCGCGACATGGCGGATCCGCCGGCGATGGATTCAGTTAAATTAGTCATGGGCGCAACAATCGTTGATGAATTTCTCATAGGGCTTCGGGAGGCTTGGGCGGGTGCAGGTGTTTTTTCAGCGTGTGATGATAGGGCGAATCCAGAAAGACACCTTCGCCTTCATGGATTACGGAAAGGACTTTGATCAAATCCTCCAACGACTTGATGGTGCTCCAGTCAATCTCGCAATAGAGCGCGTTGAAGCACTGAAGCGTGTCGGGCAGAAGCGGTTCGCGCACCGGGCGGGAGTGGCAGCCGTGCTCGCACTCGGCGCAGCCCTCGGCAACGAACTTTCCACATTTCCAGCAATGGCTCATGGCCGGCCTCCTTTTCTGATTTCCAGAATGCGGCGACCCAAGCTCGCGGCTCGCTCAGTCGCCTCACACAATTTGCCGATGGTCGAGCTGGTCATCATCCCCAGATTGCCAACGCTCATTGATTTGCTCAGCCAGCCACTGAAAAATTCGATCTCGTATTCAAACTCAAGGAGACGTTGCTCTTCCGCTAATCCAGCAAGGAGATCGCGTTGGTCAGTGGTGCGAACTCTCCATTTATTCAAATTCTGAATCGTGTCCTGAAAACCTCCATTCGGACTGCCCTCCGTAGGCTTCCTGCGGTGACTCAATTGGCGCCGGGCACTACCGTTTACGAGGGCGCAAATCTTCTGGCGCAGCGGGAGAATGCCGGCCGGGACTTCAGATTCTCGGAGCAGCAGGAACTTGCCTTCGGAACAAATTCCCGATTCTGGGAATTTGAGAACTTCACGCAGATAATCGTCGATCGTGGGGAACCCAACGCTGACGAGCACATATCTGGTGAGTTCCATATGGTTGGTCAACTGACTTCCCGCTCTGGAGCGACCGGAAACGGAATCACGCCAGCACAAGCCGGGGGCATGAGCACCGAGCCAACGTCCCCATTCGCCATGCTTGAGCCGCATTTCCTTAATTTCCCAGGCGGCGAGGCCGAGGGCGACCGCTCTGCGAAGTTCGATTTGCGATTCATTGTAGAGGCGGAGCAAATGCTGTGCTGCGGCAACATCGTCGCCGGTGCTTAGTTTCGGCACCGCTAGAAGCTCCGGCATGTTTAGCATCGGTCTCTCTCGAGATACGTTGGGAATGGGAGGAGGTTTGCTCATCGGGTTGGAACGATTTTGGTCAAGTAATTCAGCTCTTGAGTTTGGGAATTCGGGGAAATTATCAGCTGCCTGAAGGATATGCGCTTCACGGCTATCCGGCTGCAGGAAGCCGCGGTTCGCAGATGGCAAGACCGGGGACGAGGGGATTTCATCCCCGTCCATAGGTCGAGCCGTAGTGGCGCAGGAATCGGCTGCCGCCAAGGTCCGGGCTCTCTCGTTTGCGTGTCGCATTTGCCGTTGCCAACGCCAAAGGGTTCGGCTAATCCGCATGCACAATGAATGAGTGTTGGGCCTCCAGCTCATAGCATCCTTGTTTTTAACCAGCGCTCGACGCTGCCGGTTTTGAATACAGGCGTATGCCCGCGCCCGCGGCGCGAAGGGCGGACAATTTCAAAATAACAACGCGCAAGATTCTCCACGTGGCCGCGGGAGCAATTCAGCCCCTGCTTCAGGTCCAATCCAGTCAAGGTGAAGGGCAAATCCAAGATTGAGGCGTCGGAAAGTTGTGGACCGGGAAAGATCATTTTGAACATCTCCTGCCACGATATTTCAAGTGCTGTGCGTCCCCGGGTCTGGCGGAAGTGGTCAAGGCTGTGGGTGAGGATGCGCGTCACGCTGCGCCCAACCGGCTGCACGGCGATGTTGAAACCGATCAGCGCGCGTTGCTGGACCAGAAGCAGAATTTCTTCGTCACTTAGATCAAGGTCGCGCATGGCCGTATTGACATCACCGAGCGGACGTCGCCAGCGAGGAGGTCCCTCCGCGACGCCGCGCAGATTCAGCTTGGATTGCACAGATGGCGGCAGACAACAGGTTTTGGAGCTGGTGAAATTCATCATAGTCCGTCTTCCTTCTCGTGGGATTTCCCGTGGGATTGGCGTTTACCGGTTTTTTTGTCGTGCCATTCGTGACGGATGCGGATCAAGAGGCTCACTGCGAGATTCGCAGCACACAGAATCAAGAGACAAAGCACGGCTGCCGCCATGCCATTCAAAATCAGGTTGATGAGGGGATGTGGGATGGGTTTCATGAGAAGTGATTGGTTAATTTCATGGCTGAATTCTGGAGTGGTCTGCACGCGGCAGGTGAACGTGGAGTTCCCGTTCTAAACTTTCGACGGTTTGGATGTGGCGAGACTGATCTGAACTTCGCGATGGACCGGATCCGGCAACTTTAGAATTCTGCCAAAAGCCGGCAACACAGCTTTTGTCCGGGAATCAAATCCGGCAGGTTCGCTGCGGCATGACGGCAAGGAGTTTCGATGCGATTTATCGTGGACATTGCGGAAAGGTTAGAGGGTAAACATGCTGGACGTAGCGAGTTGGAAGCGAAGCGGGTGCAGAGCGAATTTTGTCTTTGAAACTTTCATTTTAATCTGTCAATGTTCACTGTGTTGACAAAATAATAGTTTACTGAGTTATCATTGTCAATAGTTTTTTGATCACACAGTGACCATCCCGATTGAAGCAGCTGAAAAGATTGAATTCGCCCGGATTTTTGAGCGGCTTGAAAAAGCTTTCAATATCAGCCAGGCCGAAGTCGCACGGGCCTTGAGAGTAGAGAGGTCTTATGTGTCGATGCTGATCAAAGGCAAACGGACACCCCACCTCCGCACTCTGGAATCAATGCGCGACCTAGAGAAGAAAATGATCGCGGCAAGCGCCTCCGAAACGGCCGCCGCCAGCGAGGGTGACAGTGAATTACGCAGGCTCTTCAGCCAATTGACGGAGTTGGAGCGGACGGATCCGGCGTCGTTTGCGGCCGCAAAGCGGGTGATCGAATCCCTGTCGTCCGTCAGCTCAAAGCCTGCTTCTGCGGCGTCAAACCTCTTTAAAAAGGACGTGGCTTCGCTGACTAATCCGGGAACAAAATGAAAGAGTTGGCGCGGAGATGGTGAGACCAGTATCCGAACTTCTAGGCAGGCGCCCGGCGCTTCATATCTGTGCCCGCGATATTCCTAGCTTATGCATCTTGGCGATTAGCGTCGTGCGACGCAGGCTAATTCTGGACACTGCGCCATGCGAGCCTCCAACGACCCGGTTGGTTGCAGGAAGGGCCCGAATAATGTGCTCGCTTACCGCGTCTTCGAGCGTTGTCTGACCTTCGCTTTTGTCCACGTCAACGGCCTTGGTAATCTGTCGTGGGAGCCGTAAATCAACCAACGCTGGCCGCTGGATTTTGCCGGACGAGAGTATGACCGCTCGCTCCACGAAGTTCTGTAATTCACGGACATCGCCTGGCCAAGAGTACTGAAAAAAACTTCCATTGATTTCGTCGGAACCACTTTAACTGCTCTGTTTATACGTTTGGCGCAAAGTTCCAACAAAAGTTGCACCAACAAAGGAATGTCCGTCCAAAGTTCGCGCAGAGCCGGGACACTGATTGGGAACACATTCAGTCGGTAATTGAGGTCGGCCCGGAATTTACTCGCGGCGATCATTTGATTAAGGGGCTGGCCTCCAGTGTACTCGACGATCAGCGTCAGCCGGCCATGCTCGCGCACGAGATCTAGTGGCCGCAATGCCCAAGCGCAGTCGCGGTAATCCTTCAAAGCGTATTCGTGGGCGTGATGCCGATCCTAATCGGTGCGTTCTTCATATGCTCCAGGTCCTGAATGCCGCGCGAGAGGCGAAGCTTCGGGTCTTTTTTGCGCTGCATCGTCGATACCGTCCGGGCGATTACGAGACTTGGAACTACATTGCGCCCATTCAGAGGGCAGCGTGGGCGCATAAAACTTTCGAATACGGCACGTGGGGCGGGGAACCCCACTCCGAGTTCACGCCCCTGCCGGGCGAAATCGTTGTCCAGGAGCATTGGTGTTCCAGTGCCTTCGCCAACACCGATTTGGATTTGCTGCTCAAGAAACACGGCATCCACCAGCTTATCGTCATTGGGCTCCTCGCCCATACCTGTGTGGAGGCCACCGTTCGTTATGCCGCTGAGCTTGGATATGAAGTAACGATGGTAAAAGATGCGACGGCAAGTTTCTCGGATGAGCATATGCATGTGGCCCTCGACATCAATATCCCCAACTACGCCACAGTGATTGTGACCACAGCTGAGATTGTCGACTCGATCGCCTCTATTGGAATTACCGATTATTTTCCTGCGGTTGTGACCAGCCCAATGTCTCACTGACTAGTCATGCGTGGCTGCCTGCCTGTTTGCTCAAACAGGATGAAAACATCGAACAAAAATTCATGCCACTTGAAGCTTTCTTGGAGTGAGGAGAATCACCGATAGGTCATAGGGCAAGGAACAAATCGTCGTTTGCAAGAATCGGGGATGGCCTGTGAATGATGCGCTTGATTTTCTGACTCGGCATGGTGCCGCCGTGTCGTTTGTGGCGATTTTCGCCGATCAAATAGGCATCCCCCTGCCCGCCGTAGCGTGGTTGCTGGCAGTGGGGGCTTTGGCCGCACACCACCTACCCGCCTTCGCCCGCTGTGCTCACAGTGCGTACCCCGTTATTAAGATAACGTTGAAGGTGTTGTAATAATTTGATTGGAAACTTGCCAGCCAATCTACCAGGCTGGTTGCATTTAATCGTGCGAATGTGTTAAGAAGTGGAAAAGGCTGTTGTCGAATGTGAATTGATAGGCCACATAGCATTGAAATTTGACCGGGCCGTCGAGGCAACGTCCGACTGAGAAAAGCAAATGGTGCTGCTCGCTCAAATCAATCACCGTGCCGATATTGAACGCGGTACCTTCGTTGGGAAAGTCAGTTTCATACGCCGTTTGGTGATACACCTCCGCTCCGATGGCTACATTCGAAAACACCTGTTTTTGCAACACGGCACCAACGAAACCCCAGTTCTGATGACCTGAGAATGAATTGATGCCGTAACCGCCGCCTCCATAAATCGTCCACGATCTCCAGTCCTTCTGCAACCAAACCGGAAGGTATGCCTGTAAATGCTGGTTGCCGAGATTGTCCCTGGCGCCGCCATCCTGCACCTCCAACAATGGGAAAATAGCCACCTCCGGCAGGCAATTGGTTTCATGCAGGAAACGATATTTGACGCCCAGCTCAATATCCCCCAATCCATAATGGGCACTGCCCGCCGGCGGCACGTCGTAAGCCAGTGGCGTGATCAAATGCAACTGCACGTCAGGAACGACGCCGTAGTTCAACTCAAAATGTGGCGCCGTGCCGGACCAATCGCCACCCAGTTTGGAATCCATGGAGGCCAAGTAAAACTCCCAGTGCTGGTAGTCCACGGGTTCGGGATCATCGGTGACGAATGGAGGCCCTCCGTAGGCAGTTCCGATGATTCCAAGGATTGCCAGTGCGGCAAAAATGGGCAATTGTGGAGCGATTTGCATGGTTCGCATGTGCTTACTCGGCGACCAAATAAAACCCGACAATAATGAGGCCAGCCATGAATATCCCCGCGACAATCAGTCTGATCAGGCGGTTGATCGGCATCGTGATTCCCTGACCACTTTTGAAGTTTGCCGACAGGAAACCGAAAGAAACGAAAAGAATGAGGACAATGGCAACGTGCGTGATCCAATGGCTGCCGGTAAGCCGTTGCATTTCTCCCTGCAGGGTTTTGCTTTTCTCTTTCGCAATCACCAGCAGGGCATTGAGCAAGCAGCTAAACACTAAAGACAAACCGAAGGAAATCGTGTATTTTGAGACAGTATTGTTATTCATGTTCATGCCCAATGGTTAAATTTGTTTCGCCAGTAAGGCCACTTTCACCCCCATGGCAATGATGGCTCCGTGACCTTCAATCATTAGGCCCAGCAATGGGATTATCCCTGCCACCCAAAGAACCAATCGCCGTGCGTCTTTGCTTGCCACAAGATTGTTGGATGCAGCTATGGGAAGATACGTCGCCAGCATGAGCAGCATGATGACAAGATGCTCCTTTGTTTCCATGAAGTATTCGTGGGCGAACGGCCATGGTCCCTTGAGGATGATGGCCTTGTCCGCAGGATACAGGACAATATACCAATAACCGCCGAACACAAAGGCAACCCACATAAAAACCGCTGCCACCCGGCTGATCCATCTTATGCGTTTCAGGTTTGACGCGTTAGCGTTCAATACGTCCACAAAAACCCACACCGTCGCAACTACACATCCCACTCCGAACAACACATGCACCATTAAAATGATTTCATTCATGCTTTTTCCCCTTGGGTTTCTTTGCTTCGCTTTCGGCAACAACTTCTTCGTAGAGTTCTTTTACCTGTTCCCGTATCAAATTGAGAATGCTCTTTCCATTGGCCGTCAGCCGATAGTCCTGGCGCGCCCGTTTTCCACCTCGACTGTCCCATTTGCAATCCAGCCATCCGCGCTGCACCAACCGCCCAAGCAATGGGTAAAGGGTCCCGGGACTAATTTCGTAGCCGTGGCGCCGCAACTCTTTGACGATCCATTGCCCATGAATGGGTTCCTCGTCGGCGTGGTGCAAAATATGCACTTTCCAAAAGCTTAACAAAATTTCACGCTCGACTTCGTGCATTTGCCCTATCGGTTTTCGACGTCGCATAACGATATTTCATGCATTTTCTCCCTGTCAAGAATCGCTTAAACCGGGGAAGCTCGCGCATTATAAAAACCTTTGTGCCTCCGCCATTTTTAATCAGTATTTGCTTAAATGACAGAACTGTCACTTAAGTCTTGTTGAGTTAACTAGCTAAAACACGTATTGATTCTTGCTTGCGACATATTACAAAGCGACATTGCAAAATTGGCCGAATAATTTGTGTCACCATGTTCTTCCGCGCCATCGCCATGGCGGATGGCGACGATGCGGCTATTAAGTCCACAAATTCCTTGGCTGCCTCACAAGCACGATTTGGACTCTTTGATTGGCTTGACCACCGGAGTGCCTACAACCAGGAGTTTTTCCCCCAGCCGTTGCTTGTGGACGATACCGGCCTCGAGGATGACGAAGTCGAGCTTGGCTATTTGCATACAAGAGCGAACGGGCAGCACAGCGACACCGTCACTGCCGGAGCTCAAGCAAGCATCGGATTGTTGACTTTCGAAGTGATCGTTCCCTATGAACACGAGGCTGATTCGGACGATTCTTCTGATGGCATTGGCGACATAAATCTGGAGGCGCGCAATCCCCTGTTTCAATTTGTCTCGCCCAGCGGTTTCTGCGACACCACCCTGGGCGTGGCTACAGAACTCGGCATCCCGGTCAACACCAAGCTGAGCAAAAATGCCGAACTTGACCCCGAAATCTTCAACGACCTGAAACTCGGCAATCGCCTTTCAATTCAGACTGTCTTGGGCTATGATATTTTGTTCGGCGGCGGGGATCAAGGTGGCGCGCAATCCTTTGAATACGGGGTGGTCTTTGGCTATTTGATTTCGCAACGCGAGTTGAGGTTACCCGGCATGCGACAATTGACCCCTTTGCTTGAGCTGAGCGGAGAAACAGGCTTGAACAAAGATGAATCCGGCCAGAACAGCCTCTTGGGAAGCGTAGGCCTTCGGCTTGATCTAAGACCGATTGGTGAGATGCAGCCGAGTATCGGAATTAGCTACGTATTTCCGATTGATAGCGGAGCACGCGAAGAAGTTCATTGGGGTATCGCCACCAGCCTGGAATTAGAATTTTGATATTCTGCGACGACTGGATGCATAAAGCATCGCAACTTCAAACTACCTGCCGAATCTCTGACCAATTCAGCGTCGAATGTTCCAGACGCAGCAATGCTTCGGCCTTTTATCAGTTGGATAACTGCGGATTGTCGCCTGATCTACCAGTACGACCCAAAGAGGCATGACTTGGTAAACAAGCTCACAGCCCCAACATGCCAGCACCGAAATCGAATGCAGACCCTCTACCTACCCAACCCTATCACCCTCTGCTTCCGGGCCTAGATTAGCTTTATTTTGCATGGGTTTAAGGTGCTTTTTCGAGCGCCGGTTCGAGGCGAACTCATTTCCGGGCTATAACCCGTTTATTGCTCGTCGGGGGCTGCCGCCGGCGGCGATGGCAGGTGTTCGCCAATCGCCAGCGTGAATCCTGGCTTGAGCTGGCCGACCACCGGCAGATAGCGTGGTTCCTGGTAGCGGCGGAAGGCGTACTGGTACGCCTCAATCCCGGGGAGGGCGAGCAACTTCGAAACCTCGCCATTCCCGACCGACTCCAGTATCGTACGATTTCTTCATCGCCGAGTTCTGGTAACCGTACAGATCCACGCCGTGATGCCACATCACCTCAGCGACAGTCGTCAGCACACACACGGCAGCCATCTGGTCCTCAATCTTCGCATCTGCACCCCAGACCACGCCATCACGCAGGCAGTCTGGCTTGAAGCAATCCATGAACCCGCCCGTTACCTTGTCCCCGGTTCCACCCGGGCCGTAGAGCGCCAAGTCCACCAGCGCCTGATCGTTGAGGGTCTCCCCGGCGATGAAGAGGCCGTAGAGGCAGACCATACCCCAACGCCCATGGCTGGTGTACATGAACGTGAACTTCTGGAGGTGCACGGCCAACGGCCGGATCAGATCGCGCTCAATGTGGGCGCGGTCCCCGGCGGTGAGTGAGGGCAGGTGCGAGATGAGATCGTAGCCGTGGCACGCCTTGGCCAGAAACATGCCGATATCGCCACCGTCAAAGCCGTAGGCCTCGAAATGGTCGTAGCCATGCGGATCGGGAACGCTGCTGCCTTTCCCATGGCCATAGGCATCGGCCAGCGCCAAAAGGATCTGTCCGGCACAATCCCCGTACTTCTCGTCACCGGTGAGGGCGTAGAGCTCGCCCAGATTGGAAACATCTCCCGCGCGCTGCTGGAGCGTGCCGTTGAAGTTCCACTCCCAGTTCCACTTGCCGGAGGCGTCCTGGTATCCCCGCTTGAAGTCGGGAAAGGTCCAGGTGCCATCCGCCTCCAGCTTGTACGCGGGCACATGGAGCGGTTCGGCGACGCGTTCGTTGCCCCAAACCTGCAGTTCCTCGAAGGCCGACTTCAGGCCCGGGTTAGTCGTGAAGCAAGCTTTGTAGGCGGCCACGTCCTGGCTGTCCCAGAGGGTACAAGGGTGACCATACGCCAGCCGGGGCGTGCCATGTGCTGCAGGTGGGGCCGGCGAGGGCGCAGCGATTTGCGCAGGCAATGGGCTTGCAAGACAAAAGGCGGAGAGGACTGGCACGAGCCACACCGCATGTGTTCGCAGCAGGGGGTGCTCTTTGGAACTGCCACCGACAGCACTGAAAGGA
>JBEKMT010000081.1:0-20554 GCA_050008355.1 Verrucomicrobiota bacterium
CGGGGCGAGGAATTTGACGGTGCGCCTGCCTACCAACTTTATCACCGTGGAGCAGAGGAAGTCGCCTATCACCTCAAGAACAACCCGGTGGTGGTCAAGACCGTGGTCGGTCAAAGCAGTGGCGAAGGTAATACCGACCATATCGCCCGCGCCAACACCACCAAAATCAGCCAGGCCTCCTTCGCGGCGGTCAAGGTTGTGCTGGAAGAAGCCGCAGCGTCCGAAGCCATGTCGCTGGAAAAAGGCATGATCGTCCTGTCCACCGCCGTGGCCGGCGGCCCATTCATCGGTCTGCTCGGCACCGTCTGGGGCGTTATGTCCACCTTCGCCGGCATTGCCGTGGCGCAGCAGGCGAGCTTGACCGCCATGGCCCCCGGTGTAGCCGCCGCCCTGGTGGCCACGGTCACCGGCCTGCTGGTCGCCATTCCGGCGATGTTCGGTTACAACTTCATGGTGACCACCATCCGTCACATCACGCAGGAACTCGACGGTTTCGCCAGCCGGTACGCCAACCAGATCGAGCATGCCTACGTGGACAGTCGCGATATCGAGGACAAGATCGCCGACGCCATCAAGCGGCAGGAAGCATGAAAAAGTGTTCGCACTCTGCTCATGAGTCGTTGTCGGAGCTGAACATCACGCCGCTGCTGGACCTGGCGTTCGTGCTACTGGTGATCTTCATCATCACGACCATCCCGCCGGTCAAGGATGACGACCTCAAATTGCCGGTTGCCTCCAAGCACGAGAAAGACCCGCCGCGCAAGGCGAACTACATTTCGTTGCAGTCGAACGGCACAATGTACTTGAACCGGGCGCCGATCACGATGAATGAACTGTTGCCGGAACTCCTCAGCATGCGCATGACCGATCCCGACCTGAACGTCATCGTGCGCGGCGACGCCAAGACCAAGTACAAAGACATCCGCGCGGTGCTGGATTTGTGCCAGCAGGCAAACATTGCAAAACTGGATCTGGCGACCGAGGTCGATAAAAAATGATTCCGCAGTCCAAACCGAAAAAAAAGAAGAATTCGTCGAAGGTTAACCTGACGATCTCGTTTGTCTTTCACGGTGTGCTGGTCGCGGTATTAATTTATTTCGCAGCGCGCGAAGGATACATCGGCAAGAAGTTACAGAAAATCGCGGTGGAAATGGTGAAGGTAAAGCCGCCGGAAAAGCCGAAGGAAGCGCCCAAGCCGGAGCCGCCGAAAGTGGAGGTACCGAAGATTGTGCAAGCGCCGCCCAAAGAGGTCGAAGCGCCGAAGGCGGCGCCTTCGACGGCCCCGCCCGTCGTTGCGCCACCACCGGCGGAACTGGGGTCGTTTGAATTCGGGGGCGGCAAGGCCGTAAACTCCGAGAGTGATCCGGTGCAACTCTACAAAGGCTACATGGAATACGAACTGCGGAATAGCTGGAACAAGCCGGATAACATGGCGGATGACTCTTATGTGGCGGAAGTGCAGGTGCACGTGGACCGGCAGGGTAATTTGAGCGATCCGGTGTGGCAGAAGGGTTCCGGCAACGCGCAGTGGGACGCGACCGTGAAGGACGTGTTCAAGGTGGTCACGGCGATTGACCGGCCGCCTCCAACCAATTTTCCGCCGGAGGTGACCATCCGTTTTGACGTGGACAATGAAACCGAACCTGTGCTGCAATGAAAAAGACCTCACAACGTCGCCACAGCACGATGGCTGAGCTGAACATCACGCCTTTGTTGGACCTGGTGTTCGTGCTGCTGGTCATTTTCATCATCACCACGCCGCAATTGATGAACAATCTGCAGTTGACGCTGCCGTCCGGCAAACCGCCGCCCAAGGACCCGCACCCGCCGAAGATCCACCACATCAACCTCGATGCACAAGGCGTCATTTCGCTGGATGATGCCGTGGTGACGGTGCCGCAGTTGAAGAAGCAACTAACCGACATGAAATCTGACGATCCCGACCTGAAGGTGGTGGTCAAAGGAGACGATCAGGTGGATTATCAGCACATGGTTTACGTGCTGGACACGCTGCAAACCCTCGATATCACCAAAGTGGGAATGGCGACGCAGTGAGGCACTCGAGCGACCAGGAATACGCCAGGATATGGACGAAAGATGTTGTGCAACATGTGCCGTTTATCGAGTTATCGGCCCGGAATGATGAAATGTGTAGAATCGTGAATGAACACACGATCGTACTTTTTTTGCGAAGAAGGTATCCAAACGGCCGGAACAGTAGTAGCTTCTAAGCAGTTATGGCAACAAAACAACCAAAAGGTGAATTCAGTTTTATCAGTGATTGTCACATTACAAAATTGGTGAATGACGTTTACCAAGTTTATAATGACGAATCCGAGTATTCCCAAACTTCGGTCAGGACCATTAAGTTGGGGAGGTGTGAGCGCGATGCCTATGGTAATCCGGTTCAATTCACGTCGGTTCATCATGCCGACCTGTGGGTCAAGGGTGGCAAAATCATTCACCCCAAGGTTCAGTTCGGTGTTTTCAAAGACGATTTATAATCTTCCGGGATTGCCCTGGAGCCTTTTGGGAAGTCCGGGTGAGTTAATGCCTTAGATGGTTCAGGATTCGGTTTATCCAACTTCGAATCAATGCTATGAAAGGTTCATCGTTGAGGTCTCTTCCAAATCCAGACGCCAACGGTTTCAGTAACTTACGATGCTTGGATCTTAAAAGAACTGCGCTGGATATTCCAGGTTTCGCCGGGTAATTATTTTAAGGCTTATTCGCCAAAATGAATCTGGCCGAGGACCTGCAGCATTTCTTCCGGACGGATACAGGCCCGCAGAGCGGCAAAGGCTTTTGCGTCCTTAAGAAATTTGGAGAACGCAAGCACGATGGAGGGATACCGCTTTTCGTCCGCGTTTGGCGCGGCAAAGAGAACGACGGCTTGGACCAGTGGTGAGTGAGGTGTTCCCCAGTGCATTGGTTGTGGCGCAAGGCCGACAGCGAATGAAAGTTCCCTGGAGGCCCCTTTGTGCGCCAGTGGAAAAGCCACGCCGTCAAATATCGCCGGGGCCAGCTCTTCGTGCTCCAGCACGGCCCCGCTGAAGGTTTCGACATCGTCAATTCGTCCGTAATTTTTCAATTGCTGGCAGAGTTCGGCAATCACGCTTTCGCGGTGGTCTCCAGCTAAACGGGGAATGAGCAGTCCGGGCTCGGTAAATCGCGCTAGGGTTGTCATAGGCGTCACCTTCGAGGATGACATGAAAAGCAAAAATCATGCAACTGCTTGTTGAAATAATATTTTGTCGGACGGCTTGCCTGTCAGAAACGGCATTGCGCAAACCGCGCATTTTTGTTTTGCTGGGGAGGAGTTGAAAAGAAATTTGCCTTTCGTCCGCCTTTGGCGTGGTGAGGAACACATTGCTTTTCGCTAACGATGCCGATGTTTCTCAACATCATTGAACTGGCCCAGTCGCTCGGCGCCGAAGAGAGCGAAGTGGAGGGCTGGATTCGCAATGACGGACTGCCGCACGTGACTGACCGGGGAAGGCTGCTGTTTGACCGTACTCAGGTGGTAGCCTGGGCAGAGTCGCACGGCCTCGCCGCCAAGGTCGGATTCCTCGCCCCGGAAAAATCCCGGATTCAAGGCGGAAAAAAGCTGGAAACAATGCTGCGTACCGGGGGCATTTGGCGCGCGGTTGCGGCCGCCAATGTCTTCAATTTGCTGGCGGAGATCGTCGCCAGGTTGCCGGGCGCCACGCCGCCCATTCGCCAGATGTTGCAGCAGCGTCTCCGCGCGCCGAACGGAATTTCCTGGGCGCCGGTTGGCAATGGACTCGCTTTGCCGCATTTGCGCATACCCATCGCCCTCGGACGTGACGCGGGGATTTTTGCGATCGTGCTGCTGCGAGATGCGTTCGCCGTCAACGAACCGGCCCCGGACGAACAGGCCATCACCCGGCTGTTGTTCTTCGTTGCCCCGTCCCCGCGCGCACATTTGGAAATACTCGCCCAGTTAAGCCGGGCGCTTGCCCGCGGTAATTTGCGAAAATTGATCAACGACGGTGTGGCTGATGAGGAGCTTTTGGCGGCCGTCGCCGCTGCCGAAGTGGATGGTAAAAAGGAAGGCGAGACATGACTCCAGGCTGGCCGCTGTTAATTGCCGGCGTCGGACTCGCCGCCGGAATTTTCAGCGCCTTCAAATTGCCGCGGGTCTGGCTTGCGGTTACGCTCGCGAGCGCCGGCGCGGCGTTCGCGGCAGCAACTTGTCTGTGCGCCAGCGGCGCCGTTTGGGATTGGCAGCCGGGCTTCGTCATCGGCGGCGAGGAGTTGCATCTGCGGCTCGACGGCATCAGTGCGTTCTTCCTGATTTTACTTTCAGTCCTGGGCGGTGCGGGAACTTTGTATTCGAGTGAGTATTGGGCCGACAAAAATCATCCGGCTTCTTCGCCGTCGGGACGTGCCTGGTGGAACGGTATGCTCCTCAACATGGGCTGCGTGCTGCTGTGCGCCAATGGCCTGCATTTTCTCATCGTCTGGGAACTCTTCACCGTCTGCGCCTATTTCCTGATTTCGCTCGAACGCCAGCGGCCCGAGGCGCGTGCGGCGGGATGGCTTTACCTCGCGGCTTCGCATGTTGCCATGCTGTGCCTGTTCGCCCTTTTTGCGTTGCTCGCCACGCGCACGGGGAGCTGGGAACTTGGCCCGCTGCGGGACCATGCTGAACTCGCGCCATTGTTCTGGCTCGCATTGGTCGGCTTCGGCATCAAGGCCGGGATTTTTCCAATGCATATCTGGCTGCCATCCGCGCACGCCAACGCCCCGAGTCATGTCTCCGCCATCATGTCGGGCATGGCCATCAAGATGGGTATTTACGGGCTGGTCCGTTTCACCGGCTGGCTGCCGACTCCGCTCGCGGCTGGTTGGGTCGTGGCCGGTTTGGGGGTGGTGAGCGCAGTGCTCGGCGTCGCGTTCGCGCTCGGCCAGCATGATCTCAAACGTTTGCTTGCCTACCACAGCGTTGAAAACATCGGCATTATTCTTATCGGCCTCGGCTTTGCGATGATTGCTGCAGCGCATGGCCACACTGCCTGGGGCGAGCTGGCGCTCGCCGGCGCCTTGCTGCATGTCTGGAATCACGGGCTGTTCAAAGCGCTTTTGTTCCTCGGGGCCGGTTCGGTTTTGCACGCCACCGGCACGCGGAAAATGAGCCGGCTTGGCGGACTCTGGCGCGCGATGCCTTGGACCGCCAGCCTGTTTGTGCTTGGCGCCATCGCCATCGCCGGACTGCCGCCGTTGAACGGGTTTGTCAGCGAATGGCTCGTGTATCTTGGCCTGTTCGACGCCGTTTCCGCGCACGGCCCGGCCGCTTTCGCCGCGATCCTCGCCGCCATTTCTCTCGGCATGACCGGTGCGCTGGCCCTGGCGTGCTTTGTGAAAGTGTGCGGTGTCGTTTTCCTCGGTCTGCCGCGCAATGAGATTGCTGAACATGTTCACGAATGCGGCTGGCGGATGCGCCTGCCGATGCTCGCGCTCGGTGCGGCCTGCGTAGCGATCGGCCTTGCGCCCATTTTATTCTGGCCGGCGCTGGCCACGGCAGTGGCCGCCTGGCAACCGGCGTTGGCCAACGCTCTGCCGTCCGCGCCTCTGGTCACGCTTGGTGCCTTCCATCTGGCATTGGCAGCGCTGGCCGTGCTCGCGGCGGCCATGCTGTGGCGGCGCGTGAAACGCAACGGAGTGAGTCGCGCGGTGACCTGGGATTGTGGTTACGCCGCACCGACTCCGCGCATGCAGTATACTGCCGGTTCGTTCGCCGCCATCATCATCGGGTGGTTCGCGTGGATTCTGCGACCGGAACGGCACGCGCATTTGCCCAAGGGAATTTTTCCCTCGCATGCCGATTTTGAGGAACATACACCCGAAACAGTGTTGGAAGGCGTTATCGCACCCGCAAGTTCACTCGTGATGCGGGTTTCGACGATGGTGCGTCGGCTGCAACACGGTCGCGTGCAATCCTATATCTTCTACCTGTTGCTCGGCCTCGCCGCGCTGGCAATTCTCGCCGTGATGGGAGGATCGAAATGATCGTCGCGCTCGACATTTTGCTTAGGCTCGGAGCCTGGCTGGCGCTGGCACCGTTGCTGCCCGGCATCATCAACAAAGTCAAGGCCTGGGTTGCGGGCCGCCGTGGGCCGCCGGTGCTGCAACTATATTATGACCTCGCCAGGCTTTGGCACAAAAGTGTTGTTTTGAGCACGGCGGTTTCGCCGGCGCACATTCTCGGTCCGGCGATGGCGTGGGTCGCGCTCATCAGCGCTGCGTTGCTGCTGCCGGTCGGTCCCGCGGGCACATCGCTTTCCTTTCGCGGCGACGCCTTGCTGTTCGTCTATCTGCTGGCGTTCGCGAGGTTTTGCATCGCGCTCGCGGCGCTCGATACCGGCTCCGCCTTTGAGGGCATGGGGGTGGCGCGCGAAGTCAGTTACGCCGTGCTCGCCGAGGCCGCAATCATCACGGCGCTGCTGACGTTGTATGTCCAATCCGGCAGCGTGTCACTCTCCACGATGCTCGCACCGTCGGCGGGCGCCGGCGCAGCCTTACTTGCCGCCGGCCTGTTCGGCGTGCTGCTCGCGGAAAACTGCCGTGTACCATTTGACGATCCGAACACACATCTCGAACTCACGATGATCCATGAAGCCATGGTTCTGGATCACAGCGGCCCGCCACTCGCCGCCATTCTTCACGGAGCATCGCTCAAACTAATGATTTTTGCCGTGCTGCTGACCGAAGCCGTGCTGCCGCTCGGAAAATTATCGTTGTTCCCAGCCATCGGTGCGCTGGTCGCCTCGGTGTTTGTCGTCGCCATAACTGTCGGGCTGATCGAATCATTTTTGGCGCGGCTGGCTTTGCGGCGTGTCCCTCTTTTGTTGACGACGGCGTTTTTGTTATGCTTATTCGCCCTGCTCGTCGCGTGGAAGGGAGGCACGCCGTGAGTGGCGCGATGAATCTGCTCATCGGCCTCGCGATGGGCTTCAGCCTGGTCGCGCTCGCAAGCAGCCGTCTGCCTTCAGTGATCCGCGCGGCCGCTTTTCAGGGCATGATTCTGGGCAGTTTGCCGTTGCTCTTGGAAACCGGCTTTCACTGGCTGGTCGTTGCCGTCGCGATTGGCACGATCTTGGTGAAGGGCTTCATTATACCGAACTTGCTGCGCCGGGCATTGCGCGCGGCGAAGATTGACCGCGAAGTCGAGCCATTGGTCGGTTTTGTGCCGTCGTTACTTCTCGGCGCGGCGGCGATCATCGGTGCGGCGGCTCTTGGCAGCGAATTGCCACTGCGGCCCGAACATGCCAAAACCCTCCTCGTGCCCGGTGCGTTCGCCACGGTCGTGTGCGGCTTTATCCTGCTCATGGCGCGCGCCAAGGCTATCTCACAGGTCTGCGGCTATTTGATCCTGGAAAACGGCATCTACCTGTTCGGCCTCTTGCTCATCAACTCGACGCCGCTCCTGGTCGAGGCCGGAATTCTACTCGACCTCACGGTGGCGGTGTTCGTCATCGGCATCATCGTGGACCGCATCCAGCGCGAGTTTGACACGCTGGATACGCGAAAACTGACGGCATTGCGCGAATGAATGAATTCTTTCTCATTGCGATTCCTTTGCTGGCAGCCGGCGTGGCTTTCGCGTGGCCGGATGAGCGCACACGGCCGTGGCTGCTGCCGGTTGCGGGCGGAGCGCACACCTTGCTCGCGCTGTGGCTGTTGGCGAATCCGCCAACGCTCGCCTCGGACGCATGGTTTGGATTCGATCCGTTGGCGCGCGCGGTACTGCCGATGGTCTCGTTGCTGTTTCTCGTCTGCTCGATCTACGGCGTGGTTTATCTGCGCATCCGTGCCGAGCGTAAAAACCGCGTATTCGTAACCGCGCTGCTCGTGATGCTCGGCTTGCTAAGCCTCGCGCTGCAGGCGCAAAACCTCGGACTTTTGTGGGTTGCCGCCGAGGCCACCACGCTCGTAACCGTCCCATTGCTGCATTTCAACGGCACGGCGCGCGCGTTTGAGGCGTCATGGAAATACCTGCTCGTCGGCGGCACGGGCATTGCCCTGTCGCTGCTGGGATCGTTTTGTCTCGGCTACGCGTCGTTGCACGGCGGTGGTAACGGCGATCTCAATTTCACCGCGCTCGTTGCCCAAGGTGCCTCCCTCACCCGTCCCTGGCTCATCACGGCGTGGGTGCTGCTGCTCGCCGGTTACGGCACGAAAATGGGGCTCGCTCCCATGCACACCTGGAAGCCGGATGCCTATGGCGAGGCGCCGGGAATGGTTGGCGCCTTGCTCGCGGGCGGCACGACCACAATGGCGTTTGTCGCCATTCTGCGTGTTAAACAGGTCGTCGACGCCGCCGGCGCGGGCGCGATGACGCAACGCACCCTGCTCGCGTTCGGGTTGTTCTCCATGCTCCTTGCCGCACTGTTTTTGCTCAGCACCCCGGACTTCAAACGGATGCTTGCCTATTCCAGCGTTGAACACATGGGTATCCTCGCGGTCGGCGCGGCTCTCGGCGGCGCAGGCATCTCCGCCGCATTGTTTCACGTTTGGACCAATGGCCTGACAAAGGGCTCACTGTTCTTGAGTGCCGGCAATCTCCGCCGAACCGCCGGCGCGCAAACGGCGGACAAGGTCGCAGGCATGGCCTGGCGTTCGCCGGCGTCGGCCCGGATTTTCATCGTGGGAATTTTCGCGGTGACCGCGTGTCCGCCTTTTGGTGTGTTTTTCAGCGAATTAAAAATTCTGCTCGCCTCGTTTCAAGCCAACATAACATTTGTCCCCGTGGTTTTCCTTGGCTGCCTGCTATTTGCGTTTTTCGGAATGACCAGACTGGCTTTCGCCATTGTGGACGGACGACCACGCGCCGCCGCGCGTGCCGCGGGCCGGCAACTCCGCGAAACTCCCGGGGTTATCGTGCCACCGCTGCTGTTCCTCGTGTTCTCGCTGTGGCTCGGCCTGGCCACGCCATCGTTGCTGCGCGAGGCCTGGACTACTGCCGCCAATATCTTATCCGCGACCCGATGAACTCAACCTGTAAATTCTCGCTGTTGAGCAATGGCACAAGTTTGCCCTGGGCGGACATTGCGGAATGGCCGGCGGATGATTTCGTCGATGCGGCAGCCGCCGAGCTCGAGCGCGGTGGTCGCCTCTGCGCCTGGTTTGGCGTACCGGAAAATTCCGCGACGCGACTGGTGGCGGTGATTGCGTTTGATTCAGAAAACACGCTCGCCGTGGGCCGCAGCGCACCAGTGACGAAATCGTTCCCGTCGCTCACGCTTCGTTATCCGCAGGCACACTTGTTCGAACGCGAAGTGTGGGAACAACACGGCCTTGAGCCCGAAGGCCATCCCTGGTTGAAACCGGTGCGACGACAAAACGGCGGTTATCCGGCGGTCGGTGAATTTTTTCGGGTGGAAGGTCGAGAAATTCACGAAGTCTCGGTCGGGCCGGTTCATGCGGGAATCATTGAGCCGGGCCATTTTCGCTTTCAATGCGATGGCGAGGACGTGCTGCATCTGGAGGTCGCGCTCGGTTACCAGCATCGCGGGGTGGAAGAGGCGCTTGCGGGCGGACCACATCGCGCAACCATGGGCCAGATGGAAACCATCGCCGGCGACACGACTGTTGGCCACGCCACTGCTTACGCGACCGTTCTCGAATCGCTCGCCGGCACGGAAGCGCCGTTGCGCGCGCAATGGCTGCGGGCCATCGCGCTCGAATTGGAACGACTGGCCAATCACGCCGGCGATCTCGGAGCGCTCGCCAACGATGTGGCTTTTTTGCCCACTTCTGCCGCGTGTGGAAAAATCCGCGGAGATTTCCTGAATCTTACCGCCTTGATTTGTGGCAATCGTTTTGGGCGCGGCCTGATTCGACCCGGAGGTTGCAAACTCGATTTGGAACCCGGACGTGCGGCGCAGCTGCTGGCAAAACTGCGCATTGCGGTGGCCGACTTGGATGAAGCCGCCGAATGGCTGTGGGAGGCGAACTCCGTGCGCGCCCGCTTTGAGTTGACCGGCACAATCTCCTCCGGACAGGCGGCCGAAATCGGGCTGGTCGGCGTGGCCGCACGAGCATCCGGACTCGTGCGCGATGTGCGCTTCGATCATCCGGCTGGCTGGCATCGCTTTGCGCCCGTGCCGGTCGCCGTCTGGCCGGGTGGCGATGTGTTCGCCAGATCGCGAGTACGCTGGCTGGAGATTCAGCGCTCCGGAAAATTTCTGGAAGAGCAACTCGTCGCGCCGCCAGATGGAGAGAATTTCACCACTGTGACTCCGCCCGCCGGCGACATGCTCGCGGTGGCGCTCGTCGAAGGCTGGCGCGGTGAAGTCTGTCACGTCGCGCTCACCGACCCCGGCGGAGCGTTTCGCCGCTACAAGATAGTGGACCCATCGTTTCACAACTGGCTCGGCCTCGCACTGGCCATGCGCGGCCAGGCGATTTCGGATTTTCCGATTTGCAATAAAAGTTTCAACCTGTCCTACTGCGGCTTTGACCTGTAGCCATGTTTGCCCACGAAACCATCCTCCATCGTCTGCGACACGGCTGCCAAACCATGCCTTTTCCAGACGGCGAACCGCCGGCGTTGCCCGAACGTCACGGCGGCACCTTGCGCGTCGAGTCAGCAAAATGTCTCGAGGGTTGCCAAGCCTGCGTGCCCGTTTGTCCGACACACGCGATCACGCGGACACCGGGAAATCCGGTGGCACTTGACCTGGGCAAATGCATTTTCTGCGCGGCGTGCGTTGAAATGTGTCCAACCAGGGCGATCACCCAGACCAACAAGCATTCCATGGCGGTGCGGCGGCGTGAAGATTTGCAACTTGGCAAACCCGGTGCAGAAGAATTGCGTCTGGCCGTCGCGCTGGACGAAAAACTTAAAAAACTCTTCGGTCGTTCGCTGCGTTTGCGGCAGGTGAGTGCCGGCGGCTGCAATGCTTGCGAAGCGGATGTAAATGTCCTTGGCACGATTGGCTGGGATTTGGGACGGTTTGGCATCCAGTTCGTGGCGTCGCCCCGCCACGCCGATGGATTGCTCATCACCGGCTGCATAAGCCGCAACATGGAATTGGCACTCAAAAAAACTTATGATGCTATGCCGTCGCCGAAACTGGTCATCGCCGTCGGCGCTTGCGCGATTGCCGGTGGTCCATTCATCGGGCATCCGCAAATATTGAACGGCGCCAGTACCGTCGTGCCGGTGGACCTGTTCATTCCCGGTTGTCCGCCTCATCCGCTGACAATTTTGGATGGACTGCTCCGATTTCTCGGAAAGATGGACTGACAAATTGATTGGTTGGGTAAGGCGAAGCAGTGCGCAGAGGCACTGGGTAATCAGGCGAAGGCGTTAAAACCGCTGTCGTCTTGGTTTCCGTCAATGCCAGTCTCAGGACCTTTGATCGGAAGCGGAAGGAAAGCAGTGGGGGCGACAGAGGCGCTGGGCCGCTGGTTGTCCCCTTTCATCGCAGCTTGGGAAGCTCCTACCGTGGTCCAGGTGGAGTAGGGATATGAGTCCAGTGGATTTACTCTTGAGACACTGTTCATAATCTTATCGCCCTCCAATATAACGGTTTGGCTTGTCATTGTCGAGCGGTTTTTTGGAGGCGGAGATGGCCATTGGGTTCGGATGCTCCCAGAACCTGAGTACTTTGTTGAAATCTGGAAGTTCGCGGGGACGCTCGCCTTGTCGCTGTCTGGCCCGGGGAGAGACCTCTTTACCGCGTCACGAGATCGTCGGAAGTCCACATGACGGTGTCGGGGCCGGCGGAGTGAATTTCCATGTCGTGACCAGACAATTGGTGGAAAAAATAGGGTGTGCCCCAAGGGTCAACCAATTCACCTTCGCCGTTAACGCGCATGCCGGCGTCAGCGTTGAGAAAATTGATATGCTTCGGATTGTTGCCGCTCAACTGGCGGGTGATTTCCGGGTTCGTTCCGACCGGATTGCCGCCGAACATTTCACCGTATTGCCGCACGGCGCGGCTCATGTTTTCCAACACGATCGCCGGCGAAAAATTTGTGAATTGCATCGGGGCCGGCTGGCTGGGCCGGGCGACGGCGGCGATCATTGAATTCGCGGTGGCCGGCGGCGGCGATTGCACACGTGCAAAATTGGATTGAATCATGGCGACGGTGCCCGGGTTTTGCCGGGCCAACGCGTTGGACACAATGATGTCGGAAGAGGCGGAGTTCTCTCCGCCGCGGGGATGTCTCGCCGGGTGCAGATGCAGCCACAAGAAAATGAACAACCCGATGAGAACGAGCAGTATTGCCGCCGCCGGGATTCGCTTTTTCATCAGATGAAACCAAGGTTTGGTGAGGCAAAGCGTCCGATGTTGGGAAACACGGTGCTGAGGTTGCTGTTGTCCACGCCGAACCATGTCGCGATGGTCGAGAAATATTGGTCAATCGCCGTGGTGGGGATCCAGCGGCCCGTGCTGGTGTCATTCGGACCGTTAACCGAGAGCACTGGGAATTGTCCGTAGGTTTGCTGCCCCTTAACCGCACCGCCGAGGATGAGATGGTGACTGCCCCAGCCATGGTCGCTGCCCTGGCCGTTGCTGGGGAAGGTGCGGCCGAAATCGCTGGCCGTAAAACTGGTTACTTGATCGGACAGGCCGAGTTGTTCCATCGCTCGCTGGAAGGCATACATGGACTGGCTCAATTCCGCCAGCAAATTGGTATGCGCGCCCTCAAGCACGTTGTTGGGGTCGTTGGCGCTGTAATTTGTCTGGCCGGTATGCAAATCATAACCGCCGACCTGGCAGAAGAAAATCTGGCGTAACATCCCGAAGCCGCCGTTGGCCACGGGCGTGCTCCCCGCGGCGATCAAGCGTGCGATCATTTGAAGCTGCGGACTCAGGCTGGAAGTGAACGACGCGCCGCCTTCGGGCGGGGTAATTTTCGTGGGGAAGGCATTCGTCCAATAGTTGGCCGAAGCCGTGGAGCCGATGGCATTGTTCAGCAGCACGCCGGTGTTGATGGCTTGTTCGGCCACGCCGGCATACGCTTGAGATTGGAGATTCGTGTAGGGCAGGCCGAGGATTTTCATCAAGGTGGGCAGCCGGTTGGTGTTCGCACCGCCCGAAGGAGTGGTCGGCAGCGACAGCGAAACGGCGCCGCCCGTCGACACCGAATACTGCGAGACGATGTTGCCGATCTCAAACGTGTTTGCTCCTGCGAGGGTGACCATCAGAGAAATCGGCGCGTTGGGCTGCACGGCGTTCAGCAAGTCCGCGCAACGCCCGCCCCATCCGGTGGTCGGCGGCTGGTCCGGAACGGAGGTCTGCCATTGTGTTTGCTGGTCCGCATGGGAAAAGAGTTGGGGCGGAGTGGCCGTCGTGCCGGAGAGATATTGCGAACGGGTGATGGGATAAACCAGCGTGCCGGTATTGAACAAAAACGCCAGCTTGCTTTCACCAAAGAGCGTCTGCAATTCAGGACAGCTCGGATGCAAACCATAGGTATTGCCGTCGGGATTTAGCGAAGTCACTGGCAGGATGGCGCTTTGCGGAATCGCCAGGATCGGCGTGCGAATGGAGGCGTAGTTGTTGTACTGCGACTGCATGGTCGGAATGATCAGGTTGTTCGAATCATTGCCGCCCTGCAGAAAAATGCACACCAAAGCCTTGTAGCCGCTGATATTAGACTGCGCCACGGCGGCGTTCATGAAACGCAAATCGCGGATGGCGGAAGTCATCGCGGCCGTACCAACGGCGGCACAGGCTGCCCGCCGGATGAATTCGCGTCGCGTGAGAACGGAAATATTTTTGTGTTTCATATTTTTATTTCAGGATCATGTAGTCGGGTGAACTGACAATCAAATGAATGACAGCACGCACGCGGTCACGCATCTGGGTGGCGCTCGGCGGGGTGCCGTAAGAGAAATTATTCGTGTTGGCCACGTAGGCAATAATGTTGGTTTGTGCCGGCAGGGTCAGCTGGCCGGCGACAAGCAAGGTGTTCAGATTGCTCACCAGCGTGGGGATCCCGGCATTCGCGGTGTAATTGGTGGTCATCCATGGATCGATGTCCAGCACGATCGAGCCGTTGCCGCTGGTAAAGCTGCTCAAGCCGTTCGTGTTGCCGGTATTGTTTAATATGCCGCTTTCAATGAAATTCATTTGCGCCGCCACGCCGCTGTCAGTAGTCAATTGAAACTCCGGGGTGGTCAAGCCGGCGGACGCCAGCACGCCGGGAAATTCATAACCTGGATAGTAGAAATTGAACACCGTCGGTGAACGCAGGGGTGATTCCATCAGGCTCGAACTCGTGCCCGAGTCAGTGTAACTCATGTTCCAGGTGTCTTCCTGGATCACGACATCGCCCGAACGCGCGAGGACCGGCGCTTGCAGTCCATAAACGGTAAGGCTGTTCTGGTTTTGATTCGCAGAGTTCGTGGTGGTGATGGTGAAATAGGAAGGGTCGGGAACGCTGGCCACAGTATAATCACCCGACACGGCTGAACCGGAAGTGAAATTGATGTAAACTTCGTTGCCCGGCACCAAACCATGCGGCCCGGTGGTGCTGATCACAATATTCGTTCCGGTCTGCGTGTAGCCGCCGACCGACAGCTTGGGCAACAGGCAACTGCCGGTGCGCTGGACGAGGTCTGCGGTGGTGACCGTGAAATGATTTCCATCAATCACGCTGGCGACCTGGAACAGGGCGTTCGTCGCACCGCCGGTGGTGAAGACCAGGTAAACCGGATTGCCCACGGCGAGGCCATGCCCGTCAAGGGTCGCGGTAATGACCCCATTGGTCTGGGCGTAAGTGCCCACCAGAAGTTGCGGTGAGGTGATGGTGAGCGTCGTCGGGCTGGTTGCCGTTACATAATAACCTTGCGAGGTTGGCGCGGCATGGCCTGAGGTGTCGGTGAATATTATCATCGCTTGGTCGCCGCTGTTGAGCATATGCCGGCTGCTCGTCGTAATGGTAATGATCTGGTTGGTGGTCTGGCTATAAGTGCCGCCGACCGTGGGCGGGGCGGGAAACGCACGGGCCAGTGCGGCGACACGTTCGAGCGGTTCGAGTTGTTTACCGTAAGTCGGTTGCGGGATTAGATCCGGGCTGCGCGCTTCGTAATCGAGCAGGATGGCCTGGACGACCGCCTGAAGGTTGCCGCGCACGCCGGTGCCATCATTGTTGAAAACCTGCGCGACGCGATACACGTAGTCGCGGCTCGGGTTGCTGGTGACCAGGCGCTGGATCAACTCACGGCAAATAAAAGGTCCGACGTTCGGGTTGTTGAAAATGGAATCCAACGCCTTCTCCAAATCCTGTGAGCAGTACGCATCGTTGGTCGTGGACGGGATGGCTTGATTTCCCCAGGCGGGCGGCAGCACCACGTTGTCCAGAATTTGTTTTGAACCGAGTTCATGATGCGAAGGCACGAGGACCATGTCATTGGTATAATTCGCGGGCGGATACCAATTGGACGGCAGCCGGCCATTGGCCTGGTTGGTTTGATAGTAATTCCAGCCAGTAAACACGCTGGCAAAGCCCATGATTTCGTTCTGGTTGTAAGTCGGCACGAGATTGTCTTGTGAGTTCAAAATGAGCGATCCGTCGGGCCAGAGGCGGTTCAGGCCGATGGAGAACAATTGCTGGATTTCGCGTGCATAATTTTCGTCCGCATGAAGACCGGTAATTTCGCTCCCGGCATTGTTGCCCAGCATGCTTAGATACAATCCCATGGCCGGGTGCAACGTCACATCTTCGAGCAGTTTGCGGTAATTGCCGAAGGCGTCGTCCGTCAGCGTATCATAGTAAGATGACAGCCCGTCAGCATGGTTTTCTAATACGCCATTTTCTGACGCCACAAAGATTTCACTCAAGGCGAAGGCGACGCGTTGGCGCAACTGGTCGGGTGCCGTCACAGAATCCCGCCACCAGGCATTAAACCAAAGAGTGCTTTGATAAGGATCGGTCGGGTCGGAATACGCATTGGCGAGCACGTTCGTTAACGCGTGCGTCGCGGGCAGGCTGAATTGATTGGCGATCCAGCCCGCATAGCCCAGCGTTTGTACCGTCACAATGTCATTGGAACTCGCGCCAAAAGTGGCCTGGCGCAGAAAACGCGCGGCGGCAGCGGGATTCGCGGAATCGTCTGTCCAGGATGGCGGGGCGGGCGGCGGCGTGAACGATTGCGAACCGTTGGCCAGCTTGAAATTCCCGCCGATTTCGCCGTTCGCGAACGCCGTGCTTTGGATGACGATGGCGGCCTCGCCATCGGCGATGATCTGCTGAATATCGTTCGTCGTGAGCGGCCCGGTGGCGCTGATATCCCAAACGTAAGTGCCGTTCGGTTGCGGTTTCGCGGCCGAGATATCAAATATTAATTCGGCCGGGTTGTTCAAATATGGATCTGAATTGATGGACTGGCCGGTGGGTGTGCCAACCAGATTCGTATAGGTGAAGCTCAAAGTCGCCTGTGTGCCTGCAGCGTTGACCAGCAACGTTGCCGAGCCGACACCATCGCTCGCGACGCCGGTCAATGCCAGCAGGTTCGCAGAATAAAGTGTGCCGGGAACGCTTGACGGGAGCGACGGATAATAGCGCGACAACAAATAGCCCGGGACGACGCCAGCGGGTGTGTTATTCGTCCCCGTTGGATCCTGCAGCCAGCCGACCGACCAATTGGCGTTCGTACTGGTGCCGACCTTGTGCAAAATCTCGATGTAATACTGCTGCCCGGCAACCAGCGAGAGCCAGCCGGACTGTTGTGATGTTTGCAAATTCCACTGGCGCGATGAAGTTCCATTATTTCCCGGCGCAGTTGGATTGTTGGTTGGCGTGACCCAGGCGCGGAGGATTTCGTTAACTTCGCTGTTATCGTCGGAAATCGAAAGCTGGGCGGAATCGCTGCCGGCGATCCAGAAATAGTAATTTCCCGTGACCGGCGGGGTGAAATACCCGCGCACGCGCTCGCCATAGTTCTGGCCGTAATTCACCGTGCCTTCGAGAGTGCCAATGACGTTCGTCAAGTTTGCCGGAGTGCCGGTGGGAATGTCTGCGATATTGGTGCCGGGAACGTCCGTCCAGATCTCCTGAACGACCGAGCTGCCGGTATTCAAAACCTGAATATTAAGCACGGACGCGCCAATCCCGGCGAGGTTACTGGTGGTGAGGGTCGCCTGAAAATTGCCGGCGAGCGTGGGCACGCCGGTGATCACGCCGTTAGTGTTATTGAAAGTAAGGCCCGGCGGCAAACCGGCCGCGGCAAAACCGAGCGGTGTGTTTGCTCCAGTGACAGTAAAACTGAACGGCTGGCCGAGAAACGCGATTGCCGACAGGGGGCTGGTAATCACCGCCGGCGCATTGGAGCTGCTTGAGCCAGAGCTATTGGTCGGATACAGATTCCCATTCGGAATGATTTGTTCCGGCTGGCTCGGGCTGTACCAATACAAATACGCCTGGGCTGCACCGCCCGCTTGAAGATAATCCAAACGGAGATCGTATCGTGTGCCCGCCTGCAAGGCGATGGAGTTGGTCCAAGTGGTCAGTCCCTGTGCCTGCCATTTATTGATCAGCAATTGGTCATTAACCCAAAGTCGGCAGCCATCATCGCTGGCTACCGCAAAAGTATAGGTTTCCGAAAACTGTGGCTGTATCTGTCCGGTCCAACGCACGGTATAAGTGCCGTTGCTTAGATCCGGCGATGTGCCGTTGGTCCAGTTGAAATCAATCGTGCTGTCGACCCGCGTCAAAAATAGATTCGTCGGGTTGAAATTTCTGCTGTTCGTATATGTCGTACTGGAATTGGTGTAATACTGGCCGAGCAACCCGGTGCCGTTGGCAGCGGGAGAAGGATAGATTACCACGGCGGCGTTGCTTTGCGTGCCGATGCTATAATTGGCTCCTGGTAAAAGTTGTAATTGGGCGATGACCGGCGTTTGCAGGTTGGTGTTGGCCATCGGCGTGAGCGTGATCGTTTCGCTACTCGTTCCCGTCGGCAAGGTGATGGTGGTCGGCAGATTGTTAAAGTCCAAACCGGGAGCGCCGAAACCGGCTCCGGGACCACCCTGTCGAAGATTGACGGTGATGGAGTTCAGCGGAAAACCGCCACGCGTGACGGTGAACTGCCCGATCGCAGTGGATTGTTGGCCGGGATCAGGTTCGGTAGCTGCCGCGTCGTTCGCGGCGATCGTGATGACATTTTGGGACGCCAGCAGATTGGTGGCATAGGCATAGTCGCTGAGTGGATTCCCGTTGGCATCCTCCTGGCCGTTGCTCCAGGCGTTGCTCGGGTCAAGGCCGAGCTCATATTTTTCCCAGTCGTTCATCAAACCGCTGCCGTCGGAGTTCACATCGGATACCGCGATCCGGTAAAACTTCGTTGTTGCCGTGGGCGCCGCACTCAAGGTCACAGTCGTTCCCGATCGCGAGACCAGGTTGGTTTCGGCCACCCAATTGGTGTCACTGATGATGTTGGTGATACTCAGCAACGTGTATTGCTTGCCGAGGTAGCTTGACATCGTCACGGAAAAATTGGTCGCGGCATAGGAGCTGAAGGTGATATGTGGATAGGAATTGGGATTAAAGGGATCTGTGCCGGCGATCGACTCCTGCAGATTCGAGAAGCCGTCCCCGTCCGGGTCGGCGGTGGGGCTGACGCCGTTGGCGTTGTACAGCCACTGCCAGATGTCGCTCATGCCGTCGCGGTTGACGTCGATCATTTGTGCGCGCAAAGCCTGCGTGCCAAGAATGGACAGAATCAGGACAACGATGACCCGAATGTGGCCGCTAATAGTTTGACTTGGATTTTTCATTGTGCGGTATGGTGTTAAAGGGTTGATTCGCACCGCGGTAACAGGAATTCGTTCCTCCAGAGCGCCTGGAATCTTCCGAAAGAATTCAAAGGTAATGGCCTGATTTTGATAACGCCTCCAACCTTATTTGATTCTGGTAACTCTACCAATGACCGTTTGCTTCGAAGATAAGTTACAAGAAAGAGTTGTATTTAGAGTGTTAATTTTAAGAATGTTGATCTTTGCTATATTATCCGGACATTTCCAATTCTGTTTTAAGCCTGTCGGCCTTTTTCAACGTTGAACGGTACGCAACTTTCATGCCAGCCCGCGGCCAGGCTGGAAGCGTCTGCCAACAACGTCTTTCACCGGAACCACCAGATTGGCAGCAAATGAAATCAGGTAATAAATTTTCCATGCGGATAAGACTGGTACCAAATCAGCCGACTGCCTTCACACGCACAGCCGGGGCATCGGTCTTCTGGAAGGGTAATTTAATGTTGAAAAAAACTCACGGAACCGGCGATTGACAAATTTTGTGCTGTGTTCATATTTGCATCTTCAGAAGGAAATTAATCTTTAGCCATGAATAAAAACTTGCCCTTTCGGGGTTCGATTTTTACGCAGATGTTTCTTGCCCTGATATTGCTTTGGTTTGAGTCCACTTTAATTGCCAAAGCCCAATTTACTTACATCACAAATAATGGCGCGGTCATCATCATGGGCTACACCGGTTCCGGCGGGACAGTGGCAATTCCCGCAGCCACCAACGGCCTGCCGGTCGTAGGTATCGGATACGAAGCCTTTTACGAGCAATCAAACATAAGCAGCGCAATCATTCCAGGCAGTGTGACCAACATCGGATCTGCCGCTTTCCAGGCAGACACCAAGCTGACGAACATCACGATTTCCGGCGGCGTACTCAGTATTGGTGAGACCACATTTGCCTACTGTTCCAATTTGACGACGATTACCATCCCCTCGAGCGTATCGTTCATCGGAGCGGAGGCTTTCTTCAACTGTCCTGCTTTGAAATCCTTGTATTGTTTAGGAAATGCGCCGCTCACGAGCGTGACCGGTGATCTGCCTTATTTTATAGATCTTCCTCTCCTATTTGGATACACCGGCAACACGACGATCTATTATTTGCCGTACACCACGGGGTGGTCCACGGCGTTTCCAACTAATTCTCCCCCGCTCGGAGTGTTGTGGAATGCGCAAATCGTCACACGCAGCCCGGTATTCGGCGTGCACACCAATCAATTCGGATTCGATATCACCGGTTCCACCAACCTGACAATCGTGGTGGAAGCGGCCACCAATCTGGCGAGTCCTGTCTGGGTGCCGCTTGAAACCAATGCCCTCGGTGTCACACCAACTTATTTCAGTGACCATCAATGGACGAAGTATAGTGGACGATATTATCGTCTCATCCCGATTCCTTAATCAACCGATTTTGACTCCGGGATGGGCGACGGCCGGGCAGGATTCGCCTCCATCGGGATGGGATTTAATGGACTGATCACGGCGCTGTTCGCACCCATGCTGGCCTCGATTTTCAAGTACAACCAACTTCCGGCGCTGCACTGTTCCTGACATTAAGCACCAGCCCTCGAGAGAAAATCACCCGCCATCGTTTCCAAGGCAGCAATCCATTCGGGTGCTTCGTTCAAGCAGGGGATCTGGGCGAACTCCTTGCCGCCGGCGGCCAAGAAGGTTTCGCGACCGCGGATATTGATCTCCTCAATCGTCTCCAGACAATCCGAGACAAACGCCGGACACATCACCAGCAGCTTCTGGATGCCGCGTTGCGG
>JBEKMT010000082.1:0-20540 GCA_050008355.1 Verrucomicrobiota bacterium
TCAACAGAGCAAATGCACCTCAATACGAGGGAACCATTGAAACTTGCCAACGCACGTTTCCTTTTTACAATTCCACCATTACTCACGTTAATCGCGCCGACTTGGAAACGGTTTGTCTGATCGGGTCGGGCGATACGAAATATGAAGCATTTGAACCTCCTGCGTTGTGGCGAGGCTGACGTCGAATCACGCGCGTTCCCACATGAGTGATATCACGCTTTTGCTCGAGGCGGCAGTGCGCGGTGAATCCATGGCTTCGGAGGAATTGTTGCCATTAGTGTACGATGAATTGCGACAACTTGCGACCGCACGACTTTCACACGAATCCAGTGGCCAAACCTTGCAGCCGACCGCACTGGTGCACGAGGCCTGGCTTCGCTTGGTGGTGGATGGGGGCCGGACGTGGCAAAACCGGTCGCATTTCTTCCGGGCGGCAGCCCTGGCCATGCGGCGCATTCTCGTGGATCGCGCCCGGCACAAATTGAGCATCAAGGCCGGCGGGGGGCAGGAGCGATTGAACATCGAAGATGTGGATCTTGCGACGGCGACTCCAAACGACAAAATCCTCTTGATCGACGAAGCGCTGGCCCGACTGGAAAAGGAAGACCCCGAAAGCGCCAGAATCGTCACGCTGAAGTTTTTTGGAGGGTTGACTAATGTTGAAGTGGGTAAAACCCTTGGGGTGACAGAACGCACCGTGGAGCGAGAATGGGCCCACGCCAAGGCAAGCCTTTACCGGCTAATTCAGAAGGGTATCTAAATGACATCGGCAATCATCTCATGTCGGGTTTTGCGGTCTGGGTACGCTTAGTCTATTAGACAATGACGCAGTCGAAAAAAATCGAAAAGGTCCTGTTTGATGCCGTCAGAAACGTGGAGGACCCGGAAACGGCGAAAGCTCTGCTGGACCAGTCTTGCAGCGGCGATCCGGAGCTGCGAACACGCATTGAAGAGCTGCTCGAGGCACAAAAGCCCGCGGAAGCGTTCTTTGATACGGTTTATCAGGTCGAGGCACCTGCCGTGCCGCCATCCGACGCCATTGATAAAACCAAGGCGGCTGAACTTATTGCGCTCGCCGGGAAATCTGTGGTTGGCGACGGAATCGACCTTCGCGTGGGCCGTTACCGGCTGATCGAACGACTGGGAGAAGGCGGATGCGGCGTGGTTTACGTGGCGGAACAGGAAAAACCGGTTCGGCGGCGCGTGGCGCTCAAGATCATTCGGTTGGGGATGGACACTGAAAGTGTGATTGCCCGTTTCGCCGTCGAACAGCAGGCTCTGGCATTGATGGATCATCCCAACATCGCGCGGGTGCTGGATGCCGGCGCGACCGAGACCGGGCGTCCATACTTCGTCATGGAACTGGTGCGGGGTATTAAAGTCACCGAATATTGCAATTCCCATCGTGTCAATATTCGTGAGCGCCTTGAATTGTTCATTCAAGTGTGTCACGCCATTCAGCACGCCCATCAAAAGGGGGTCATCCACCGCGACATCAAACCTTCAAACATCCTCGTGACCATGCACAACGGGGTGGCGGTGCCAAAAGTCATTGATTTTGGTATCGCGAAAGCCATCGAAGGACGTTTGACGGAGGACACCACCTTTACCATTAGCGGTCAGTTAATAGGAACGCCAGCGTATATGAGCCCTGAGCAGGCCGGGGTTAATGGCTGGGATATTGACACCCGTAGCGATGTTTACAGTTTGGGGGTGTTGATCTATGAATTGCTGACCAATCGGACACCATTTGACAGCAAAAAGTTGATTGCATCGGGGCTCGATGAAACGCGGCGAATCTTGAGGGAAGCGGAGCCTGCACGGCCCTCGAATCTGCTGAAAAGCTTGGACAAGGAGGAGCTGGCTCGAATTTCGAGTTTTCGTCAAGAGGAGCCCGACGGGCTGATTTCACTTTTGAAGGGTGACCTGGACTGGATCGTGATGAAAGCGCTGGAAAAAGACCGGTCCCGCCGGTATGAAACGGTCAACGGGCTGGCGATGGACATTGGGCGTTACCTCGGTAACGAGCCGGTCATTGCCCGTCCGCCCAGCAGAGCTTATCGACTCAAAAAGCTGATGCTTAGAAACCGGGTGGTTTTTATCTCCGGTTCAGTTGTGGCGGCTGCGTTGATCATGGGTTTCGGCGCCTCCACCTGGTTTTTTTTCAGGGAGCGAGAATCTCGACGAGAAGCTGAGCGCGGGCGGGCAAACGAGGAGTTGTTGCGCCAGCAAGCCGAAATCCAGACCCAGGTAGCCCAAGCCGCAGCGTTGGTGGGACAAAACGATTTTGAAGATGCGGACCGGAAGCTCGCCGGAATCTCTTTTCCGGAAAATGTTTCAGGCGGAGAAGGCGTCTTTCGCCCTTTGGGAGAGTGGGCGGCTGTGCAAGGTCGATGGCACGAGGCGGCACAATACTTGACGATGCTGGTTCAGGCTGACCAAACCGAGACGTGGGATCTGGCTACCATGGATAATACCCGCTGCGCCGTGGCCTTGGTGAGATTGAACGATACCGAAGGATACGCACGATTTCGAGAGGGCGCGATTGCACACTTCGCCAAGACCAGCGACCCAGTGGTTGCCGAACGCACAGTCAAAAACAGTCTTTTGCTGCCGGCCAATGAAAAAGTGCTGGCGGAGCTTGCGCCACTGGCTGCCATAGCCGCCAAATCCGTCCCGGATTCCAATTCCACGACTGATGCTGAACCGTGGGCGGGAGCGATTGCCTGGCGTTGTGTTTCCCTGGCACTGATGGATTATCGGCAAGGCCATTACGATGGCGCCTTAGGCTGGGGACAGCGATGCCTGGCCTATGGGGATGATGATTTGGCCCGTGTTGCCACCATCCATGCTATCCTGGCCATGTCCTATTACCAAATCGGCCAAATCGAAAATGCCCATGCCGAGCTGACCCAAAGCAGTGAAATCATCGGGAGCAAAGTCCATGACGGTTTGGATGCCGGAAACGGGGCGACGGGCTACTGGTTCGATTGGGAAGTTGCCATCATCCTCCAGTTCGAAGCTTCCGCTCTTATGGGGAATCCAGTACCCAACATGTAAAACCTTTAGAAGGCACAAGCAACACGCTCCTCAAACTGCCTCCTTTGGCAGCTTGTGCCGCATTCGCTGAAATCCATCGCAAAAAGCAGCAAATTTGTGGTGCGATTTTTTTTGTCGGGTTTTGTCCCGCGAATCCGCTCTTAATTATAGAAGCCTATGAAGTCACCGCTCGTTGTTGAAACGCCCTGCTTTCCGTCTATGCATTTTGCTCCTGGAGGATTCGGTTTGGAAGCACCCAGTCGCCCGCGAAAGCCCCTGGCATTCACGCTGATAGAATTACTGGTGGTCATTGCCATTATTGCCATTTTAGCCGCGATGCTGTTGCCGGCGCTGGCCTCGGCGAAAGAAAGAGCGAAACGCATTTCCTGCTTGAACAACCTGAAACAACTGGGGATAGCGATTCAAATGTATGGAAACGATAACAACAATAAGACCATGGATCTGCGTTATCCGCCAGTCACTCCCAAGGGCGGCTCGCCGCCAGGAGCGTGGCCTTGGGATTTATCAACCGTATTTATCGGCGCCATGTGGACGAACGGAGGCTGCAATAATCAAAACATCTACTATTGTCCGTCAAATCCCGGCTTCAATTGTTCCAACACCTGGGATTTTGATGTCATCTACAATGGCCAGAATCCGCCGGTATTTCGCATTACTGACTATGTCTGGATGCTCCCCGGAATACAGGGGCTTCCGGCCGTAGATTATCAACCAAACCTGTTGGGTAGTCCGGCCAACTCGCCAGCCACTGCGGTGCTGACCGCGGATGTCGTGGCCAGTTATCCGCCAAAAGTTGATTATACAAAAATAGCCGTTGGCGGCCTGCCAGCCAGCATAGTTCAACGAACCAGCCATCTGGTCGGGTCTGCTCCGGCGGGAGGCAACGAGCTCTTTTTGGATAGCCATGCGCAATGGGTGAAATTTCAATTTATGACCCATCAGTTCAGCAGTGGCGGGGCAAGCCCGCTGTTTCAATATTGACCACAAGTGTCGTCCTCCCTGGAGCCAAACAAATTGAGTCCAACGTAACAAACAACCTAACCCAGTTAACCATGCCTATGAAAAAAAACTTATGTCCCGTTCGTGCGGCGGTCTTTTGGAGTGTTACAGCACTGCTATTCACGCAATTGACGGTGTCGGCGCAAACGCTGACGCACCGTTACAGTTTTTTCAATGAGCCCGATGGCAGCACCACGGCCACGGATGTGGTGGCTTCTGCCAACGGCATACTCAATCCCAACACTGTAATCGGCGGGGACGCCAACATTAGCAGCGGCCAACTTTTGCTGGACGGCACAGTGGGAACCTATGTGCAATTGCCTGCGGGTGTGATTACCAATGACCAGGCGGTAACGATTGAAGTCTGGGGTGATTATCCGGACGCTTCGATCAGTGGCAATCAAGGTAACTGGGCAAACCTGTTTGACTTCGGGACGCAGGATGCCAATGGCCAGGACTCCTATAGTATTTCATTTTGTGTCAACGTTTCCGGCACTGCTGGAGAATTGGATGCCGCCATTTCCGACTATGATAATGCAAACGTAAATCGGGAAAACCTGCAAACTTCCGACACTCCATTGAACGGGTTGACAGATGCGCACCTTGCGATTGTTTTCGATCCTCCGCAGCATTATTCTGCAATCTACCTTAATGGCCAGTTGATCGATCAGCGCACGATTGCTAGCACCATCACGCCGGGCATCAAGGACATTGATAATTTGGTTGGTGCGGATAACTGGGGAGATCCCACACTCGTTGCGAACCTGGATGAATTTCGCATTTGGAACGGGGCGTTAAACTCCTTGCAGGTGGCGGCAGATTATATCGCCGGTCCAGCGGTCACCAATGCGAGTGCGGGCACGGTGACCAACATTCAACTGAATGTTGCCTACCAAATGGTTTTGAACGGTATTCAAGATGCCACGGTGACGGCCGAGGCGACAGGCCTTACCAATGCGGTCGATATTACCGAGTTGAGTACTTATTCCTCGGGCAATACCAACATCCTGACGGTCAGTAACAATGTGATTTCTGCTATTGCCGAAGGGTCCGCGACAATAATTGCGCAATATGCAGGAGTTTCTGCGACGCAAACCATCACTGTCGTTCAGCCGGTCTCAACTCTTACTCACCGCTATAGTTTCTTCAATGCCGCCGATGGGGCTACGACGGCGGTTGATTCGATCGGTGGTGCCAACGGCGTGCTTGACGGCGACGCCAATATCACCGGCGGCCAGCTGGTTCTCGACGGCACAAATGGCACTTACCTTGACTTGCCTGCCGGAATCATCAATAGCAATTACACGGCAGTTACGATTGATGCCTGGGCCAGCTTCGGGTCGCCACTGGCAGTCGGCATGTTCTTTGATTTTGGCAACACGGACGTGAACGGCGTCGGAGAGGATTATATCTTTTGTTCGGCTCAAACCGCGCGCGCTGCCATCACTGCCTCCGATCCTGGCTATAGTGCGGAACAGGGGGTTGACACGACGTCTTGGGCAGGCTCGACTAATCTGCATGTGACGGCGGTTTACAATCCACCAGGACAGTATGTCGCAATCTATACCAACGGCAATCTGGCTGCCTCGGTTACCGGCGTGACCGACCCGATCTCGGTGGTTAACGACGTTGAAAGTTTCATTGGTCGATCACTTTATACCGCGGATGGCTGGTTGACCGCCAATATTGACGAGTTCCGGATATTCAATGGTGCACTGTCCTCGCAGGATGTTGCCATCAGCCAGGCAGCTGGCGATGCAAGCATTCCCGGCACAGTGACGAATGGTCCCGGGGCATTAGTTTCGCTCTCGTTCAAAGCTCCTGCCACCTTGACGGTATTGACGGCTGGATCCGCCAAATTGCTGGTAAATTATGCAAATCTTACGAACTTTGACCTCCTCGGCAATTCCATCACGCCGCCCGCCGGATTAACCGTTACTTCCAGCGACACAAATGTTCTTACGTATGCCTCAGGCGGGGTAATTTATGGAAAAGGCAGCGGTACGGCCAAGCTGACCGTGGTTTATCAAGGGACGACCAACACGGCGTCGATCACTGTGGTTAATCCTCCTGCGCCCACATTGATGCACCGTTACAGCTTCTTCAATGAACCTGATGGCAGTTTAACCGCCACGGATTCAATTGCCGGGTTCAACGGCACCCTTCAAGGGAGCGCCAGTATCACCGGAGGCCAGTTGGTCATACCCAACACGGCACAGACGGCCCCGGCACCTGATTACTTGTTGTTACCGAATGGTATTTTGACGAACGCAGTGGATGGCATCGGCACCAACTTGAATGACCCGGCAGTCACGGTTGAGGCGTGGGCTTCATTTGCTCCTTCGCAAGGTTATTGGGCGGCGCTGTTCGATTTTGGATTTACCGACGGCAGCGGACTGGGGGCTTACGACATTCATCTCGGGCAGCTTGGCGGCAATACTGTGTTCGGGATTTCCGACTCTGACAACGCCAACGTTGACTACCAGTCTGACACCGCCGGTAATTTAAGGGGCCAGTCCAATGTCCATATCGTCACTGTCTTTAATCCACCCGAAGGTTATATTGCCTGCTACACCAACGGGGTTTTGGCCGCCGTGGACAATAGCATCACCATTTCAATGGCGGGTGTTTGGGGGACGCTGAACAAGATCGGCGGAGATCTCTGGCCAGACCCCGGAATGCAGGGTTCAGTTTCTGAATTCCGCATCTACAACGGTGTTATGTCGCCGTCGGAAGTTGCCCAAACCCAGGTGCTCGGACCAACCAACCTGCTGACAGTTGTGACAGCGGGCCCGACGCTCGGAGCCGTCATGTCCGGTGGCAATTTGATCATATCCTGGCCCCAGAGCGCGACGGGTTATACGCTTCAAAGCAGATCTTCGCTGACCTCCGGGACTTGGACAAACGTCAGTGGGACGCCCTCGGTCGTAGGGAACAATTATCAATTGAGTGTGCCCATCTCCGGCGCGTCGCAATTCTATCGGCTGGAGAATTAAGCTGATGAATGGAGCCAACGTTTCAGATGTTTAGGCTGTCGAAGTAATCTGTAACGAAAGTCCATGAATAGCTTGCTGGCGTCTCGATCCTCGAACGGGCGGGACGCCAGCAATGTTTAGGAGGCGCGGCGGAGCTTTGAAGTCCGGTTGAAAGGAAATATCGTGATTTGACGACCGGGACTGAATAGAATTATTTGCCACCCCAACCAGTGGCTCGCGTAGCCGTCTTCGGCGCGCCAAGGCGTTTTTTGATGCCGCTAGATCCGCGCGAGGGCAATATTTTAACGGGTGAGTTATCCCTGAAGTGAATGTCACGATGTGACGAATTGAATTTTCATTATGATGATGTCTGGCTGCAGAATTAGTTTGAAATTGTTGCTACTGATTTTACTGGGTCCTTTGCTGGCGTCATCCGTATTTGCCCAGGCCACCATCACCGTGGACCTAAGCAAAACCGGACACGACATCCCGCCGACGTTGTGGGGTATTTTTTTTGAGGACATTAATTTGTCGGCGGATGGCGGCATTTATCCCGAATTAGTGCGCAATCGTTCATTTGAGGACGGGGACCAGCCGGATTATTGGCGTTTGACCAATGATGCGGGCAGTCAATGTGCGATGGCTGTTGATGGTTCCTGGCCACTTAACACCTTCAACTTGCATTACCTCCGCGTGACGGTCGATGGCGCATTCACCCTGGAAAACAATGGCTATTGGGGTATGAACGTGGTGCGGGGAAATGGCTATACGTTTCGGGTGGCAGTCCGCGCAGCGGATGGTTTCGCAGGATCTTTGATCGTGAAGATTGTGAGCTCCACCGGAGGCGAGCTGGCTGGCGGCGAGATTTCCAACCTGACATCCGAGTGGAAATACCACGAGCTTAAGCTGGCGGCACTTGACAGTGATCCGCAGGCGAAATTGCAGATTTCCGCAGCCGGAAAAGGCACGATCTGTCTCGACATGGTTTCGCTGATGCCCGACGAAACCTGGAAACATCACGGACTGCGGCTGGATTTGGCCGGAGCCTTGAACGCCCTGCATCCGTCGTTTATGCGATTCCCGGGCGGCAATTGGATTGAAGGTGACGACCTGGCGCATATGTATCACTGGAAATCCACGATTGGCCCAACCGATACCCGAACGCCGCTTTGGAACACCTGGGGTTACAATACCACGCAGGGCTTGGGGTTCGAGGAGTACCTTCAACTCTGCGAGGACCTCGGCGCGGAACCTCTGTTTGATATCAATTGCGGCATGTCGCTGCGCGATAGTGTGCCGCGGGGGCAAATGGGTCAGTGGGTGCAAGACGCATTGGACGCGATTCAATTCGCCAGCGGCGATACAAACACCGTATGGGGCGCGCTGCGCGCCCAAAATGGTCATCCCCAGCCGTTTCCAATGAATTATCTGGAGATCGGCAATGAGAATGGCGGCTCTGACTACCGCGAGCGATGGCGATTGGTCGCCACTGCCGTCAGGGAAAAATATCCGTCCGTGAAACTAATCGTCAATACTGACCTGGGCGGGCGGCCCTACCCTCGCGATCCAATGCCGGATATCGTGGATGAGCACTATTACGAATCACCTGGAGCATTCATGAGGCGCGCGAGCCAATACGATACCTACAACCGTAATGGGCCGAAGATTTTTGTGGGCGAATACGCCGTCACCCGGGGTGCCGGACAGGGCAATATGCGGGCCGCCATCGGTGAGGCTGCGTTCATGACCGGCATTGAGCGCAATTCAGATGTGGTGACCATGGCCAGCTACGCCCCGCTGTTCGTGAATGTGAATCATCGTGGTTGGAATCCTGACTTGATCAGCTTTGACAGCTCACGCTGGTTCGGTTCACCCAGCTATTATGTCCAGCAGATGTTCGGCGAAAATCGCGGCAGTGTTACCTTGCCCATCACCGTTGATTCGGGCGAAGTGCTCGAGCAGCCGCCCTCCGGCGAAATCGGCGTTGGCACCTGGAACACGAAGGCGGAATTCAAGGACATTACCGTCACCTCCCCGGGTGGAAGTGTTTTATTTGCCTCCGACTTCAGCACCAACAGTGACGGCTGGAAATTTGCGGGCGAGGGTGACTGGAAAGTCCAAAACGGCGCTTTACAGCAGGGCGCTCAAACGGAGAATGTTCGTGCGTTCGCTGGCGATGTTTCATGGACCAATTACACGATTCATGTCAAAGCCCGCAAGCTGGGAGGGAAGGAGGGGTTCCTGATCCTTTTTCACATCAAGAACGACCAGGACCACGTCTGGTGGAACCTCGGTGGCTGGAACAACACGCAGGACGCGGTTGAGCTTGATGAATCTGACACCTTGGATGCAAAGCCGGGCATTATCGAAACCGGCCGGTGGTATGACATCAAGCTGGAAGTAAACGGCATCAGCATCCGGTGCTGGCTCGACGGCAAGCTCATTCATGAGATTCTTAAACCGCGCGTAGCCACCAGTCGGCTCTACGCCAGTGCCGCCAGAGACAATGTCACCGGGGACGTTATTCTAAAAGTGGCAAATTCGACAGGCGGTCCGGTTACTGCCCATCTCCAATTGGGCGGCGGCGATCTTCTGAGCGGCAGGGGTAAGGCTATCGTGCTGGCCTCGGCAAGCCCGGCCGATGAAAACACTTTGGATGATCCAACCCGCGTTTCGCCGAAAACTGAAACGATTGATTTCTCGGGAACCGATTTAACCCACACCTTTCCCGGAAATTCCTTCACGGTGTTGCGGCTGAATCCCAAGTGACTGGCACGATTCTGAATCGATGTCGCGTCATACCCGTGTCGACGTGACGATGCTTGGACTGACTGACGACCGGTTGACGCGAATAACGCCATTCAGAGGGTTGATCGATCGTTATTCATATTCCCATTTCATTCGTTTTCACGTTGAGCCTGAATGGCTTTTGAAGACCCTGTCCGGCCTGATGCCAAGTTGGCAGAATCATTGCTAAACAAAACAGCATGATGGTTGTTGCTTAAATCAGCACGACCTTGAGCGAAACGTGGAATCCATAAGCTCAACAACAAAAAAAGGTAATCGATGAATACGAAATTTGTGAGTGCGGGCATGGGATGCATGCTGGCAGGAGGATTATTGGTTGTGTCAGGCTGTGTGGTTGAGCCTGATGGTAGGGTGGCGTTCCAGCCGGTGGAGGTTGCTGCTCCAGCTCCGGTAGTTGTGGCACCTGCGCCAGTGACGGTAGCAGTTGGTGTTCCCGACAATTACGTTTGGGATGGGTACGAATACGTCGGTCTTGTTGGAGACCAGTATTACTATTTGGGGCCGGGCAATGTCTGGCTGGTTTGCGATCCATATCGGCTCGATCGTTTTCGCGGCTGGGAAAGAGGCCACTCAGATTGGCGATCTCACGCCACTCGGAACGATCGTTACCGGACGGACCGCAATGGGCATTTCCACGCAAGGAATGAGAGGCATTGAAACGGGACTCCGAGCTGGTGGCGTCTCACCGCTGAGATGCCGAACCGACAAGGCATCAGGCTCACTTGGATGATCGGCAAAGGAGTTTTGTCTCAGCGAGGTTGGTTTTCTAGGCCTTTTCGGCTTTCAAAATCGCGGCCAGCAAGCCGGCAGTAGTGTGTTCTTTGGGTTCCAATGCCGGCTTCAAGCCGAGTGCGGCCAGGGCTTTGCTGGTTTCAGGGCCGATCGAAGCAATTTTCAACTGCTGAAACTTTTTCGTTAATCGGGGCAAATCAAAACGTGCGTGAAAGAATTCGACCGTCGAGCCGCTCGTGAAGGTCACCCAGTCTGCGCCGTGTTCCTGGAAATCTATCGCCGTGCCAAACAAATCCTCCGTCTCGGCCACGGTTTGGTAAAGCCCGATATCATCCACGATTGCGCCCATTTCTTCGAGCGCTCGCGGTAATTCAGGGTTCGCCTTTTCGGCGCGCAACAGGCAGATTTTGGAATTCTCGATGCTGCTATGTTTGGCGAAGGCCGCGGCAATTTTGCTGCCGATAAATTCCGCGGGCATCAAATCGACCTGCAAATGCA
Source organism: Verrucomicrobiota bacterium (assembly GCA_050008355.1). Classification (GTDB taxonomy): domain Bacteria; phylum Verrucomicrobiota; class Verrucomicrobiia; order Limisphaerales; family UBA11358; genus UBA11358. The sequence continues at coordinate 11,073 of JBEKMT010000082.1, forward strand.
ATTCGCGCAATTTTGCTGCGGTCGCGGGGCCGACGGCGGCAATTTTGGCGCCGCCGATGTCGCGCAGATCGTGGAATCGCCGGAAGAACAGATCAAAAAAGGTGATGACCCCGTTTGCGCTGGTGAACACAAGCCAGTCGTATGAGTTTAAGGCGAGTAGAGCATCAACAAATGAATCCTTGTTCTCCGGGTCCACGCCTTTGACAGCGGGGATTTCCAGGACCTCCGCGCCGAGCACTGAAAGGTTTTGAGAGAATTTAACGGCCTGTCCGCGGGCACGCGTGACGACGATCCGCTTTCCAAACAAGGGGCGGTGCTCTGCCCAATTCAATTTTTCACGCAACGTGACCACGCTGCCGATGACCGTCAGAGCGGGAGGAGTGATTTTCGCTGCCGCAGCGAGTTTGGCAATCGTTACAAGAGTCCCGGCCACAGATTTTTGTTTTCCGAGCGTTCCGGATTGAATCACCGCCGCCGGCGCTCCCGGTGGCATCCCGTGGCTGATGAGCGATTTCGTCCATTCCTCCAATTTTTCCGTGCCCATTAATACGACTTTGGTGCCGGGAATTCTGGCGATTTCCTCGTAACGCAGGTTCGTTTTGGACTCATCAGGATTATCGTGTGCGGTAAACACGGTGAAGCTGGAGCAATGTTCCCGGTGGGTGAGGGGAATTCCGGCGTAATTGGGCGCAGCGGTGACGGAGGAAACGCCTGGCACGACCTCAAATTGGATCTTGGCCGCAGCGAGTTCCTCAGCTTCCTCACCACCCCGGCCGAAGACGTAAGGATCACCGCCCTTGAGCCGCACGACGGATTTACCCTCGCGCGCTTTGGCGATGATTAGCTCGTTGATTTGCGCCTGTGAAAATTCCGTGCGCTTGCCGCGGGAAATGATCTCCGCGTCCGCTCGAGCCAATCGGAGCAAAACCGGATTCACCAGCAAATCATAAACCACCACGTCCGCGGACTGGAGCAATTCCGCTCCGCGCAACGTCAACAACCCCGCATCGCCCGGTCCGGCTCCGACGAGATAAACAACACCTTTGGATTTCACGCGCATACTTTATTCAAGCAGCGCCGTTAATCAATGCTAGACCTGCTCGGTGAAAAGTGGCGCAAACCGACTTTGCGCTTTGAACTCGCGGGCTTGCCGAATATATATTGTGCGTGTCACAGACAGCTCAACCCGTCATTAACGCGTCCACGCGTGTTTGCGCGGTGCTCGGATCCCCGATCCGGCACTCTGCCTCGCCCGCGATGCATAATGCTGCGTTCGCAACGCTGGGATTAAACTGGCGTTATCTGGCCTTTGAGGTCCAACCGGAAAATCTTCGGTCAGCGATTGAAGGTGCCAAGGTGATGGGTTTTGCGGGCTTGAATCTGACGGTACCGCACAAATTGCTCGCCCTGGGCCTCGTCGATGTGCTGGATGAATCGGCAAAGATTTGGGCCGCGGTGAACGCAATCCGTTTTGAAGGACGTGATGCGGATGGACAGTGGCTGCCACTGCGGGAGTTCGATCAGGTTCCGCCGAAAGCAATCCGTTCGCACGGTTTTAATACGGATGCCGACGGCCTGGAAGCTTCCTTACGCGAAGATTTGAAACTGGAATTGCGCGGCAAGAGGGTTTTGCTGCTTGGAGCCGGTGGCGCCGGACGCATGGCGGCGTTGAAATGTGCCGACGCCGGTGTGAGTGAGCTTTTTCTAGTCAACCGGACACGAAGTAAATCGGAGGAAGCCGCCGCCGACATTGCCCGGCGTTGTCCCCCAGTCCGCGTCACGCTCGGTTATCCGCAGACAAACGTGGATTTGCTGTTGAACGCGACATCGCTTGGCTTGAGGACTGGTGACCCCTCGCCCTTGGACGAAAAACAATTTACGCCGCGACAAACGCAGGCGGTTTATGACATGATCTACAAACCGGCAGAAACCAGATTGTTGACGGCGGCCAAAGCCGCCGGATGCAAAACGGCGAACGGCATCGGCATGCTGGTCGGGCAGGGGGCCCGGGCGTTCAGCCTTTGGACCGGTCAACCAGCTCCGGTCGAAACCATGCGGCGCGCGGCAGAACTAGACATCTATGGGCACTGACGCAATTTTTAGCGCGCATACCTGGGCGGCCGTGCCTTTTCATTTCTGGTCCGTCAGCTTCTTTGCGCTAGGCTGCATCGTGGGCAGTTTTCTCAACGTGTGCGTTTACCGGATGCCGCTGGAGTTGAGCATCGTTTCACCTCCGTCCCACTGTCCGCATTGCAAGTATGCGATACCGTTTTACCTGAACATCCCGCTGGTGACCTGGCTGGTCTTGCGCGGTCGTTGCAAAAATTGCGGGGCGCCAATCTCGCCGCGCTACTTCATCGTGGAACTGCTGACGGGCTTGCTGTTCTTGGGTTGCTGGTTGCGGTTTGGTCACAACTCCCCATGGCTGGCGGGTGTCTATTCGATTTTCCTGGCGGGATTGATCGTCGCCACCTTCATCGACTTTGAGCACTTCATCATTCCCGATGAAATCACGTTTGGGGGCGCCGCCGTTGGGCTGGTGATTTCCATCCTGCTACCGCAGTTGCACGCAGTGCCAACCCGGGGACAAGGCCTGTGGCAGTCCTTGATAGGCACTATTTTTGGCGCGGGAATCGTTTACGCGATTTTGCGTCTGGGAAAATTATTGTTTGGCCAGCAAAAAATAAAACTGCCACCGGCCACAAAAGTTGTATTCACGGAAACGATGTTGCTTTTGCCGGGCAGGGAGATTCCTTACGAAGAGATTTTTTATCGCAAAACCGATACGATCGTATTGCAGGCACGGACGGTGGAACTGGTGGACCGCGGTTATCGGGAGGTAACGGTGCGGCTGTCGCCTTCGGGCTTGACGATCGGTGAGGAGAGGCTTGATCCCGCGGAGGTGCCGTATCTGGAGGCAGAGTGCGAAGAGATCGCTCTGCCGCGCGAGGCGATGGGGCTGGGGGACGTGAAATTCATGGGGGCGATCGGCGCGTTCCTCGGCTGGCAAGGCGCGCTGTTTTCCTTGATGGCGAGCTCACTCGTTGGCGCGACGGTGGGGGTCATTCTGATTGTGCTGCGCAAACGGGAATGGTCATCCCGTATGCCCTACGGGCCCTATATCGCCCTGGCGGCGGCGATTTGGATTTTTGCCGGACGAAGAATTATTAACGCCATCTTCTTGCGGTAAACGGAGAGTTGAGTGCTGAGCGTCCAATACCCAAACTCCAGAGACTTAAGAAACCAGGGAAAATCGGGCCGAGATGAATGGGTCGCTGGATTTTGGCCAAAAGTAGCGAAAGAAAACGGGCCGGCGTGCACACAGTTGTTCGCCAGCCCGCAGAACCGCTTTTCAAACAGGAAAAACGGAGCGCCCGTTCTCAAGGGCAAAGTCAACCTAAGCCGATATAACGTGGTCTGCAAGTGGTTTTTGAAAAATCTTTTGACGTTCCCCGCTACCGCGTATCCTCTGGAAAATTGAAACGGCAACTCCACATTTTCCTGATCTGTCTCGCGATGAGAATCACGCTGCCGTTGTACGCCTCCGATTCGCCCTTCACCGTTGATTCCTGGACTACCGAGGACGGGCTGCCCCAAAGTTCAGTCATCTCCATTGTGCAGACGCATGACGGTTACCTCTGGCTTGGCACCTTGAACGGGTTGGTGCGATTCGATGGTAATTCGTTCACGCGGTTCAATGTCAACAACACCACGAACCTCCCAAGCGACCGCATTGTGTTTTTGTTTGAGGACAGCCGCAACACCCTTTGGGTCGGCACGGATAATTCCGGGCTTTGTGCCATTTCAAATGGCGAGGTAAAGAAATTCAATACCGCCAGCTCGGGCGGTAATCTTATTTATGCTTACGATGATGAAGCCGGCGGCGTCTGGTTCTGCACGTCAAGCTGGCAGATCTACTTCTGGAAAGATGGCCAGTTGATTTTGAATGTTCCCGTTTCTCGGGAATTGTGGGCACAGTTGCTTCGCCGGGCCTATCACGTCGTTGTGCCGGGAAATAATGGTGATTTCTGGCATCTGGAAACCAATCACGTTGAACAATGGAGCGGCGATAAACTGGTGCAGGATCTCGGTCCGTCCCCCTGGACGCCGATGGCCGTCACGGCTGCGTTTTCGGCATCACTTGACGCCAACATCACTGCGGTCTGCAAGGATGCTGAAGGCCATTTGATTGTCGGCACGCGCGGTGACGGCGTTTACTGGTTTGATGGCGCGGGAGGTTGGCAGCACATCTCCATCACCGAAGGTTTATCCCATGGGTTTGTGCTGTCGCTCTGTTTCGATCATGAAGGCAATCTTTGGGTGGGGACAGACGGCGGTGGCCTCAACCGCGTAAAGAGAAATTATTTTACGTCGCCGGGCGGCTTTTCCAGCAACACAGCAAAGTCCATTTCGGAGGATATGCGGGGTGGTGTTTGGGCCACGTTCAACGCCGGTGGGCTAACGTATTCGCTTGCCAATGCCAGCCATAATTTCCGTATTGGCAACAAGAACAACGCCTGGTCGGTGCTGGTCGACGGCCGGCAACAAGTATGGGCCGGAACGTTTGATGAAGGTTTGTTCCGCTTCGGTTCCGGCATTTTTAATCCGATTGCTGAAACTGCAAAAATCGGGCCGCACATCTACGCACTATTCCAAGGTCGGGATGGGAAGCTCTGGGTTGGCGGCCAAAACGGACTCGGCAATTTCGACGGACAGAACTGGAAGCTTTTTACGACCGCGGACGGGCTGCCCCCGGCGGCGGTCAGGGCCATTGCCGAAGGCACAAACGGGGATCTCTGGATCGGCACCGAGGGGGCTGGGTTGTTCTTGTTAAACAACGGTAAAATCACTCCCGCGAATGCGCCGGTCAAAGATATTTCCTGCCTCCTGGTGGATCGAGCGGGGGTGCCTTGGGTGGGCACTGCCGGGCATGGCCTGGCCCGGTACGCCGGCGAGCGGTGGAACACTTTTGCCGCAAGCGACGGTTTGGCGGGTGACGACATTGGTTATCTTCTGGAGGATGATTTTGGATATCTCTGGATCGGTTCGTATGAGGGTTTGACGCGTGTCGAAAAAACCTCTCTCGCTGATGCCGTCGAGGACAAAGATAAGAAAGTCTCCTGCCGCGTCTTTCTGGCGCGCGAATGTTCCGCCGGCGCTCAACCCGCCGCCATTCGAACACACGACGGCAAGCTCTGGTTTCCCACCATACAGGGACTGGTCTCGGTGAATCCGGCGGACTTAAAGCCGGATACCAATCCGCCGCCGGTCATCATTGAATCTGTTTTGGTGGATGGGATTGCTCGCAAGAACAATAACCTAAGCTCTGATTGGACAGAGGCGGTGGTGCTGACCCCCAGGAATGAGCAACTTGAAATTCATTTTACGGCGCTGGACTTTTCCGCGCCAAAACGTGCCCAACTTGCCGTCCGCTTCAAGTATCAACTCGATGAAATTGACGGATTGGAGACGCACTTCACTGACATCGGTGGCGAGCGCGTGGCGCATTTCAACCGATTGTCCCCGGGCGATTATTATTTTCACGTTATTGCCTGCAACGAAGATGGTGTCTGGAACAATACCGGTGCCCGGCTGGAAATCATCATTCAACCGCCCTTCTGGCGGAAGCCTTGGTTTGTCGCGTCAGCCATCCTGGCGCTGCTCGGCGCGCTGGGGGGGACCATTTACCTGATTTCAACGGCGAAATTAAAACGTCAACTGCGGGTGTTGCACCAAAAGGAATTGATCGAGCGTGAACGTGCGCGCATCGCGCGCGATTTGCATGATCAATTGGGGGCCAACCTCACGCAAGTGACGTTGCTTGGCGAAATGGCCGAGCTGGACAAAAATTTGCCGGCTGAAATCGAGCTGCACGCCCAGCAAATCTGCGCCACGGCGCGCGAGACCACGCGTTCGCTCGACGAAATCGTCTGGGCCGTCAATCCCTCCAACGACACACTGGAGGGACTGGCCAACTATGCCTGCAAATACGCGCAGGACTATTTTGCCCTGGCGGGTGTGAGCTTCCGCGCCGACCTTCCGGCGAATCTGCCGCCCACGCCGATTCTACCGGAAGTGCGCCACAACGTTTTCCTCGCGTTCAAGGAAGCAGTGAATAATGTTGTGAAACATGCGCTGGCGACCGAGGCGCATGTGCGGTTGCGGCTGGAGCCGGAACAATTTATTCTAAGCGTCGAGGACAATGGCCGCGGTGTGGGCGACGTGTCCGAAAAGAAATTGCGGAACGGCCTGAAAAACATGCGGCGGCGACTCGCCGACGTCCATGGTGAATTTGAGATTTCTCCCGGTGCCAAAGGCGGCACCCTGGTGCAACTGAAGGTTCCCATTGACAAACTTAAGCCATAGTCTGAGCCAAAACTGAACTGAGAAAACAAGCCAATGCCCATCTCCATCTCTATCGTGGAAGACAACGAAAAATTGCGCGGCACCCTCGCCAAGGTCATCGGCCGCACGGAGGGATTCCGTTTTGCCAGCGATTACGGCAGCGCCGAGGACGCGCTCGCCGACTTGCCCAAAGTGAAACCCGACGTCGTGCTCATGGACATCAATCTGCCCGGCATGAACGGCGTAGAATGCGTCCGCCAATTGAAAGCGCTATTGCCGGCGACGCAGGTGATGATGCTGACCGTCTACGAAGACACCGAGAATATTTTCAATGCGTTGGCGGCGGGCGCCAGCGGTTACATGTTGAAGCGGACACCGGCGAAGGAGCTGATCGAGGCCATCCACGAGGTGAAACGCGGCGGTTCGCCGATGACCACGCACATCGCGCGCAAAGTCGTCCAGTCTTTCCAAAAAACCTCCGGACAGCAGCAGGCGGCGAATGAATTATCCGAACTGTCCGAACGCGAACAGCAAGTGCTCGATCTCCTCGCACAAGGTTTGATATACAAGGAAATCGCCGACAAACTAAGCATCAGCTACGAAACCGTCCACACCTACATCCGCCGGATTTACGAAAAACTGCAGGTCCGCACGCGGACAGAAGCCGTGGCTAAATTTCTGCAAAGGTAACTCCGGTTTAATCAACCAGGGACGTGCCGAAATTATGTTTTCGTGTCCATTCATGCCCATCACGGTTCATTTTTTGCGTATTTCGTAGATTTCCAGGTTGAAGTTTCTGCCGGTTAATCATAACCGAAGCCGCGGCAGTAGGGGGCGAGCCGTTCCTGGAAGGGGGCGAGGGCTTCCGCGTAATTCTGCCAGCGGCCGACCGCTGTCCGGTACACGGGGCGGGTGACTTCGTTGTAGTTCGGGGCGAAGACATGTCTTTTCCGGGCCGAGTCATGAAAAGATGCCTGTTGCGGTGCCCAGGTCAGGCCCAGAAATTTTGTTACTCTTTGGCCCTCATCTTCGAGGTTGTCCACCACGTCTTCGTAACGGCTTTCCATCCAGTCAAATCCTCCCAGGTCACGAATTCGCAGCCAGATGTCCATGAGATCAGTATAATGTTTTATGGTCCGTTCCAGACTCAGGAAGTTCGCGTTCGTTGCGTTCAAGGCCAGGTTTTGGAAATAACAACTGATGATCACATCCCGCGGGTCCCGCAGGGCGATCAGGACTTTCATTTTCGGAAAGATTCGCAGCCACAAGTGGAGGGAAGCGGTATGGGAGGGGTTTTTATCCAGAAATATTCCGGTCTCGTGGGTGCTGTGGCTTTCACGACCCAGATTTTTTAGATAGCGCTGTCGGAAATAACTCCGGCGCGCCTCGCTCAAGAGGTTCAGCGTGCTGGCGGTCAAGGTTGGAGCGTTCTCCAATGGGGCCAAATGCTCCAGGATTTCCTGTGTGAAAGCCATCGGTTCGTCGAAAGCATTGATCTCCGGGTGCGCCCCAAGTATCTGTTCCAACAAGGTGGTTCCGCTGCGGGGGTGTCCGCCCAGAAAGGCCAACCGCGGGCTTGAGCCGCTGTCATCTTCATTTCGCCAGCGCCGGATCATCTCCGGTGTCACGTCGGCCAGCAACTGGCGGCGCCGACGGTCGGCAAAATCATAGCTCTGCTCCAGTTTCGCGGTGTTGGCCGACTGGCGGAGAACCGATTTGGCCTCCGTGAGCCAGTGCAGGGCCTCGCCGTACTGTCCAGACTCATCCAGCACGACAGCGAGCTGGTAGCGACTGGAGTACCTCGCGTTCAAATCCAAAGATCCAGTAGCAATAAGTTCTCGCAACGATTTTTCCGCTTCCTTCAGTTCTCCCCGGCGTTGCTGAAGTAGTGCCTTAAAGCAACGGACTCTGGCGTTTTCCGGATGTTTGGCGGTACAATCCTCGATGACGGCCCATGCGTTATCCAGCCGGTGCTCGCGTTCGTACCAATCAGCCAGACTCAGACGGCCATGAACGGAGTGAGGATCGATCGCCGCCGCCTGTTCAAAGCAGGCGCGGGCCTGATCCATTCTTCTGAGCAGGTGATATTGCTGGCCAAGCAGCACGCGCAGCGAAACATCTTTCGGCGATAACTCGGCCGTTCTTTGAAAGGCTTGATCGGCCTGGTCAAATTCCAATTCCTTCGCTGCCGCCAATCCGAGTTCAAACCAGAGCTTCTCAGAATTTGGGAATCGTTTGAGCAGCTCACGGTAGGCGCCCATCGCCCGGTCACCCCTGCCTTTGAGCAAATCCCGCTGTGCCGCATGCCAGCGCTCAAGGTCAAAGGCTGAAACCGGCGATTGCGACGACTCAGGAGAACTAGGCACAGTAAATTGAGAGACAAGGAATTGAGTTGAAACCGGGGAATAATATTGGGGCGTTCATTTACCCCATTTTAAGAGCTTTTTGGGACAATTAGCCATTTTTTCAATCGGGATTATGTCTTTGACAAACCCAACTATTGGCTGTTTTTGAGTGTTCATTTTTATGGTTTTTTAAGCGCGGCGAGCGGCGGCAATCAGCTTTTTCCTGACCCATTCCGTCTTGGTATTGCCAGATGATTGGATGGCTTGCTCGATCTCCTTATATTCTGCGGGGGAAAGCCGCGTGGAAATGAATCTGCCACGCTTTTCCTTATCAGGCAGCGTGGGGCGTCCAACTTTTGGTATTTCGCTCATAAAATCATTTCCATTTACGTCCTACCAGGAATCCACCAATGGCAAAAGCCGCAATCAGTGCTACAAAAATGCAAATTGGAACCCATTCAGCTCCGGTGTGGACTATTACAAATTGCGATGTAACGGTGTTTGTATTCATTTTTCGCCCTTCTTTTTATCTGGTGGCAATGGCGTCTTGAGTAATGCCTTCAAGGCATCCTCAAACTTAACGCCGCTCAGATTCGGAAACATCACCGGCTCTGGCCGCTTCCTGTGTTTTGCTCTTTTTGCTTTTGACACGAATTCTCTTTCTCCCCCAAGGAACATGCGGGGCTTTTGGTTTTACAAGGCAGTCTTGCAGGCGGCAAAGCCTGTTCCTTCAAACTGCCTCCCGATAGGTTAAACGCTTCCCAGTGACCATCCCAAG
>JBEKMT010000083.1:0-20411 GCA_050008355.1 Verrucomicrobiota bacterium
ATCGTCCTCCGAATCGGGGTAGGCCATGGCTTCGATCTGCGCCGCGTAGCGGAACACTCCGTAAGCGACGAATAACGGCCAGAGAACCATGATTACGCCCATCACACTCTTTGCCATGCAAGCGTTGATGACCGTGGGGAATGCAGCCAGCCCGTAATAGAGAAAAATTAGTCCCATGATCCGGACGGCCAGCCCGAAGAGGTCTTTCGCATTCATGTTTTTCATTTGTGGGTCGTATTCTGATCACCGGCTGACGGCGTTGAGTCCCATCCGCTTCTCGAGTAGCGGATAGTCCGCGGGCCCTGGTTCCAAGGCCGTCTTACTCTGGCGCCGACGTGCGCAGGGCAATTCGGGTCAAGCCGGCTGTCTGACAGGCATCCACGACGGCGGCAACGCGATTAAAATCGGCATTTGCGTTGGCGCAGATTGTGATGGTCTTACCGGGTGCCGCTTGCTGCTTCAGATGCGCGGATAATTGGTGCAGGTCAGGTTGCTCGGTGCCCAGAACCACTTCACCATTGTGCGCAATTGTGATTACGGTCGCCTTTGACTCCATTCTGAGCCCGGTTGAGTTAAGATAAGAGAGCGTGAAACCGACGCACATGCCGAGACACCCAACGACAATTTTGGATAAGAATGGTTGCATTGTTTTACTTTCTCGTTTGCATTTGGGGACTTGCGGGCCCGCGCTTCCCGGGCCCAACGTCGTCGACTTTCAACTATTGACACTCAGCCACGCAGTCGCCAAAAAGTCAATCCTGACTTGGCGGGGTGTAATCCCGCCCAATTTTGGACTTGTATACCTGCCAAATGCAGAATGTCTGAATGCTCCAGTGTTTATAAAGTTCATTTTGGCCATTTTGCAGGACTGATTTTATCCCGCTTTCTTGGCTTTTTAAGAGCCGGGCGACGCAGGCGTTGCCTGACATTTTCAACAACGCAAGCGATGCAATGCCTTTGGACAAGCCGTCCTATGCGTTTGGCAGGTATACAAGTCCAGGTGCCTCATGTCACCACAAGTGGTGACAGGCGGAAAACTGCGGGTACGGTATAGTTTTCTTGTTGATGGTAGTGCATCAACCGAAAATTTTAGTGTGCTTTAAGAGGCCGGAGTAGTGTCCGGCCTCTTTTCTTTTCCATCGGCAGCCGTACGGATCAGTTGGCGTTAGCCAATCAAACTACGTCTTACGTTATCTGCTCATGCGGAGTTCCTTTCACCGTGACCTGTGTCTTGATTGAGTTTGCGATAAAACATTGCTCATGCGCCAGATGATGCAGGCGTTCCTCATCTTGAGGCGCGGGTCGTTTGTCGCCGGTGTAGGCGATCTGTGGGTTCAGCGTCACGGAACTTACCCAGGGAACGCCTTTCTCGTTCCTGGTCATGACGCCGACAGCCTCGTCTCGATAATGGTGCACACAAAAACCCTGCCGGCTGGCGAGGTATAAATAGGTGAGCAGGTGGCAGCTGGAAATGGAGGCCACGAATGCCTCCTCCGGGTCAACGTGTGCCGGGTTCGAGAACGGCACCGGCACAACCGAGGGTGACGCTGAGGCTGGCATGGTGAAGCCGCCATCAAAGGTCCACAGGTGTTCCCGCGAATATTTGCCGGCACGGAAATCCGGCCCGTTGCTTTTCCACACAATCGTTGCCTTGTGTTCAGACATAGAATTTGATCGATTCAGGTTTTATATCACGCATCGAGGCTCCAGAGGAAAGTTGATTCGCGCCGTTTGACAATCCATTGATTGCCGCCAGCGTGCACGGGAAAATCATTTGGATACACCTGCAGCTTGAAACTGGCGGCGGTCGGCATGCCGAGGTCCACCCATTGCCGGACCCGCTTCAGCAGTTGCCTCCCGGCAGCGGCATTTCCGTAGGTAATGATCCAATTGCCGCGTGCCAGAACCAGCGAACATTTTGCCTGATCCCAGAGACCAAAGAAGTGCTCTTCGTGCGGTTCCTTGGAGGTCTTTATGGTCTTGAAGGTACAGAAGCACGGTTCCGAGATGCCGAGGAAAAACCGGATGCCCTGGGTGTGCAGCATGAATGATTCTTCTCCATGACCTCCCCACCAGAACCGCGCCCGGGCGACGATTTTTTTCTCCAATTCCGGCCATTCCAGAAGAGCGTTCAGGTCGGCAGGCTCCAGGCCATCGACCCGGTGTTTTCCTTTCAATTGCACGAAGCCGCAATACATTGATTCGACCGACTCAAAACGGTTGTTGGTCTTGCTCATGACATACAACATGTCGCCGCCACCTTCGAGTTTGATCACGGCCAGCAGAATTCCGCCCTCCCTAATCTGATCGTGGAAGGCAAGTGGAAGGTCGTAAGTGCCGGCGGTGAAAATCGCGCGATCGTAAGGCGCCCCCGGGGCGTACCCATCACCGCCATCGGCGTTCACAATGGTGACATTTGTGATTCCGGCCATCAGCACAGCCTCCTCTGCCGCTTTCGCCACTTCGGGGATCAGCTCGAGGCTGTAAACGTGTCCCTTGGGGGCGACCAGACAACCCATCAGCGCTGCATTCCAGCCGCTGCCCGCACCGAGCTCGAACACCGTCTGCCCCGGCTCGAGTTGCAATAGATCAAGCATGCGCAGTACGAATGATGGCTGCGAAATGGTGGAGAGAAGGTCGCTGTCATCACCGGACAAGACGAGCGGTTTGTCGGCGTAAAGTATGGGGAGATGCTGTTCGAGGGTTTCGGCCGTCACCTGTTGCCACCCGGTTGCTCCCCACTCCCGGTAACGTCTGACAAAGAGGTGCCGCGGCAGGGCGAGAAAGGCTTGTTCCGTGCGCTGACTGATCGGAGCTTTCCGGCAACTGCGACGACTATGCTGGAGAAGCTCTCGTTGATATTTCTCAAAGGTCTCCATGTGGATTCCCAGGGTGGCCACCCCATTTAGCTCCGTCCCCCGCCTACTGGCAACATCAATCCCGGATGATCAGGAAAAGACGGCGTATGCTTAGCCGACTTCCCGTTGAATTAATTCTGCCAACTTGCTTTAATCGGGATGAACTCATTTGAAGCCGAAGAAACATCTCCCCAGGAAAGCGCGTTCTACAAACGGGAGGAATGTTGCCCCTGAGAAGCCGGCGTCCACAATCTCTCCAGGCCGTCTGTGGCTGTTCCGGATCTTTGCGGCAGTGGCAATTCCGTTGTTTGTCATCGGCTTGCTTGAATTGTGTTTGCGTGTGTCCGGCTACGGTTACCCCACGAGTTATTTTGTAAAAGCCAGCATTGGTGGAAAAGAGTATTACGTGCCTAATTACAGGTTTGGTTACCGATTTTTCCCGCCCGCTTTGGCGCGCACGCCGGTCACCTTGCGCATGGCTGTGCCGAAGCCTCCGCATACCTACCGAATTTTTGTCTTTGGCGAGTCCGCAGCCATGGGCGATCCCGATCCCACCTTTGGCGCCTGGCGATATTTGCAGGTCTTACTCCGGGAGCGATATCCCGGGACCGATTTTGAGGTGGTGTGTGTGGCGATGACGGCCATTAACTCGCACGTGATTTTGCCGATTGCGAGGGAATGCGCCCAGTACGATGGCGATCTGTGGATTGTCTACATGGGCAACAATGAGATGGTGGGGCCTTTCGGCGCGGGCACGGTGTTCGGCGCGCGGTCGCCGGGGATTAATCAGATTCGCGCCGAACTCGCCTTAAAATCAACGAAGATCGGCCAGTTGCTGGATAGCGTGATGCAGCGTTGGGGTGATCGCTCGGCAACCCCGAAAATATGGAGCGGGCTGGACATGTTTAAAAATTATCAACTGCGCTACGATGATCCGAACCGGCTGCGCGCCTATGCCAATTTCAAAGAGAATCTGGAGGACATTTTGCGAGCGGGACATTCGGCCGGGGTACCGATTATTTTGAGCACGGTGGGAAGTAATTTGAAGGATTGTGCCCCCTTTGGATCGCTGCATTCAGCGGCCCTGAGCGAATCCAAAAGAGCTGAGTGGGATGAAATTTATCAGACGGGCAATGCGCTGGAATCGTCTGGTGACTATGCCGGCGCGCTCAAAGAGTATGCGCGGGCGGCGGCGATGGACCCGACTTTTGCCGAACTGCATTTTCGCGCGGGTCGTTGCCAGCTGGCCCTGACGAACGACGAACAGGCCTTGAGTGATTTTGAAATGGCCAGGGACGATGACACTCTGGCGTTCCGCGCGGACGACCGCCTGAATCAAATCATCGCAGATGCGGCACGGGCAGGGGCGGACCATGGTGTTTCTTTTCTGGATGCCTCCGGAATGTTGGCGCGCAGCTCCCCGGCAGGAATTCCGGGCAACGAATTATTTTATGAACATGTGCATTTGAATTTTAAGGGCAACTATTTGTTGGGGCTCGCCCTGGCCGAGCAAGCCGCAAAGCTGCTTCCGAAATCCATTTCAACCCAAAGCAAGAATGAATGGGCTTCCGAGGAATTATGCGAGCGACGGTTGGCGGTCACACCCTGGGATCGCTACCGGATCTGGCAGGAAACGTACACCCGCATTTCCGGGGCGCCATTCACCGATCAATTGAATGCCGCCGCGCGCTCGCAATTCTATGTGGCCAAGCTGAAGGAGTTAGACTCGCAAATGACGCCAGCAACGCGCAAGGAAGCGCTCGCGACTTATGAGGATGCCCTGGCGCTGGCTCCCGACGACTATTTTGTGAGGGAAAATTTCGCGCAATTTTTGGATGAAGCGGGCGATCTGGCAGACGCGCCCGGGCAGGAGCAACAAGTCAGCGATTTGCTGCCGCAGAATCCGGTAACGCCTTGCATCATCGGCCGGTTGTATGTCCGGCTGAGCCAGACCAGTGAAGCGGAAAAGAGTTTTTTGCGGTCCCTGGACGTGCGCAATGATTATGTGCCGGCGCTAAATGAAATGGGGCTGATTCTGGCGAACCAACAGAAAACAGCCGAAGCCGCCGGTTATTTTGGCCGGGCGGCACACATTGATTCCGGCTCCGTTGATACCTACCTGGACTGGGGATTCATGGAGCAATGCGAAGGAGAATTGGATCAGGCCATGGCTCATTACCAACAAGCCGCGAACATTCAGCCGGACGGGCCGGCGGCCAATTTCTATCGAGCGGTCACGCTGGCGGCGGAGGATAAGCCGGCTGAAGCCATCACTGCTTTTCGCAACACCATCTGGTTGGACGACAAATTCTGGCAGGCCCGGTTTTTATTGGGAGTCGAACTGGCGGTTGAAGACCAAATTGAAGAAGCGCAGGAGCAGTTTTCTGAAGCGGTCCACCTCCGCCCGGACTTTGACCGCGCGCATGTGAATGACGGCCTCGCCCTCTCCAAATTGGGGAAGCTGGACGAAGCACTCCATGAATTTCGAATCGCGCTACAACTCAATCCGACAAACGCGGTGGCGGAAGGAAATCTCAAGGCGGTGCAAGCTGATCTTGAGGCGCTGAAGTCGGGCCAGCAGCCCCGTTGAACATGGTCGCTCCGATAATTCAAAGCGGGAGATCTTCCTCCGGATTTCCATCAATTAAAGATGCGCGTTGACGATGCGCAAGGTCAGGTAATTCTCCGGATCATCCGGATTTTCCGCCAGGAATCCGACGATACCGCCGCAGACCAAAAATGGCGGGTGCGGATCCGTCACAATCATTGTCAAGGTCAGCGCGGGATGATTGTTAAGTGAAACCTGCACCGGCAGAGCGTAAAGCGAAGACCGGGCTTGGAGTTCCCAATCGGGCAGGGACAATGGTCCAACCCGTTTCCGCGGCGAGCCAATGGCAATTCCCGGCGACAGCCCCAGGTTTTTCATGATCGACCAGACGGAAGGCATGCTCACAACCTTGAACAGGATCGAGTCCAATTCCGGCGTTTGCTGGACCGAATTAAAATAAGCATACAAGGCCGGTATTCCGCCGGCCAGTGCACGTTCTTCCTCGAGAGTCAATTGCATCGCCTCCGCCGCCGCGCGGTCATGTTTGATCGTTGAAGGGCTGAACGGCTCCCCCGAAATTCCGAAGTTGAGCGTGATCTTGTCCTGCTTTCTCTGCTCCTCGAATTGGTACAACCGATGGAGCGCGGCCGTGGCCTGATCGAGGCCCAACCCCAAAAACGTTTGGTCTACATCGATGCGCGCGCTCTTGTCGATTGGCGCTGGTTGGATGCGGGACGGGTTGGGATCGACATTTGATTCTATGAAAGGGCCAAGAGTTCGCACGCGGATCGTTGCCTGCTTGCTACCGAACTCGAATTTATTGCCCGTGGAAGTATACAGGACCATGGGGTCGCCCGGTTTTGCGGGCGAGGTGTTGGTATTGGCCACGGCTTGGAAATATAGCAGCCACTGGGTGCCGGGATGTGACTTTTGGTGCCAGGTGATTAACGCGGTTTCCGAGTTTCCGGGAGAGAGGACTTCGGATTGCGCCGGCCGGTCAATGCCCGCCAGCGGAATATGGTTGGCTTTAGCCGAGGCTAGGCAGGCCGGGCAGGGCGGAATCGGGATCAACCGGCCCATGAAATTAGTCGCCACCTCAGCGCCCGTCACTCGCGCGATCAGCAGAGCCAATACAATCAAAATGTACCGGTCGATACTCATGATATCAGGTCCGGGAATTGGCTCATTTTGTAGGTCAACCGCAATGATTGCGCGGCATCGCGCCAATCGCAAAGTGTCGGCTTGGCATGCGAGATGAGGTGCATTTCCAGCTTCATGATCATGGTTTGACCACCATGCCGCTTAAATGTTCGCACAGTGGTCGTGCGGCCGGGGCAACTGTATCCCGTTCAAGCCTTCAAACCTGTTGGTTGACGCACGGAGAAGTTCCAGACCTAATAAATCAGCGGAATGAGGCGTTTGGTTCGTTTCATATAATTTGCGTAGGCTTCCCCCAATGCCTCCAGCAACGCCGCCTCTTCAATCCGGATGCGCCACATTTGCGCGGCAAAGCAGGGCAGGAACAGTGTTAGCAGACTGGCCCAATTACCCAAGGTCAGCGTGAAGCCCAACACCGCCAACATGGCGCCGGTATAACTGGGATGTCGAATATGGCGATACGGCCCGGAATCAATCACACGATGATTTTTCGCGATCGCCACATTCACGGTGAAGAATCGGCCCAGGTAAATGATTGAACACCACCGCAGAACGATGCCTGCAAAAAACAGGCAGACGCCCGCATCACGGAAGATTTTCGGCCCGGGCAGCCGGCAGGACGGGAGTTGGTACGCGGCGGAAATTCCGGCGGTGAAGGCGATGGCATAAATCAACAAAATGATCCACAGTGAATGCTGGTCTTTGGATTTAGCATCGGCCCTGGAACGCTTTATCAGGCATAAGCCAAGCTCAGAGCCGCACCAAAGGTAGGCGATGGTTTGTGGCAAATATAAGCTCATGAAGATGGAAACCCGGCATTCCGCCAGCTGATTTTTTTCTTCGAATGGCTGATTCGCACATTCTTTCGGCCATGTCCAGTCTCGAATTCTCGCGACTCACCCTCCGCCTCTGCCTGCGCCAAGCTGATGTCGTTACCATGCTTTTAGACTGGAATGCCAATCCAGGTGCGTGGTTTCAAAATGTTGGATGGCGACGAATTGGTGAAACATGAATGCGCGATTGCCAGCAAAACGCAGATTCGCCATCGACCTGCGGCGCAAAATCAGTTAAACCAAAGTCTACCAACCATATCAGACTTGAATGAGACCCAAGACTTTCACCCTTCTTTGCCTCCAGATTTTTTTGGCTTTTGGCGGTCCCGCGCTGGGGCAGGATATCGGCCGCGTTTCTCCCGCAGCGTTGCCGCTGCCACTTCCCTCGGCCAGGCCGGTGCCGCCGGATGTGTTGCGATCGCTTAATCCGTGGATCCTGCCCATGACCGGCACGTGGAAGTTTGCCCTTACCCATGGAGCCATCAAGGCCGGCAAATTTGTGCCGGGCGAGGGCGAAAGATTCGGCATCTCCGCCTCGAGTTATGAAGATAAAAATCCGCCGAACAACGCCTTCGACGGCAGTGATGACACGCGCTGGTGCGCCAGCGATGACGGCGTGCCGCAATGGCTGCAGACAGATCTTGGCAGTAATCAGACGGTCACGGGTGTCAACATTACATGGGAACATGGCGGCGGCTATGAATGCCGCATCGAGGGCAAAAGGGATGGCGGACAATGGGTGACCCTTGGGGACGAGTCGGCTGCGCCCGGTATCGGCAACGGGCCGGTTGCAATCACGCCGGCGGAGGTCAGGTTCGTCCGGATTACTATCGTCGGACATTCGGCAGGTTCATGGGCCTCCATCCGTGAGTTTCAGGTCCACCTTGCGCCGGGTGGACAGGACGTAGTCTGGCAACCGCTGGCTCAAAAGCCGCCGGCAATCCCCGTAGTCGCAACCGATGAATTTGCTGCGACCACCTTCGACGACGCGAGTTGGGATGCCCTCCCGGTTCCTTCCAACTGGGAAATGTATGGTTACTCCGTGCCCACCTATGGCTCGGTGGACGATACGGTCGGGCAGTATCGACGATGGGTCCAGGTGCCCGCGTCCTGGGCCGGCCGGAATATCTATTGGCACTTCGATGGAGTGCTCGATGGGGCTGAAGTTTATATCAACGGCCAGAAGGCGGGTTACCATGAGAGCGGCTATACCGCCTGGAACATCGACCTCACCGGCCTGGTCAAACCCGGCGAACCAAACCTGTTCGCGGTTCGGGTTTCCAAATCAGTTCCGTCGTACGACTGCGAGACCGGGGACTTTCAGTGCATGGGTGGAATTTACCGCGATACCTCGCTGATCGCCGTCCCGCCAACGCACGTATCCGATATCATCGTGCGTACGCCGCTGGATTCGAATTACGTGAACGCGACACTCTATACGACGGTCCACGTGGCGGGTACTCCAGGCGAACCCGTCTCTATCAGGGGCAACTTGTTCGCCGCGAAAACTCCGGCCGCAACCGGTGTAAGGTTTTCCGGCGAGGGCAGTATCGGTCCCGATGGCACTTCCACCATCGACCTTTCCGCGCCAGTGTCGGCTCCCGCTCTCTGGTCCGCCGAGAAGCCCAATCTTTATTACGTCGTCTTGCAGCTTTCCCGCGGCGGGAAGACCGTCGAGCGGGTCGAGCAGCGGTTTGGATTCAAGCAAATTGACTTCACGAACAACATGGTGCTTTGGAATGGCCGTCCCATCAAATGCACCGGCACTTGTCGTCACGATTATTGGGCGGACAAAGGCTTTGCCCTCACCGAAACCAATTGGGAAGAAGACCTGGCCTTGATGAAGGCTGCCAATATCAATGCCATCCGCACGAGCCATTACAATCACGCCCAGCGCTTTCTGGAGTTATGTGAAGAAAGGGGAATGTATATTCTCGACGAGATCCCCTACTGTTGGATTAACGACCAGGTCAACGACCCGGCCTACGCTCCGTACCTTTTGCAGCGGGCTACCGAGACGCTTGCCCGCGATGAAAACCGTCCCTGCGTGCTGGCTTGGAGCATTGGCAACGAAAACCCCATGGGCCGGGATTCGCAGGACGTCATCGATTTGGTCCGGGCCACTGACCCGACCCGTCCCGCATTCGTGTCCTGCAATAGCCCGGGCGACGTGAAAGGTCAGCTCTGGGAAGACGATCATTATCCCGATCCTCGGAAGGTGGATGATCTCATCAAACATGGCACACCGGCCAACTTCTCCGAAAACCCCCACATATTCTGGCAGCCCGAGTCGGAAGATTACGATCCGGGAACGCATGATTTGTGGTCCGAAGCGCTGGGCCATGTCTGGAGCAAAGTCTGGACCGCCCCCACGATCCTCGGATCGTTCATCTGGGAATGGCAGAACCAGGGCATTGCCGATAAAGATGCGCCCGCGCCTCATGAGGGTCCCTGGGGACCGGATAATCTCCGTCAGGAGAATGACAAGGGAATCGTTACCGCCTACCGGGTCCCGAAACCGGAATGGTGGTTCGTCAAGCAAGTTTACAGTCCCATCCAGGTGGACACACGTCCCCTTTCTGCTTCCGGCGATTCCTTTAGCGTGCTAATCACCAATCGCTACTCGTTTACCGATCTCAGCGAACTCGCCTGCCACTGGACGGCTTATCAGGGCGATACAGTTCTGGAAAGTGGATTCCGGCACCTGACTTGCCCGCCTGCGGACTCGACCGCCGCGTTATTTCCGGCTCCCGCGGGTGTTACCAAACTGCGACTGGAATTTGATCATGCCGATGGAACTTCCGTGGTGGCGGTGAATCTGGCTGTCGCTGGTGCTCCGGTTCCCCAACCGCCGGCCGCCATCGCCGCCGGTGGTGCCCTGATGAGTCAGGACAGCGCCGACACGCTGCGCGTTGCCGACAGCCTTCAGGAGGTCATCTTCAACAAGCGCACCGGAACCATTCAATCCTGGCGGGTTCAGGGCAAGGACATTGTCATTGGCGGCCCGATCTTGAATCTGGGCGAGGCAAAGGCTGGCGACGAGAGGTCGTTCTATCGCGCCTCAAACCCTCCGGTGACGGATGGCGTCAAGATCACCGCGTCTCCCGCTGATGCCAGCGGTACGATCCGCGTATCCGTGAGCGCCAATGTCCTCACAAAGGCAGGCGGATCAACGCTTGGCACCCTAACCTCCACCTACGACATCAAGTCGGATGCCGAGGTTACCGTGAATTGGAAGGTGGATTGGGGCTCCAATAGCACCAACCTGTGGGAAGAAGGTCTGAGGATTTCGCTGCCCCCCACCATGACGCACATGCGCTGGTTTCGTGATTCCTACTTCACGGACTATCCCTCCGGGCACATCGGCGAGCCATCGGGTGATTGTCTGGCCGACAACATTCAGTTCCGGGCGTCGAAGCGCAATCTCCACTGGCTCTCGCTCACCGACAACGTGGGAAATGGCGTGGTGCTACTGCCGGTCGCAGGTACACCGCTGACCGGCCGCGCTAATTCCAGCGGAACGGACGACATCATTCTTTTTGCCAGCCGCGAAGTCGCGGGTCCACGAGACTTCAGCGGAAGTTGGGTTTCCGACCACAACATCAGAGCCCGCGAGGGCAAACCGCTTTCCGTCGCCTTTACCCTGCGATCCATCGTGTCAAACCCGGCGTCCCCGGCCATGGCATATTCCGCTTGGAAATAGGCGGGTCGACAATATTATCGCGTGCTGTTGAACGCCATCCGCCAAAGCCATTGGCTTCGCGCTGCCAGCGCAATCGCGGGGTTTTGAAGCGCCGGCGTGAGGATGATGTGTTGCCAGCATTTGGCCCAGGTGAGTCGTTTGGTAAATAGTGCGTCGCAGTCATGCGCAATCCTTCGCCGGGCCCGGGTCCACGATGATTCGCCCCGGCTCCAGGCAACCAGCGGTTCAATCGCCAACTCCGCAGATTCAAAGGCCATCGACATGCCATTGCCTGTGATCGGCGGAATCATCGTGATTGCATCCCCAACTGAAACTCCTGCATGCGCCGCCGCGGATTGAGGCGTCAATGAAAGTCCGGCTACAGCACAATAAGAGTCTTCCGCGAACTCCACATTTCTCAGCCGGTGATGCAAGAGGGTATCGGGTTGACCGCACAATAGTTTGCGCCAGTCGTTTAATTCTTTCATCCCGGTTTTTCTGAACAATCCGCAAACGTTTATTGCTCCGCCGTTGATTTTGCACAGGCCAACATAGCCGCGCGGTGAAACGTGCATTTCCAGGTCGGCAGACAGATCGACTTTGCGCGCATGAATCTTCAGACCAAACCAGCGTGAACCGTTTTCGTCCATCCCTGGACGGCGCCCTGAGGCGCGAACAATGCCTTCGCCAAAATCTTCGCGCCGCGAGGAAACATGCAATTCACCATCGAGCATGCGGAATTTGTTCGCCAGTGCGGCATCCAAGATGAATCGTGACAGACAGATACCTGCGAACGGCAATGGACGTGGCGTCATGGCCCTGGTTGTTGAAAAAAAAGCGGCGGTCTGTGAAATGACGGCACCCGAGCGTTCAATCAATTCCAGCAGTTTCAACCGTTCCAGTGTCGCCTGACCGCGCCCGCTGATGAATTCGCCGCAAACCCGATGACGCGGATATTGGCCGGCCTCGTGGATGATGACCGGCACATGGCGTTGCCGCAAACCAATGCCCAGCGTCAAACCAGCCAGGCCGCCTCCAATGATCACAACGGGTTTTACCATGACTCAACCGATTTTTCGGGCGACGAAAAGATGGCTGAAGGCGCCGGCAGATAGTTCCGTGAAGCGCCAACCTTGTCGGTCTGGCCACAACCGGGAAAGCTCATCGCCACAAAACCCGGCGCGTACGCTGACTTCCGCATCAAAACAGGTGACTTCATTGCAACCAATCGCCCACAGCCATCGGCTGCAAAATAAAGGCCAGAAACCCCGGCGTGGTTCGAGGGCGATGAAGAGTTTGGTGCGGCGGGAGATCAGCTGCAGCAATTCTGCGAGTTGCGCGTCAGCAAAGTGGTGCAGGAACAGGTTGGCGATGACAATATCACTGTCGGTTTGTGGCCAGTCGAAAACGTCCACCACCATGGCTTCAGCATGCCAGTTTAATGCGTTAAACGCCGCAAGTGTTTCGCGGGTCGCAATTCTTTGCCGGTCAAGCAGCACCGCTTTCACTTCGGGCCAGCGCACTGTGATTTTTTCCGCGACGCGCAGCAAAAAGTTTCCGTCGCCGGTACCCAATTCCGTTATTTGGTTAGGTGGCTGAGGATGAACCATTCTTTGCAAGGCATCTGCCATAATGCTGTGATTGCCCATCCAGGCGTTCACCCGTCGCAAATCACGGCGCGAGCGAACGGCGCGCGGATCATGGGGCGGCAGCCGGTCGAGCAGTTCGGGCTGGACGATGCGTTTCACGAACTTCCCACTTCCAACAATGCACCATGACAACTGAAACCCGCGCCAAAGGCGCACATCCACCAGAGTCCATCCGGAATCATATTGTGCAGGGCACGGTCGAGCACAAAATAGACCGTGGGGCTGCTGATGTTTCCGAACTCGCGCAACACCGCGGAACTGTGACACACGTCCTCTGCGGTTAATTGGAGTTTGTCGCGCAGGGCCTGGATCACGTCGCGGCCGCCGGTGTGCAGAATCCAGCCGGTAATCCGCTCGCGTTTCACTCCGGTTGCCAGGAGCGTTTCCTCAAATAACTTTGCCGCCAATTCGCCCGCGACTTGCGGCACTTGCGGCAACAAAATATTCCGCAGTTTTCCCTGGCTATGACCAAACCGCAGCGTATCGCGTTCGGCTGTCACCAGTCGTGAATCCGTGAATTTCCATTGCACCCGGCGGCGGTTCGGCAATGGTTCGTTGGACAAAACCGCCGCTCCGGCTCCATCGGCAAAAAGGCAGGCACTGATCAGAACCCCGGGATCATCATCAATGAAAAAGGCGGCACTGCAAACCTCGACACAGATGGAAAGAACCCGCTTGGCCTGGCCGGCGCTGAGAATGGCCTCGCCCGTCCGCAAGTTTGGCAGGGCGGCGCCGCAACCTTGACCGACCAGGTCGAGCGCGAATATGTCTGGCCGGAGTTCAAGACGCTCGCTCACGTAGCTGGTGAGCCCGGGACATAAATAACCGGTGCAGGTGCTGATCATCACGGCATCAATTTCTCCAGCTCCGCAACCCGCATTCTGAAGGGCACGCCGCGCAGCTTCGGTTGCGAGAGCTGGCGCGTGTTTGGTGAAATGCGCCTGGAGCGAGTCCGGTGTCTGGTCAAACGCTTCCGCGAGTGTCTCCAGAGCCAGGTGACGGGCATCAATGCCGTTGTCGCCGCACAGAACTTTCTTAAGGAGGGCGTGGGAACGCGGTTTGAGTTGCGAAAACTGTGGCCATTGTTGTACTGCAATCCAACCATCGCGCTGCACGTGGCGTTGTGGCGGAACGGCAGTGCCGAGTCCTGTGATAAACATAATCGAATTCAATCTGCGCTTCGTTGCGCCCGGCACTCTAACAAAGTAAGACGTCTGCGGGAAAATTTTGTTCCAAAATATAATTGCGGCGGCGTTGATGTTTGAATGTTTCCTGCCATCCGGCCATCACGCGTGATGCTTGTCGCGGAAACAGTCGCGGAAACGTCGGTGACAAAGGCTTCCGTTTCCTGTATCCTACGGGCGCAGCTTGCGCTGCCGGTCGCTGCAACAAAGGATATCAAAGCACCCGGATATCCGGCAGTGCCGCAATTTAGTTGTAGCGGCAGCCCATGACCGGGCGGTAAGACGGCGTTCTTGGAGTGCGGCTACAAATCAAATTTCAAAAGCAAAAACCTGTCAGGTGCCTGATCGCCAAAAATCATGAAAGACCAGATCATTCGTTTGTTGGGACACGCCAGTTATGTCCCGGCGAATGTGCCGGAGTTGCTCCGGTTGCTCAAGCTTCCGCCCAATCAACAGCAGAAATTGCAGGCAACTTTGGGTGAACTGGAAAGGGCTGGTGACGTGGCCCGCATCAAGGGCAACCGCTATGTCGCTCCGCGGGAGGCGGATTTGATTCCCGGACGCATCCGCCTGAACCGCTCGGGTCGGGGTTTTCTTCAGCCCGATGATCCACAGCTCACGGAGATTTCCATCGCCGAAAGCGACACCGGCACGGCTTGGAACGAGGACCGCGTGCTCGTGCGGCGCAATCCCCGGCGAAAGAATTTTCGCGGTGAAGCCGGCGAACCGGAAACGGGAACGGTCGTCCGCATTTTGGAACGTCAGCGCACCCAAATAGTCGGCACCCTGCAACGCAGCCGCCAATTTCTGTTCGTGGTGCCGGATGACCCGCGCATTCCGCACGATATTCTGGTCCCCGAACCTCGCGATGTCGGGCGACCTGCTCGCATTGGCGACAAGGTTGTGGTGGAGTTGCGCGAATGGGAATCGCGCCACACCACCCCTGAGGGCGAAGTGGTCGAGGTTCTAGGCCCGCCGGATGAGGAAGGTGTGGACATGCTCTCAGTTTTGCGCCAGTACGATCTCCCGCTGCATTTTCCGAAAGCGGTTCTGGATGAGGCGGGAGCGATTGGTGGGACCATTGACCCGCAGGATTTCGCCGGACGCGTTGATTGCCGCGGCCACCGGGTCGTCACCATTGATCCTGATGACGCGAAGGATTTCGATGATGCGATCTGTCTGGAAAGAGTTTCTCCCGAGCAATGGCGGTTATGGGTGCATATCGCGGACGTGTCGCATTACGTCAAGCCCGGCACGGCGCTCGACGCCGAGGCGGAGAAGCGGGGCAATTCCACTTACCTCGTGGACCGCGTCATCCCGATGCTGCCCGAGGCGTTGAGCAACGAGCTGTGTTCATTGAAGCCCAAGGTTGATCGCCTGACGAAATGCGTGGAATTTCTGATCGCTAGTGACGGCCGGGTGATGAGCGCAAAATTTTATCCCGCCGTCATCCATTCGCAGAAACGTTTTGCCTACGCTCAGGTCCTTGGCATTTTGCAACGCGCCCCAGCGGACGAGCCCATCGAGCAGATGCTGCATCAGGCGCATGAGCTGGCGCAAAAAATCCGCCGGCTGCGTTTCCAGGCGGGCTCGCTGGAGCTCGATTTTCCGGAGACGAAAATCCGGCTGGATGAACGGGGAAAAATTCTGCGCATCGAGAAGAACGAGAACGATGTGTCGCACCAGTTGATCGAGGAGTTCATGCTGCTCGCCAACGAAGCCGTGGCCACGCGCCTCATGGGACTGCGTATACCGGCAATTTATCGCGTGCACGAAGAGCCGGACGCGCGCCGCCTACAGGAATACCGGCAGGAAGTCTTGAGCCACCATGTTCCCTGCGGCAATCTGAACCATCCTGCCGAGGTGCAAAAGTTGTTACAAAAACTCGGCACGTTGTCCATCGGCCAGGCGTTGAAAATCGGGTTTCTCAAGTCGCTGATGCGCGCCCGTTATGCCGTGGAGCCACTGGGGCATTACGGCCTGGCCAAGAAGAAATACACCCACTTCACCTCGCCGATCCGTCGTTACGCAGACCTCGTGGTGCATCGTGCCTTGTTCGACAAACAGACCGCGCCGGCGGGCCGGCTCAAGACCATCGCCGAGCATATATCCGTCACTGAGCGGAATTCCGCCGACGCGGAACGTGATAGCAAGGATGTGAAGCTGTTCGCGTTCCTGCGGGCGCAATTGGATTCCGGTGACCCGCAAAAATACCCCGCGCTTGTCACGGATGTGCGTAATTTCGGTTTCTTCGTGGATGTGCCCGGGCTCGCCATGAGTGGCCTCGTTCCGCTGTCTCTAGTAGAGGACGATTTTTTTGTGTTCGACGAAGCGCGACGAAACCTGACCGGCCGGCGCACCCGCAGGATAATCAAGCTCGGCGACAAAGTGACCGTGCAAGTCGCGCGCGTGGATACCTTCAAAAAGCAGGTGGATTTCTGCCTCGTCAAGGAGGCGTCGAAACCCGCCGCCCGCCATTCGTCATCACCTTCGGAGCCGGCTCGCCCAAGACCCGGACGGGAACAAGCCGCCGGCAGGCAAATCATTGGCAGGGAAAACAAATTCTTGCTGAAGACCTCTGTACGCCCCATCGGCGGACAGCGTCGCCGGAGATGAACGGTTGCTGCCGGGCGGGAAAAATCTTCAGCTTACGGTGAAGCGAGACGGTAAAACATGGCTTGGTTGGTTGTTTGAATCGTCAGCGAGTTGGAACCGGCTGTGAGGTTGAGCCAATTCGTCCCCAACATGTTTGTCTGCTCCTGCAAATGGCAGACAATATTACCTGGCCAATTCAAGGAAGCGTCTGAATTGTTCCGGGAGATTGAAATTTGTAGCGGCGCGGTCTGGTTATAGATGCGGACGTAATCCACGAGCATCTCACCCGGGAACGAACCGGTATTAATGGTGTTGGTGCCGGGATTGCCGAGATAATTGCCCCCCACGGCGATGTTCATGATGATAAAAAAAGGCCGATTGAACGGCGTGGGATATGAGCCGACGGAACTCGACCAGTTGGTTTGCGACTCATATAAATGCCCGTCCACGTAGAACAGAATCGCGTTCGTTGCCCAATCGAGCGCGTAGGTGTGGAAATTGGTGACAGAATCGCCATTCAAAAAATTGTATCCGGCCGTTTCATCGCTGCCCGAGTGCAGGCTGCCCTGTACGCTTCCCAAATTATTGCCTGCGTTTTCCATCACATCAATTTCCCCGCAGTCCGGCCACCCGATCGTGGTGATATTTGTCCCCAACATCCATAATGCGGGCCAGAAGCCGGCGCCGTTGGGGAGTTGAGCGCGCCATTCGATGCGACCATATTGGAAAGAAAACAACCCTTCGGACTTCATCCTCGCGGATGTGTAGTTCTGACCGCCTTCGGATTGTTTCAAGGCCACAATATGCAAGTAGCCGCCGGAGACGTATGAATTAGCCGCATCGCTTGTATAATATTCCAGCTCATTGTTGCCCCAGCCACCCGCTCCGGTGTCGTAAGTCCAGGTCTTTGGATTGATCGAACTGCCATTGAATTCATCGCTCCAGACGATGTTCCAATTTCCGTAAGCGGATCCTCCCGTCTGGGACAAGTTCAAATCATCAAAATACATTGAGCCGGCGGAATAAAGTGCGTCACCTTGAAAGGTGATCTGATAACGGACGAAATAAGTACCCGCGGGGGCGATCAATCGCGTCGTGTGGTTGGTAATTTGAAGTGAGTTGGGATCATATTGGTTGGTGACGGATAAATCGATCCACGTGCTGGTGGGAAAGGCCCCGCCGGCAATAATGTTGGTGGTGATCGTGGCTGACCGGTAAGTCGCGAGAATATTGGCGCTGGCATCCCGAAAAGTGACCTCAATCCAGGCTGCATTTTGTCCGGCTAAGGTATCACTTGCGCTGGTGTAAGCCCAGCCATTGGCTGAATACACTGCGCCGGGGCCGGAGATGTAATCCTGGTAAATCCCGGTGTAATTCACGGCGCCGCTGAAGTTCTGGTACACCTTGAAATAATTGGTGCCACTGTGAGCGATGGCCGCGTCCGTGATGATATAGGCATTTCCGCCGTAAGGATTCCAGCCGGGAATGTCCGAAGTTGTTCCTGGTACATCGGATTCAAATCCCGGATTGGAAAGGACGGTTGTGGCTTGGAGCGGTAATGTCGACAGGGAAAGCAAGACAGCGGCGAGGGTCAAAAAGAATCTATTCATGCACAACAATAGTCTTTGTGGTAAGAATCGGCAGCGCGCCAAACAATAACACTAAAACGACTTTTCGGCAAAAACATCGTTCAAATTGTTATCCAGGTCGATCCACTTCCAACTCTCGACGTGACCGTCGCAGAACGATAGAATCGCCCGGCCATTGTGGCGGCAGGCGGGCTGTTTGTTGGAAGGCACCATCGTCCAGCCGAAACTGACAACTCCGATGATCGGCTGGATAGCAGTGATATCCGTGTAGTAGCTGGCAGGCAATTGATTGATGCCTCCGCCGGTTTTGGGATCGCCCACGTCACCGATCAACCAGATCTGGCTGGTCCGGTGGACGGTGCTCATTTTGCGACCCCCGACAAGATTGCCTGATGGATCCAGATTATAACGAATGACTCCATTGTCCGGGTTGATGGTGTCTTCAAACGGACCGTAGCCTTCACACGGGGCATCAAAATAGCCCACCGTGGTGGCGAGAATGTCCTCATTTTGAACCACCGGGCAACGCCAGACATTATTGGAAACCGCGTCACTTGTGATGTAGTTGCCGCTGCTGACATACCGGAACCACCAATTGGTGTTATGGCTGGCGTAATTAAATTGGTTCAAAGGCGGTGCGGTGTCGTTGTTGTCGCCCGTATACATCACGATCGCCAGGCCAATTTGTTTGTTGTTATTGGTGCAGGCGATCGCCTTGGCCCGGTTCTTGGCAGCAGTCAAGGCTGGCAGCAACATTGCCGCCAGGATGGCGATGATGGCGATGACCACCAGCAGCTCAATCAGGGTAAACGCTCGTTTGCCGAGGCATGGTTGCTTCTTCATTTTGTTACTCCTGTCTGGTTATAAATGCGCACATAGTCCACCAGCATTTCACCGGGGAACGAACTATTTGCATCAATTTCATTTATTTCCGGATTGCCCAAGTAATTTCCCCCCACGGCGATGTTCATGATAATGAAAAATGGCTGGTTGAACGGGGTGGGATAAGCGCCCATGGAACTCGACCACTTGGTCTGCGATTCATATAAGTGCCCGTCCACGTAGAACAGGATCGCGTTGGTCGTCCAGTCCAGCGTGTAAGTGTGAAAGTTGGTGACGGAATCGCCGTCCAAAAAATTGTAAAGGGCGGTTTCATCGCTGCCCGAATGGAGACTGCCTTGCTCAGTGCCCAAAACACTTCCCTTGTTTTCCACCACGTCAATTTCGCCGCAGCCCGGCCACCCGACGCTGCTAATGTTCGTCCCCAGCAACCACAACGCCGGCCAGAAACCTTCGCCCGGCGGCAGCTGCGCGCGCCATTCGATGCGGCCATACTGGAATGAAAACAATCCCTGGGATTTCAGGCGCGCGGAGGTGTAGTGATGCTTCCCGGCAGGATTCTTTAGGGCGGCAATATGCAAATAACCTCCCGCAACATAAGCATTGGCTGAGTCGCTGGTATAATACTCCAGTTCCCGGTTGCCCCAGCCGTTCCCGCCGAGGTCGAATGTCCACGTGTTCGTGTCGATGGAGTTACCATTGAATTCGTCGCTCCAGGCGAGCTTCCAGCCCCCGTAAGCCGCTCCTTCGATTTGCGACAAGTTCAGGTCATCAAAATACATCGAGCCGCCGGAATGACGGGCGTCACCCTGGAATACAATTTGGTACCGCACAAAATAAGTGCCAGCCGGAGCGATCAATTTTGCCGCCTGGTTCGTCACTTGATAGGATTGAGGATCGTATTGGTTGGTGACGGCCAGGTTGATCCAGGCGTTGGTTGAGAAAGCCCCGCTTGCGATGGCGTTAGTGGTGATCAAGGCTGACCGGTAAAGAGCGAGGATATTGGCGTTGGCATCCCGGAACGTAACTTCAATCCAGGCGATATTCTCTCCTGAGATGGTGTCACTAGCGCTGGTATAGGCCCAACCATCGGCCGAGTAAACCGCGCCAGGCCCGGAAATGTAATCCTGATAAATGCCATTGTAATTAACCGCGCTGTTAAATCCCTGATACACCTTCAAGCAATTGGTTCCGCTGTGGGCCATGCCTTGGTTCGCCATGATGTAGGCATTCGCACCATATGAATTCCAACCCGGTACTTTCTGGCCCGGAACTCCCGATTCAAGCCCTGGATCACTCAAGAGATTATCGGCGTAAGCACTGAGGCTGGAGACCAGTGCAAAAATACTCACCGAAAACAGGAGCTTTGGAATGCAGAAGCACCTTTTCCAATGTGATGATTTTTTCTCATCTGAGCAGATGGTCGTGTTTTCTGGCATATTTATGCGTTTTGTATCGTTCAATTCTTCAACCCG
>JBEKMT010000084.1:0-20373 GCA_050008355.1 Verrucomicrobiota bacterium
GCCGTACGCACCTATACCAGCAGCCAGACGCTGTTGTTTCACACCATTGACCTGCCACTCCAATTCGTGGATTGCGGTGCGCTGTTTGCCGCCTGCCTGCTGATCTCGCGCTCGCTGCTCCGCGAGGGTCATTTCGACCTCGACGTGTATCCGTCCCATTCCGTATTGCAGAATTCGCTGACGGTTTTTTTGGCGGGGATTTATCTGCTGATCATCGGTGTGTTCGCCAAAATAGTCACCCGGTTCGGCGGCGACAACGCCTTCGCCTTGAAAGCATTTGTGGTGCTGGCGGCATTGGTGTTATTGACCATTCTCTTGCTCTCCGACCGCGCCCGATTGGTTACCAGCCGATTTGTCAGCCGGCATTTTCAACGGCCGCTTTATGACTATCGCACCGTGTGGCGGCACTTCACGGAGGCAACCGCCGCCTGTGTCAATCAAGCTGACCTCTGTCAGGTGGCCGTGAAATCGGTGACGGATATTTTTCAGGCCTTGTCCGTGACCATCTGGCTTGTGGACGACAAGAAGGAGCAACTGATATTTGCGGCCTCAACATTCCTCTCCGAAACCAAAGCGGGCCAGTTGCAACCAGCGAAAACCCAGATGGCGGAAACGCTCAGGCATTTGCAGAACCACCGCGAGCCGATCGACATTGATGCGGCCTTCGAACCATGGGCGGAAACCTTGCGCCAGTGCCATCCGGAAGAATTCCGGCGGGGCGGCAACCGCGTTTGCGTGCCGATGATCGTCGGCGACTCATTGCTCGGGGTCATGATTCTCGGCGACCGGGTCGGCGGCGTGGAGTTTTCCTGGCAGGATTTTGACCTGCTCAAGTGCCTCGGCGACCAAATCGCCGCCGGATTGCTCAACACCCGACTCTCACAAAAGCTGTTGCAGGCCCGGGAGCTTGAAGCGTTCCAAACCATGTCCGCCTTTTTCGTCCACGACCTGAAAAACACCGCCAACACGTTGAATTTGATGCTTCAAAACCTGCCGATGCATTTTGACAACCCCGAGTTTCGCACCGATGCGTTGCGTGGAGTTTCCAAAACCGTTGCCAATATCAACCGGTTGATCAGCCGACTCGGATCCATCCGCAGTGAGCTGCAAATCAAACCCGTAGAATCCGACCTGAACGAACTCGTGGCCAAGGCCCTGATCGGCTGGGAAGAAGCCGCCGGCATCAATCTGAAAAAGGATTTGGCACCACTACCGAAGCTGTTGTTTGATCCCGACCAGATGTTGAAAGTCGCGACGAACCTGATTATTAACGCGCGCGAAGCAGTTTCTCAATCGGGGAAAGTTCAAATCCAAACCAGCCAGAACAACGGCTGGGTCATCCTGGCCGTTTCGGACGATGGTTGCGGAATGAGCCAGGAATTCGTGGATCGCTCGCTGTTCCGCGCGTTCCAGACGACAAAGAAAAACGGACTTGGCATTGGGATGTTCCAGAGCAGAATGATCGTCGAGGCGCACAAAGGCCGGATTGAAGTGGAAAGCCAGCCGGGCAAAGGCGCAACTTTCCGCGTATTTTTACCGTTGAAAAATAAATGAATCCCAAATTGTTGATTGTTGATGACGACGAGGAAATCCGGACGCAAATGAAATGGGCCCTGGCGAAGGACCATCAGGTATCCCTGGCGGAAGACCGCGCCAGTGCCGTGGATATTTTTCATTCGACCCGCCCCGCCTTGGTGTTGCTCGATCTGGGTTTGCCGCCCAACCCCGGCAACCCGCAGGAAGGACTGGCTGTCTTGTCCGAATTGCTGGCGATCGACCAACTCGTAAAGATCATCATTATTACCGGACAGGGTGAGAAGGAAATCGCACTGCAGGCGATCGGCGCCGGCGCGTACGATTTTCTCACCAAGCCGGTGGATATGGAGGAACTGAAATTCATTTTGAAACGCTGCTTTCATATAGCCCAGCTCGAGGCGGAGTATCGCGCCCTGCAGCAATTGCTGCAGGGCGATGCCTTTGAAGGAATTCTGGGCACCAGCGCTCCCATGCGGGTGGTTTTCGAAACCATCCGCAAGGTGGCCACCTCTGATGCCCCCGTGCTCATACTTGGCGAGAGCGGCACCGGCAAAGAGATGGTGGCGAAGGCCATCCATAAACGGAGCGCGCGAAAGGAAGGTCCATTTGTTGCCATAAATTGCAGCGCCATCCCCGAAACTCTCCTCGAGAGCGAATTATTCGGCCATGAAAAAGGTTCCTTCACTGGCGCCCATACGCAGCGCAAGGGAAGAATTGAAAGTGCCAGCGGCGGAACCCTTTTTCTGGATGAAATCGGTGAAATCCCTCTGCCCATACAGGTAAAGTTGCTTCGCTTTTTGCAGGAACAAACCATCGAACGGGTGGGCGGGAGGCAACCCATCCAAATTGATACACGCGTTATCGCGGCCACCAACGCGGACCTGAAAAAGGGCATGAGCACTGGGAATTTCCGTGAAGATTTGTTTTACCGGCTGGCAGTCGTTCAAATCAACCTGCCCCCGCTTCGCGAACGTGAAAACGACATTCGTTTCCTGGCCCAGTCTTTTCTACAACGTTTCGGGGCGCAAAGCCATAGGACCGGTTTGAGTTTTGATCCGGAAGCACTCCGCGCCTTGAACCGGCATGGTTGGCCGGGCAATGTGCGCGAGCTGGAAAACTGCGTCAGACGTGCGGTCATTATGGCCGAGGGAAAACGTTTAACTGCCAAAGATCTGGAATTAGCGCACACAGTAGGTACCACAACCCTAAAAGATGCGAGGGAAGCCGTGGAACGCGAACTCATCCAGCAGGCATTACGAAAACATCTCGGAAAAATTACCCCAGCCGCGGCTGAACTCGGCATCAGCCGCCCAACGCTTTATGAGCTGATGGAAAAACTGGGGATTTCCAAAGAGAAAACCGAAGCAGCCTCGTAACCGCCAGAATCACGCAAATATTCGTTCGTTTACCCCGCATCCTAAAAACAAAAAGGGCGGGGATATAATCCCCGCCCTGATATTGTAATTCCGCTTACTCCGGCTCAGGTTGTTTTGGCCAATTTTTTGCGGAGCAGGCAAATGCCAGAAAGAGTCGCGCCGAGCAAAATCACTGTCGTTCCGCCATCAGGCACGCCAATCGCAGTATTTGAATTCGCAAAACCAAACGTGAACTGTCCGGAATTGCCCCCTGAAGAATCAGTAACCGTAAATGTCCAATTTGCCGTTTGCGAGCTGGTACCCACATTTACGATGCCACTGCCAATTATCTCCAGGAACGTGGCGGAGGCGTCGATTGTGTTGATGTCCGCCAGATCAAAGCTATAAGCTGTGCCAGCCACGGTAAACGACCACAGTGGAGAAACGTTTTCAGTACCGGTACTAGAAAAGCTGAAGGGATTGAAGGTAACAGGCGCACCGCCCGTTCCAATGAATGATTGTGTTCCGCTGGAGACGCTCACTGCGGCGAGGCTTTCGACATCCGTAGCCGTAGCCAGCGATGTAGTGTTAAACGTGACATCGCCACTCATGTTGATCGTTCCGGAAATCGGGCCTGCTTGTGCTTGCTGGCACAGAACCGCTATCGTCGCTACTCCAGCCGTAAAGCCGGACAATGCCTTAAAAATGTTCTTCATATTTGGATTTTTGAAATTGTTTTGTGTTCTTCCCGCACCTTTTATCGCCTGTGTGAACGAACTTTAGCACAGCTCATGCCATGTATATTTTGCGACTGTTATGTTTCGCGTAAATCACTTGTTTATAACATTTTAAAACTAATATTGATTATAGGTTGGGAAATCTCCAAAGAGAAAAACCGTAAAGCAATCCGACGTTTTGTGGGAGTAATGCAGGGAACCCTGCATAATTATGACTTAAATAACTTGCATTCAGCATATTAGCACACAAAACAAACCTGTAAGAATGGCTGACAAGCAATTCCGGAGATCATGAACTTGTGTTGGCACAAAAAAAAGGCGGCAGGATCGATTCCTGCCGCCAAACTCACCACTAAGCAACAGTTAAAACAGTTCGAACCGTTGTGACACGTATATGATGTCCCCCGGCTTGAGGTAAAACGGTGTCACGTCGTTGTTATCCTGCAGGGCCTGTTTTAGATTTACGACGTAATGTTTCATCACGCCGTTCTCGTTGCGGATGATTTTCACTGCCCGCATATTGGCCGTCGTATAATCAAAGCCGCCCGCCTCCATCACCGCTTCCAGTGCTGTGAGGGGATGGTCTGACAAAATTTTGCCAGGGTGTACAACCGCGCCAGTCACATACACCGGAAAGGTTGACGACACCACGGCTACGGTGATTTGCTTCGAGGCGATTTGCGGCGCATATAGCTTAATCAATGAATCCTGCAGCTCATCCGGAGTCAAACCCGCTGCCTGAACTTCACCTACTAATTGCATCGAGATTTTTCCGTCACGACGGATCTGCTGGGAAGTATCGAGATTGGGGGAGTCAGGAAACGAAACCTTCACTTCGTCTCCTTCACGTAGCGTAATTAGCTCCGCATGTGTCGGTGCAACCGACGTGACCGCCGGTGGTTTTTGGCCGGTCGTCGTGCACCCACTGAAAACGAACAGCACCGCTAAAATTAGGCTGCAAAAGGCCGCCGCGCGCTTGGAACCCGGTTGGATCAGAGTGCTGGTGGGATTTGTGTTCATAGGATTATATCTTTTCCGTCAAAAATGATGGTCGAAAAGCACTCGAAGTAAAGCACCGGTTTTTAAAATGTGAACAGGGAAAAAGCCGATAACTACCAGTTATCGGCTTTCCGGGTTGGCGCCTGCAGTCTTGTAAAAGTGTCAAAACGAAATACCGACGCCTAACCTGCACCAGGCAATCGGGCGAGAGTCAAAGCCGTTTAACACCAGAGAACGTTCAAAACCGAATTGCCTTACCAAAAAGCAATAACTGTGCCTGCCTTAACAAATGAGGCTACTTATACAAGTAACTGATTTGTAATATATTACCAGCATATTATTAATGCGCAGAGGTGTTTTCTTTTTACCTGAATGTAAAAATATCAGACGAACCAACCGCTTGGGGGGATAAACAAGACTGGTTGACTCGATGGCCGAAGGCACCATTTCAATCCTTGAGCATCTGTCTTGCCGAGTCAGCCAGCTTGCCGGACAATTTCAAATTGAGTGCCTTTCGCAAAGAAGCCTTGGCAGCCTGATCTTGATTGAGCTTAAATTGTGCGCTTCCGAGATAATAAAAAAGTTCGGCATCGTCGGGCAGCATGACGGAAGTACCTTTCAAAAGACTTGAGGCGTGTGAATAGTCGCCCTGCAGGCACAGAAGGATGCCGGTCGCTTTGGCGAGTGGGGCATCGTTCGGATAAACGGCTCGCGCCTTGACCGCAAGATCATAGGCACGGGATAGCCGGGCGGGATCTTGAGAATACAGAATGGCCAAAAGCCTTTGGGCGGGAGAAAAATCAGGATATTGCGCCAGTATTTTTTCGTAGGCGGCTTCCGCCGACGCCACATGGGCATTCCGTTCGTCGATGATCCCGTCCACCATCAGCGCCGGAACGTAATTGGGTTCGGAGCTCAAAATTTCCGAAACCTGTGCCGTAGCGGTGGCGGCCCGCGCTGGATCAGCCGCCAGATCGATCATGTCAAGCAAACGCTTAGCCTCCATGGATTGCGGAGCAGGCAAATTAAGCTGCAACGCATTTTGCAGGGCCGTGGTGGCATCGGAAATCTTTCCGAGACTATATGCGGACCGGCCGAAATCAAATAGCGTCTGCGAATCATCCGTTTGACGCTGAACCGCCTGCTGCAACAGCGCATTCGCCAGTTTGAAGTCCCCATCCTGATAGGCCAGACGGCCATAAATGCGGGCAACTGCCGGATGGTCCGGCGCCAGTTTATAGGCGGACTGCGCAAGCTCATAAGCCTTGGCCGGGTTCTTGGCCGCGTAAAGCTGCGCGAGATTAAGCATCGCCGCAAGATTGTTGGGAACGGCTCGCAACACCGCTTCGTAACTTGCAATCGCCTGGTCAGGCTTTCCACGGTATTGATAGGCTGCGGCCAGGCGTCCAAGAGCGACCGTGTCGTCGGGCTTTTCCGCAGTACGTTTTTCCAAAGTGGCGAGGTCATTCGCATCGGCGGATTGAGGATTGATGGCCAGAATCGCGAGGCACGTTCTGCATTCGTCACGGTCAGGGAATTCCGGTCCCGCCGTGATTTGCAAAGCCCGTTGAAAAGCTGTGCGGGCGGCATCTTCGTTGCCCAGCATGTAATTTACCTTGCCGAGATGAAACTGGTTTTCCGGTTCATTCGGCAGAGCGGCGGCGCTTTGCTGGAGCAATCCCAACGCGGTCGGATAAGCACCGCGCAGAAAATAAATCCAGCCCAGCGTGTCGGCCGCCGAGGGGTCAAAGGGCAACAATACGCGGGCGCGTTGGGCGAGTTCGTAGGCCCGGTCGAGTTGGTGGAGATTTTCGGAATAGAGATAAGCCAGATTGTTGAGCGCCAAAGGGTCATTCGGTTCAATCTCCAGCATTTTTTCGTAAATGTCGGCCTGTTTGCTGAAGTCCTGGTTCAAGCCATAGATCGAGGCTTTCAACATCAACGCCGAGAGGTTTTTGGGGTTGCCGGCCAGTACCCTGTCGAGTTGCACGAGCGCCTGGTCGTTTTGTTTGGAAACGACGTACGCTTGTGCCAACAGCAACGTAAGATTCGCGTTGTCCGGAGAAGCCGCGAGGCCCTTCCGCAAAGCTGCCTCCGACTGTTCGTATTCGCCTTCGGCCGAAAATACTCTCGCCTGGAGCATATAGAGTTCGGCCTGACCTGGATTCTTTTGCAAACGGCCCTGGACCCGCCCAAGGGCGGCGGTGTATTGCTTTTCGGAAAGGTCCAAATCCACCAGTTGCGCCAATACCTGCAAATTGTCCGGCGCCATTTCCTGCGCCCGGTCGAACTCGCGCCGTGCCCCGGCGTTGTCATTTTGATCGACATACACCGAACCGATCAGCAGCGGAATCTGTGGATTCCCGGGCAGCGCTTTTTCCAGTGAGTTATAAATCGTCATGGCATCGTCAAACCGTTTATCTTGGCGATAGGCGGCCGCCAGCAGTAATTGCGCCTTCACCTGCAGAGGCTGCTGACGCACTAGTTTTTCGAGCTCGGAAATCGCCGTGTCCAAGTTGCGATTTTGGATCTGGATTTTCGCCAGCAACATGGTCGCCTCTGCAAAATCCGGGTCACGGGCAATCGCCTGCTCGAGATTGGCGGTTGCCTTGTCGAAGTCTCCGTTGGCGAGATATGCCTGGGCAAGTTGATAATAGGCACGCGACGCTTGGGGGAAAATCTGCGTCATTCTTTCCAGTTCAGCGATCGCCGCCGGCAGGTTCTTCTGCACTAGCTTCAGCCGGCTGTCTAACATCATGCCGTCAAAGTTATCGCGGTCACGATCCAACACCCTGTCCAGCGCCTCCTGGCACTTGTCAAATTTCCTCTCGACCAGGGCGATTTCCGCTAACTCCATCCACGCCGGCAGATAGTCCGGAGTCCGTTTCACCACTTCCTCAAGAATCTGACGGCCGCCGGCTGCATCGCCATTGATGACTTTAAAACGGGCATAAACCACTCTTATCGATGAGCGGTCCGGGGCAAGGTCCGCCGCCGACTTGAAATTGGTTTCCGCATTGGTCAAATCATTTTCGGCCACGCATAAAGTCGCCTGCGCCGCCCAGGCGGCGCTGAATTTTGGGTCCAGCGACAAGGCCCGCTGGTAACTGGCAGCGGCACTCTTAAAGTCGTGTTGTTGAAAGTCCAGCGTGCCCAAAGCCACTTGATAAGAGGCGCGGTCGCCAGCCCCGGCCAGCCTTTCCAAACGCTCCCGTGCGGCGGCAATGGCTGTCGGTGTGCCGGCGGACTGCGCCAGCAATAACGGCGCATCTCCATCCTGCGGCTTCCGGTCCAGGACAAAATTTGCGGCGTCGCGGGCATCGCCCGATCGGCCCGTGGCGGCGTAAATAAAACCCAATTTCAGGCGTAGAGCCAGGTCATTGGTTGCCAGTTCGCTGCCCTTGAGCAGATAGGGGTAGGCGGTCTGTATCCGGCCCTCCTGATAATAGATCAACCCGAGCCGGCCAATCGCCTGCGCATCCCGGGAATCATTGCGCAACACATTCAAATACTCGATCTCTGCCCGGTCGAACTGGCCGGCGGCATAGAATCTATCGGCCCGCTTTTCGTGGTAAGTCTTCCTGGCTTTGGCTGTGCAGCCGGTGTTGCCAACGGCCAGGACAAATACCACCGCCAAC
This sequence comes from Verrucomicrobiota bacterium, assembly GCA_050008355.1. Lineage (GTDB taxonomy): Bacteria > Verrucomicrobiota > Verrucomicrobiia > Limisphaerales > UBA11358 > UBA11358. The sequence continues at coordinate 8,266 of JBEKMT010000084.1, forward strand.
AGTAAACCAGTGGTCGTAAAATACTTCAATTTGTTCATATCAAACACCGGCGGAAATCGTCGGTCCGGAAACTTTCGGACGTTCAGATTTCATCAAGAAATAAAGTAACAAGGAAAACGGAATCAACGACACCACAAAAAAGATCGGGCCGCCTCGGTGATGAATCGGCGAATCAATCATGCGCGGTCCGATATGCATGCAGAGTTCGCCGAGGACAAAGACGCGAAAGCCGTTGCGCAAAAACCCCAGCGGAATCACCGCTAGTGAGAGCAGCGCCTGTTTGATCGGGTGGCGAAGAAAGAGATGCCCGGCCACGAGACTGACAATCAATAGCACGAGGCTGGAATGGATGCCGCTGCATTCCGGCGCGATTTGCAAAGTGATATCCGGCAGTTGAAACACCAGGTTATCGTGATATACCGGCGTGCCAGCCAGCGCGAACATCCAGCTGGCGGCATCGGCAGAGAGATCTTGCAACCACGTTTCGATTCCCATCCGCAAGGCATCAGGAAATGGAACCATGAAAATCAGCAACGAAAAGGGAAAAGCCAAAACCCGCATGATGGCGCCGCCCAGAAACAAACAACCGGCACCAGTCACGAGCAAAACAAAGGCCAGCATCGGCCACGCCAACCTGTCCGGCACGGTGGAACCGGGCCAGAGAAAATGCCCGGCCACAGCGCCAATGCCACAGATAAAAAAGACCGCGGCCCATTTTTTAGCCGGCAGCGAGACTGCCGGAAGCTGGTTTTCCAGTAAGCGGGCCAGATAAAGGCTGGTGAACGGAATAAGCAGGATGTAAGAAAACAATTCATCATGCAGGGCAAAATTCGCCAGCTTCCAGAGCGGTAGTATGAAACCTGCCGCTATTATAACCGTGGACAGCGCAAATCTACGGATTTGGGGTTTCCGCGATGAAGAAGAATGTGTGCTTTCGTCAGGCATGATCTCTTATCCGGCGAAGAGCTGTGGTCTGGAGAAGCCCCGCTGTGAATCTCCTCTCAATAATGGAAGCCGATCTGAAAGCCAATCTGATTACTGCGCTGACTATATCCGGCAATGTCGGATTTGTTGTCGCTGTATTGATAGGTAATCGCCCAGGAGCCGCGGGTCAGGAAGCTGCGTCCGAAACTGGCATTGAATGAATACTGGTCATCCGTCCGCGCAGAATTCAAGGAAAGGAGAGTCGTGGTATAATCGGTTTTGGAGTAACTGAGGCCAAGATTCAGGTTATATTTCACCAGAATACGCTGGTTCAAGTTCAAGCTGACCGTCGTAGCCTCGGAGGATTGGGCAATGATGTAATAATCCGAGGCCGACACGGAGCGGCTGCCGGTCAAGGATATCTCCGTTACTTTAAACGGCTGATACTGGACGGCCGCGCTGAAAATCGGCTCCAGAGAATCCTGGTATCCGGCGGCAAGAAATTGCTGGTCCTCCACCCCACCGCTGACTTGAAAACTGACTTTACCGGTGGCACGCCAGTTGAGGTTAAGTTGTGCTTGTTCATTGGCCACATTCGGATTGACAGCACCGGTGCCGGCCAAATTTGAATTGTCCGTCACTTTGGTGTAGCCGCCGCCGATGCTAATGCCGCCATTCAAACGCGGGAAGAATTGATAGCTCACCCCCTCAGACGTAGACCAATTATATGAATCTTGTAACCCCGATACTAAATTAAAATTCTGGTTCACAGCGGCATTCGCGGACCATTTGTCATTGAAAGAATAGCCGGCTGATAATGACGTCGCGTACGCCTGCTGGGAGGTTTGCGCCCCGGTCTCCGTGCTCGGGTCCTGGCTCGAATTGAAAGTTTGCGACAAGCCAAAACTCCAGTCTTCGTAACGCGTCGCGCCCGTCAGCGAAGCCGCCTGGTCTATATTATCCTGCAACTGCCGGCTGGAGTAAAAATTGAAGGTCGGAGTGTAATCCACAGTCCAATGCCGGCCCAAATCTACCGTGAGTCCCGGTGAAAGTTGCTGCAGCACGGTATCCTGCTGGCTGCCAATACTGGATTGGATGCCACTGCCGTAGAGAACGGTATAGTTCACATGCGGATGCAAAGTCGCATCCCCATATTGAAATATCCCTGCCGAATCCGGATTCACGACTCCTGACGGGATGAATACGTTCATCTCGTTGTCTGCGGCTTCCTCCTGCACCACCGGCGGGGTGGTGACCACCGGAGGCTGGCTCATGATCACCGATCCGCCGAGCATCCGCTGCGCCGTCAGCACACCAGCCGCCAGTAAGAAACCACCCTGGTGGGCGTTCCGGCTGACCTTCCAATTTTTTGCTCTCATACAATTTGCTGCCGACCGTTTTGCACACAGTACATAAGGCTGACAAAATCCACGAGGAGGATGACCGTTCCGCGCGACAGTTCTTCATGCCTTCCAAACCTGCTCCGGCCTGGTCTTGATGACGGACATGGCATTGCGAGTATCCACGATGCAGGCGGACCAGTCAGCCAGTTCCTGATAATTGATCGCCTGATGATTGGTTGCGATGATCGTCGCGTCAAAACTCTCCAGCGTCTGCCGGTCCCAGCTCACCGAGCGCGTGCCCGTCCAATGCGCATGTTCCCGCGTCGGCCGAATGACCGGCACATGAGGGTCGTAATAGGCCACTTCCGCGCCGCGCGACTTCAGGACTTCCATCAAGACATAGCTTGGCGATTCGCGTTCGTCATCCACGTTCGGTTTATAAGCCAGGCCAATGATCAACACGCGACTGCCATTCACCGGCTTGCGCCGGGCGTTGAGAGCCTCCGCGGTGCGGTCCACCACATGCAACGGCATGGCCGTATTGATTTCACCCGCGAGCTCGATGAACCGCGTGTTTTGGGAGAATTCGCGGGCTTTCCAGGTGAGATAAAACGGATCAATCGGAATGCAATGGCCACCCAAACCCGGACCGGGATAAAACGCCATGAAACCGAACGGCTTGGTCTTCGCCGCGTTGATGACTTCCCAGACATCAATGTTCATCGCGCTATAAACTACCTTCAACTCATTCACCAGCGCAATGTTCACGCTCCGAAAAATATTCTCCAGCAATTTGGTGGCCTCAGCCACGCGGCAGGATGACACGGGAACAATCGTCCTGATTGCCCGGCCATAAAGATTCTTAGCCCGTTCCAGACAGGCCGGTGTGAACCCGCCAACCACCTTGGGAATATCCGCCACCTTGCTGGCCGGATTGGCCGGGTCCTCCCGTTCGGGTGAAAATGCCAGGTGAAAACCAACGCCCGCCTTCTTCCCTGATCCACTTTCCAGCACCGCAAGCAAATCTTCGTCCGTCGTACCCGGATAAGTCGTGGACTCGAGCACCACCAGCGTGCCTTTTTGCAAATAAGGCGCAATTAGCTCGCCCGTATCTACGATGTAGGAAATATCAGGTTCCCGGTTTTTGTTCAGCGGCGTCGGCACGCAAATAATCACTGCTTCCACTTCCTGGATACGCTTAAAATCCGTCGAAGCCGCAAAAGCGCCGGACTTCACCGCAGCGGCAATGGCGGATGATTCAATATGTTTGATATAACTTTTCCCTTCGTTGAGCGAGGTGACTTTGGCCAAATCAATGTCTAATCCTAAAACATCCACGCCGGAACGGGTGAATTGAAGAGACAAAGGCAGACCGACGTACCCCAAACCGACGACAGCTATTTTCATAAAATTTGCTAGTTTCAATTACCATTCTGCACGTCAACCCGCGAGAAAATAATAAGTTTCATAAGAAATCCAGCCCTGCGGCCTAATTACGCCCGGCCCCCACTCTATTGGGATTATGACCTGACAAACAAAATAAATGTTTGATCCATAAGGCAACGCCCTGCCAAGCTGACTCTTCATTCCACTTCGAGTTTATGGCGGCGAAGACGGCCAAAAGAGAAATTTGGCGTAAAGGTAAGCCACACTTTCATCGACCACCTCCCGCACTCCTTCGCTGTAACGCCACCAACGGCTCGCATCATAATCCGGGTTGGGCACGGCGATAATCCCCACCTTGATATTTGAACCTAATGCTTCTTGGAAGAGTAGCCAGGTGCGCCGGGCGTGGGCGTCCTCGGTCAGCACGTTGATGCTATCCACGTGCAGGTTGTGGTCGCGAAGCCAATCGCGCAGCACGACTGCCGAAGTATAGGTCCGGTCCCGCCCCAAGTAACATGCCGGAACACTTTGAATTTCTGCTGCCGGAATCCCGGCTTGCTGCAGGAGACCGGCCGACCGATGCGCATTGGTGTCATAAATGGAACTGGTTGGCCCAATCCCCTCGACCGGTCCGCCGGTGGTATAGATTTGCGAATAACGTCCCGTCTCAAATTCCTTTACAGCAGCATTGAGGCCATAATCATGAATCCATCCTTCGACGACCAGGACCTTCGTCGGCACGCGGTGAGTGACCACCAAAAAAGGTTGGATCTCCCAGACTATCACGCACCCCGCCACCATGAAGGTCAACACAGTCAATACCGAACCACTCCCGGATAGTCCCCAGCGCTCCCGGCGGACGAGCAAGCCCATGAATTTCGTTGGAGAATTCTTTGACACTATGCTCCGAAAAGTGCTTTCAAATTTCGCGCCACGGTTTAAGCGCGATTTGGCTTGGGTCAATTCAGTCAAAAGGAACCTGCCAACGCGCATTTCTATGCGACATTTGCCCGGCTGAAACTTTTTAGATTTTGATATGGTTGACGCAAAAGGTCTTCAGGTATCAGGTCTGTGCCGAAATATCCACCATCCATCGGTGCGAAACCGTCAATTTCTGACAAACAGTCGACCAAAGAAAGGCTTCAAACGGTCTCGGGATTCACAAATTTGCCGGCGGGCGATTGCCCACAAAGGAGTCCGCTCAAGGGAAACCGTGCGAGGGTCAATCGCTCCGGGAGGGATCGAGTGTATCTCAATGTCTTCGCACGAATCCGTTGCTAACGGCTCTCCGTTATAGGCTGGAAGCAATGTCGGATTACCAGAGGACAAACGCAATTCAAGCGCTTCGACAGCACCGTCTTTAAGCCACGGTCGATGGATACAAAGTTGATCAATGCCCTGCGGAACCTTAAACTCGACCCGGCGCGAAAACAAATTTAAGTGCAATACCTTTCCTTCGCGACGGGTGCAAAAATTCGACCGCGCGATGGATTTCATATTCATCCACCGCACTACTCCGATGCCATTGAGCCTTCCGGCCAATTGAACCAGCAAATCCAGGCCGCCTGCAACGTCTTCGTGGTGGCCGACGGGAATGACCGGTTGGCCCAGGAAAGCTGCCAGAAGCATGTTGATTTCGCAGTCGCTTTGAATCCGAAACCGCGGAATTACCGGCAGGCCTGCTCCCATGAATTCGGCCGGATTCAGTCCAATGGTGAGCGGCCAGACTGAGTCCGGGTTGTGGTGCATCATCGATCCCCGGGAGATGCAAGCAGCCTCAAATCCCATCTGGAGAAGAACGCTGGCCATGTCTTGACTACAGGCGCCGTGCGGAGCCGCCATCACCCTCGGGATTTCCAGCCCGGAAATGAGTTCCAATTGCTCAATTCTCAGCAATGACTGAGCCGCCAGTGCCCGGCTGGCGGCCGCCGAATAAACCCGCGCCAACTCGCCGTTCACGTGATTATTTCCATGAATCAGGAGTGAAAGCCAGGTTTGGTTTTTCTGGAACAGAGCCGCCGTCTGCCGATGCACATACCATCCATCCAATGGAACCGCGGCAAAGGAGACATGGTACCTATTTTCTCGAGCGCTTTGAGCCAGCGAGGCATACCTGATAAACCCGTAAGAATTCCAGTGCAGATTAGGGTCATCAAACATGAAGCATGCGCGCAGGGGCGGACGTTCCCAACCTGAAACTTCCCTGAGAAAATGCAGCATTGGCAGAAAGCGCATCCAATTGTCTCGATGGAAATGATCAAATAAATAGGCGTCTTCAGCAAGGTCGGGTGGCTCCATCGCAACGAGGTCCACAGCAGCAGCCCCATACTCACGATGAATCCATAAAATGGAGTCCCCCTTCCGCGCAACGACTGCGTCCTGTGGGTCAGCAAACACATGGAAGGCACACTCCAAAGTCTTGTCGGCCAATATGCGCCCTCGAAAACACAGGTCAAGCGGGGATGTTGACGACAGAATTACTTTTTCCGGCGCCAGAGAAATCGGCGCAGATGCTTTGAGAAATGCCAGACAACGACATCCTGATTCCGCCAAGCGGGCCGCGTGTGGGCGGTCTGCATCAAAAAGTATGGCCGCCGCAACGGGTGGCTGCTCCGACTCCGACAGGCCGATAAAATCAATTGTAAACAACTGGGCAAGGGCATCGAACAAGCGCCGGCGTCTGGTCAGCTCGTTCGCGGGGTAAATTCCGATTAAATTTATCAAATCAGGTTCCATCTATGTCAAATTTTGCCAACCACCGGAATACTTAGTGTGAGTTAAGTTCGAAAGGCACGGCGATCGGAATAATGTTTGCCAAGTCAAATAGCGGTTGATTTATTCTCTTGAAGTCCACGCAGGGTGTAATTCCTGGGCCGCTTGCGCTCCGCAAGGAATTGTCGGCACAAGGCCATCTCAGCCACATAACTCATCTCCCATGGCGGACAACCCTCGCCGTCTGTGAGGGGCGGCGCTTGCAGTTTTCGCCTGAGGGATAACTTGGCGAGCAGGTAATTATAGCGAACCCATGACAGCCTTAGTTCAGCATGCCGCCAATGATACAACAAATAAGCCAAGGAACAGCCTCGCTTCGCCGCACCATTCAACCACTGCGAACGCAACAACCTGGAAGCATCCGGGTGGTGTATCACCAGAGCATCGGGAACCGCCTTCAACCGGAGACCGGCTTCCTGCATCTGCCAGGTCAGCAGCGTCTCTTCGCCAAAACCGCTGGCTCCCGGGCCAAGCTCCGGATCAAAACCCGGAATGCGCTGAAAGACAGACCGGTGCAACCCCATGTTGGCACCAACCAGTTCTTGGGTCGCGGCCGCCGGACTGCCGGAAACAGCGAGATACCACTTGTGATCCTCAGTCATCCAGGGACGCAACAATTCATCCGCGAGCTGAATTTGTCCCATCACGCCGTCACATTCACGCCGCAAGAGCGGTGTAGCTGCTTTTTCCAGCCAATCCACAGCCGGCACCACATCATCATCGGTGAATAAAAGCGCTTCCCCCTGCGCCATCGACAGTCCGGCATTCAACGCATTACTTTTCCCGGCTTTGCCTTCATACAAGTACCTGACTTTGAAATTTTGAATTAGGGCCGACTTCACTACTTCGGGCGTGCAATCGCTTGAAGCATTGTCCACTAGAATCAATTCCACATCCCAGCCAACGGGAACTTTCACTTCACCAAACGCGTGCAATGTCTGCTTCAATGAGACGGCACGGTTTTGCGTGCTAATGATGACGGAACACTCCATGGCCTGCTCGCTGTTGTTCGCTCCTCTCCTCCCGGCCCGCCCGCTGCCAGCAAAGTCGGACAACTCAGTTTATATGCAGATAAAAAGCTGAACTGGATTAATTCCGCACCAGCGACCAGCAATTCTCGCTTCGTCCACCCACAACGAAGCCCGAGCGGATCAAGGATTCCAAAACCCCATACGCCTTCCTGACGCCGATGACGTTTGGGTGAATTTCAACGAGAATCTTATTCACGTGATCAGGAATGGAATCAATTGCGATATATTGCTCGGCACCTTCGATATCGATGATCAGCGTATTAAATTCAAAACCGGCCCGGCGGACGAGACTCGGAAAGGTCTGTCCTTCCACCGTGATGGTCTTTTGATTCCCGTTGCCGGTCACGGAAATCAGCGAATCGCCCCAGAACATGTCGGCCGTGTGAAATGGAACCGGACCATCCCTTTGCGTCAATGCAGCTTCGATGATGTTGGGCGTGAGCCCGTTCAGCTCATAATTCCGGCGGAGATTGGCAATCGTTTTTGGATTGGGTTCGACACTGACCAGATTCCTGACCTTAATGATTTTGCGGCAGTACAATCCAACCAATCCGATGGCCGCACCGATTTCCATCACCTGATCCGAGGCCGTGACCAGGTCCGGCACAAGGATCAGTTCATCTTTTTCATAATTGCCATCCAGCAAAAGTTGTTGCATGCCGCGCGGCAGGACATCCATCTGGATCGTCACCCCGTGAAAGTCACACCGCGCTGGATAAGGCAGCCATTTTTCTTTGGCGCGGCGGCAGAAATGGCGCACCAGACTGTGTTCGTAATAATATTGTAAACTATGCATAAGGCAACAAACGGATAGTCTCAAAAGCGGAAACGATACTGGCAATTACCAAGACAGATGCGCAACCGGACGACCAGTTTTTATGCGCGCAGGAACTATAAGGCGACCGAGGACTATTTCTCTTCCTGACCGTCTTTCCCTCCGAGAAACGCTTCCTCTTTTACCACTGTGAGGTAATCATGCCCGTACTTCTGATCAGGTTCCAAATAGTTTCCCTCCGCCCATTCATTCCACGATTTGATAAAGACCAAGCGTTGCTCTCTTTCGCGGGAGGCCACCAGGCTGATCGCCTCGGCAAGATGTTCGCGAAAAAGTTCCGGTGTTGAATCATGCAATAAAACTCCGCGCACGCCGGACCTGGCTGTGTTGTCCCAGTTCGGGATGACACAGGGATAAACGCCCGGTTTACGGCTGCACCCGTTCAGGAGGAAAGTCAACGCGTGCCGGTAAAGCGATACACTCCCGAATTTGCCGCGCAAAGTTCGAGACCGCTGCCATATCCACTGAACCCAGGCCTCGCTTAAAGCAACTCTTTTTACGGTGTTGGATTTTTGGGGAACTTGAAACAAATCCCGGACGGATAAGGCATTCGCCTTTAGATTGCTCACGATAACGCAACCATCGAATCCGTGCGCTTTATAATCCCAATTGGTTTCGTAATGAAACAGATGGGCCACAAAGTAAAACCCGGGCAACCCGTTTTGTTCGGCCAGCGCCTGCCATTGCTCGGTAAAACGTTTTACCCCAGGATGTTCATTCGGGCGAAACAATACAAAAATCGGGCGACCGTTGACGCGCATATATCGCGGATCCAGAAACGCATCACGTAACGCCATAAAATGATTCCGGTTGTCCTCCTCGCCGGGATATGTCTGCTCGATCAATATTCGCCCGGGCGCACCATGCCATATTCCCGTCCAGGTTTGATTTGCCCAGCAGAGACAAAAAGGTAGTTCCGGCTTTCCCGACGCCAAAACTTCGTTAAATGGCCGCTCCAGCAATCGTTTGCCGCCGAACCAGTAATGATAATAGCAAAAACCTTCAATGCCGGCATTTCGGGCCATCTCCGCTTGGGCCTCCCTGACCTCTGGAACACGCAAGTCGTAAAAACCCAAGTCCGCCGGCAACCGCGGCTGATAGTGTCCCTTGAACAATGCTTTTGCTTTTGCCACGTTCGTCCATTCCGTAAATCCGGCGCCCCACCACGCATCATTTTCAGGAATTGGATGAAACTGTGGCAGGTAAAAAGCAATCAGCCGAGCTCTTAGTTGAGTGTTATCTGACTTCATCGGTTGCAGTTCTGTATGCGGCTTTTGGAAAACGCTGCGTCTTCCTGAAAGTTTTGGTTCTTAAAAATGTCTGAGCACACTGGCATCCTTTCTTGTGGAGACCGTGCCAATTTGTAGGCCAAGACACAAATCCTTAGCTTTTCACCAGAGGCGGCGCCAAAGGCTGCGGAGCCAGAAAGCTAAAACCCATGGCATGCCCTGCCATATCAAACAGCTTAATGAGGGTTTCCCGCTTGAACAGGTACATGAAACCGAGATAGGCAATCGCTCCCGTCGTCATTTTGCAAAAAACCACGATGGCGAGCCAGGTGGATTTTGGTATCAGGAGCCCGGTAGCCCAAACCGCGCCGACCATGAAAATGGAGGCCGCCGCCGGCACCAGGCATGGCCGGCAATAGTCCCATGGACTCAATCCGATACGACGATGAACAAACATCAATCCCGGAATGCTTAAAACGACACCGTTGATGATGAGTCCGAGCACGAGCCAGGAAACACTGAACTGAATCCCTACCAGGCACACCGACAGCACGCCGATGAAATGCCACACATTCAGCCAAATATATTTTCCAATGCCGCCAGTGGCGAGCAAAACCGGGTAACAAAAAATGCCGAGTGTATTGACGAGCGCGTAAATCGCTAATAACGAGCACAGCGTTGCCGCCCGCGCCCATTGATGGCCAAAGAGCAGCGGCACCAAATCCGGGGCAACCACGGCCAGCCCGACGAAGACCGCGAATGACACTACCGCCGCCAGTTCCATCCCTCGACAAATTACCTGCCGCATCTTTTCATGATCAGCCTGGAGCCGGGACAAGGCCGGCAGGGACAAATTCGCCACCGGCTCCTGGGCCACCATATTTGCCATGTTCGGAATCTTGTTGGCCACCGAGTAAAGTCCCAAGGTTGAAATGCCGGCGAAGCGACCAATCACGATTTGATCCAGCCGGGTCGAAAAATACCAGAGGATCGAGGTGGCAAAGACCGACGAACTGAATCCGACGAGCTGGCGCAGGTGGGACTTGGAGAACCTGAGTGAAGGACGGTACGTTGACATGCTCCAGAGAAAAACCGCGCCAGCCAATTCGCTGGCGAGTTGCTGTCCGACCAACGACCAAACCCCGAACCCAGTGAAGGCCATGCCGATGCCGATGATCCCTCCGACCAGGTTCGCGATCAAACCTCGAATGACCGGCTGGCGAAAGTCCATTGCTTTGGTGAACAGACTGGAGTGGATCGCCGCCGAAGACCCGATGATTAATCCGACGGATGAGCACCGGAGCAATGGAACCAGGCGCGGTTCGTGGAATATAAGGGATATTGGCACTGCCAGCACTACCGTCCCCAGACAAAGAGCCAACGCACAACCAACGTTAAACCAGAAAGCGGTGTCGAGATGCGCCGGCTCCAAATCCGGTCGCTGGATGATGGCCATACCCATGCCCTGATCAATAAACATGGACACAAATCCCAGGTAGACACCAACGAGGGCAATCAGGCCAAATGCCGAGGGCGACAACAACCGCGCCAGTGTGGTGAAAACCACAAGGGAAAGCACCTGGCGTCCGACAATGCTAATTGCCTGCCACTTCAGTCCGTGAGCTACCTGGGACTTAAGGCTCATGCCGGTATGGGTCGCCACTCAAGTTTTTCATGTGTTCCCGGTGACGCGAGTGATCATCCGCGCCGTAAATGGTAACCGCCGATAAATTGCTCCGTAGCATTTAAGGCACCATAGCAGAAGCTGGCCGACCAAAGAACGAACACCTTTTGATTTCGATAACATGACGAGTGCCTCAATTTCCTGCTCCAAAAGAAGGCGGCGGTGGGACAACTGAACGCCCGTCAATAGCGACCCGAACTGGGCGGAGCGACTAAGGTCATCCAAAATTTGAAGAGTGCGCCGACGGATGTCCAACTGATCAATATTCCGGGACAAACCGCTGCCCGCATCCTCATGCCAGACCATCATTGGATCAGCAATAAACGCCCAAGGACCGGCCAAGGCTAGCCGCAACGCCAGATCGTAATCTTCCATTATCCGCAAATCTTCGCGAAAATATCCGCTTTGGTCGAGGGCCTTCCGCCAAACGGCGACAACCTGATTGAAGAGAAGGAAACGGTCCAACAAAACCTGCCCCGGATTATTCCATATGCCTTCTGATTGCTTCGGATATAAACGGGCCGTCTGAAATGAAGTCACGGTTCCCGTTGAAAACAGCATCCGCGCATTGCAAATGCAACAGACGACCCCTGATGACTTCGTGAGCTGAAGCATTTTCACCTGCCGTTCTGTTTTTTCAGGCAGCCATTCGTCGTCCGAGTCCAAAAATGATATGATTTCGCCCGTGGCGTTCCTAATTCCCGTGTTTCGGGCGGCACTGACCCCGCCATTTTGCTGGTGAATCACCCGGATCTTATTTCCATACGCGGTGAGAATATCATCCGTCCGGTCAGTTGATCCATCATCCACCACAATAACTTCAAGTTTTTTCCAGGTTTGGGCCAGAACACTGTTGACGGCCCTTTCTATGGTCTTCGCCCGGTTATAGGTTGGTATAATAACA
>JBEKMT010000085.1:0-19919 GCA_050008355.1 Verrucomicrobiota bacterium
CTTGATTATCCATCTGGTGGATTACTTCCGTTCCTCGCGCAGCAACCTGCACGGTGACCAGCCGGTCGGTGATGATTCCGGATGGGGGCTGGCTGGCGACCCGGACAAACTCTGGACTTACGGGGAACTTGCGACCATCAAAAAGGAGATCAACGCTGCCGGACTTGAACTCGAAGCTATTGAAAATTTCGACCCGGCCCATTGGCACGATGTATTGTTGGATGGGCCTGAAAAATCCCGGCAGATTGAGAATCTAAAGACCATTATCCGCAATGTCGGGCGCGCCGGCATTCCGGTGTTTGGCTACAATTTTTCCGTCGCCGGCGTTGCCGGCAGAATCAAGGGCCGGTTTGCGCGGGGCGACGCCGAGTCCGTGGGCATGGATGGTCCAGTCGATCAGCCGCTGCCAAACGGCATGGTTTGGAACATGGTTTATGATCGCAACGCCCCGCCGGGCAATGTTCCTCCGGCGACTTCCGAACAGCTGTGGTCGCGACTAAAATACTTTCTGGACGAATTAATCCCGGTGGCCGAGGCCGCCGGTGTCACTCTGGCTGCGCATCCGGATGATCCGCCGCTGCCGACCGTTCGCTCCCAGCCGCGCCTGGTTTACCAGCCGCATTTGTATCAGAAGTTGCTGGATTTGAAGCCAAGTCCGCGCAACGCCCTCGAGTTTTGCGTCGGCACCATTGCCGAGATGACGGGAGGCGACGTCTATGCGGCGGTGGACACTTACAGTCGTCAAAACAAACTGGCTTACGTCCATTTGCGAAACGTGCGAGATAAAGTGCCATTTTATAAGGAGACCTTTATTGATGATGGCGAAGTGGACGTGCTGCGCGTACTGCGGATCCTGAACAAGAATCATTTCACTGGCGTCATCATTCCCGACCATGCGCCACAGATGAGTTGCGCCGCGCCTTGGCACGCCGGGATGGCTTACGCGCTCGGTTATTTACAGGCCGGTTTGAAAACACTCAAAGACTGAGACTTACCGGGCGCTTCGCTCACCACGGCTTCGCCTGATCCGTCAGGCCGGGCCAATCATCCGTACGAAATGGCACAGCCGGTAATCCAGCCCCGTTATAGAGAGTCGCCACAGGATACGCCTGCCAGGCATAACGCGCCGCCACTGGCTCGGGCACATCGGCGGAGGACACCACGACGCAATCGCCTTCTATGTTGGCGTCGGCCCAATGCCACTTGCGGTCTGCTCCAGCGACGCAAAATTCCCCTGGCTTTCCGCCTTTGACAACCAATCCGCCTTCAGTGTGCTTGAATCGAATTTTGAGCGCTCCAGGCAAGGTTGAGACTGAATCATAAGTTGGTCCCGCGCTGGTGATCTTTTCATTGTAAGCGCCAGCCAGTGCACAGAGCGCAAGCCGATCTCCAACCACCTCTTTATCCTGCGGATGAATGTTATCCGGGTCGCCAGTGTCCACAGTGACGGCCAGGGCGGAATTCTTCACCTTCTGTGCTGTCAATGCCTGCGCCTCGCGCAACTCTGCCCAGGCATCGTCGCCGGCTTCATCGCGGTGATGCATGAACGCCGGCAGACTGACGATGTAGAATGGGAAATCTCCTTCCTGGAACAACTGTCGCCAGTCGCTGATCAGCATCGGCAGCAGAACCCGGTATTGGTGCGCGCGTTGAAAGTTTGCCTCGCCTTGATACCAGATCGCCCCGCGAATCGTAAACGGCGCCACAGGCTTTATCATTCCCTCATAAAGCACGGCCGGCATGGTGGGATAATTCTCGGAAGTCAAGGGCAGGGGATGTGGCGGACGGGCGTCCACGCTCAACTTTCCTTTCCATTCCCCGGCCAGGGGAATACTGGTTTCATTTCCCAAAGTAAGACGAATTTCATCCGGTCTTCCGAGAAATCCATCGCCCGATTTCAGTTTAAAGACTCGCACCGCCAGCACATTCCGGCCGGGATGCAGCAGGCCCTCGGCGATGAAATAGGTGCGTGGATTTTCAACCCAGGAACTCGCGCCCACCCAATGGCCGTTCAAGTAAGAAGTGTCCATCTTGTCAATCGAGCCAAGGTGAAGAACCGCCAAGCCCGGCGGCAATGGGTCGGGCAGGGTAAACTCCTTGCGAAACCAGCATATTCCCGGCTCATCGGCCAGGCCCGAATCTGAAAAACCACCTGGAATGCGCACGCTTTGCCAGCCGGATTCGTCCAAATCAGGCGCCGCCCAGCCGGAGTTTTTCAACCCGATATCGTATTCATCCAGCCAGTGCATGAGAAAGCTTCCGTATTCTGGCCCGCCTTGGGCGTGCAGCCTCTGGATCTCCGCCAGCGGCTCGTCAAAATCTCCTAACTTATGCAGGGATTCAGGGCTAATCCAGCTTTCCGCCGGCGTGCCGCCAACGCAATCCTCAATCAGACCAATCGGCACATGCAATTCGTCTTGTAACTTCATCCCAAAATAATAAGCCACAGCCGAAAAGCCGCCGTTCTCCGCCACGGTTTGGGGTGAACAGATTTTCCACGTTCCTTGCGGCACGAGCGCCGGCGAATAGGCGACTTGCGACTGAACTTTGAATAGCCTGATCTCTGGATGGTCGGCAGCTGCGATTTCATTTGTACCATGCCGCGTGCGTGCTAAGCCCAGCTCCATATTGGACTGTCCCCCGCATAGCCAGACGTCGCCCACGAGAATTTCATGCAAAATCACCTGCTGCCCCGGGCTGATGATTTTGACAGTGTAAGGACCACCCGGTGCGGGTGATTTCATTTCCACCTGCCAACGGCTGTCCGGCGCCGCGACGGCTGTTGCCGTTTTACCGTCCAGTTCAACCGAGACCGATTCACCCGGCTTGGTCCAACCCCAAAAGCGGATGGACTTCCCGCGTTGCAGAACCATGTTGTCGCCAAACATTGGGCTGACGAGTGGCTTGTCAGCAGCGCCCGCGACGATGTTGGTGACCAACGTGGCGAACAGCAGGCAGCAATAACAAAACACTTTTATTCGCACGAATTGAGATCAAATAAACTCGTTGATGAGGTTCTCAAGAAATTCCTGGCGACCGCTCGTATTCGGAGCGACCTCGCCTTGTTTGAGAATGTAAGCTTCGATTTCCTTCAAACTTGCGTTGCCAGACTCAATTTTCGCGCCGATGCCGGAATCCCAAGACGCATAGCGTTGTTTCACAAATTTAGCCAGGCGCCCATCTTTGCGAATCGCTGCGGCAATTTTCAATCCGCGGGCAAACGCGTCCATGCCGCCGATGTGCGCATGGAACAAGTCAATGGGTTCAAAGCTTTCTCGCCGGACTTTGGCATCGAAATTCACGCCGCCCGTGGTCAACCCGCCAAGTTTTAAAATGGTGAGCATCGTGTATGTGGTAAGGTAGATGTTGGTCGGAAATTGGTCTGTGTCCCAACCGAGCAATTCGTCGCCTGTGTTCGCGTCAATTGAACCCAATGCCTTCGCGGCACCCGCAACTTCCAGTTCATGTTGCATGGTATGACCAGCCAGCGTCGCGTGATTGGTTTCTATGTTCAGTTTGAAGTGCGGCAACAAATCGTACTCGCGTAAAAAATTCAGGCACGCCGCCGCGTCAGAGTCGTACTGGTGCTTGGTGGGTTCCTTCGGCTTCGGCTCAATGTAAAACTGGCCTTTGAAGCCGATCTGCTTCTTGTAAGCCACAGCGAGATGCAGGAATCGGGCAAGGTGCTCCTGCTCCCGTTTCATGTCCGTGTTCAGCAAAGTCATATAGCCCTCGCGCCCGCCCCAGAAAGTGTAACCGGCGCCACCGAGTTCGTGAGTAACCTCAAGTGCCTTCTTCACCTGTGCCGCGGCATAGGCGAAAACATCAGCGTTGCAGCTCGTGCTCGCGCCGTGAACAAAACGCGGATTGGAAAATAAATTGGCAGTTCCCCAAAGCAATTTAATACCCGTGCGTTTCTGTTCTTCTTTGAGCACCTTCGCCACGGCATCGAAGTTCTTGTTCGATTCTGCCAGGCTTTTTCCTTCCGGTGCCACGTCGCGGTCGTGCCAGGCATAAAAGGGTGCTCCTAGTTTCTCGATGAATTCAAAGGCCACACGCGCCCGGTTTTGCGCATTCTCGACCGAATTACTGCCGTCGTCCCAGGGACGCTGCATGGTTCCGGCGCCAAACGGATCGCTACCGGTGCCGCGAAACGTGTGCCAGTAAACCACGGCAAAACGCAGGTGTTCGCGCATGGTTTTGCCTTCGACAATTTGCTCCGCGTTATAATGCTTGAACGACAGCGGGTTTTTCGAAACGGCACCTTCGTATCTGATTTTGGGGATGTTTTGGAAAGCAGTGGTCATAGGTTACGGAAGAATTTATAACGACAATTGGGACAGCCGTCACCGCAAATCGATGACCGGCGTTGTTTGAAAGTGACTACTAAATCATTTTATGAAACCGCGACTAACTCTAAGTAACTTCGGCCGGTTTTCCGTTCCACACAGGTTGTTCTTACTCAGTTGTTATGGCCATCCAAGTCTTGTAATGTGCCGACCGATTCAATATGACAAAGCGCCATTTGATTGGAATAGACAAAACTATGGCTGATATGGACTATTCTACGACCGACCCTTGGCCCAGTTGGGTCAAACTGAAATCGCGCGGGAAAATGAGCTGTTTTTAGACTCAAAAGAATTTGCCGGCTGGCGGAGATGATTAGCTTTGTAATCACTTTTGACCTAATCGTTGGTCATCGTTTGCGACGTTGAAAATTCGTGGCCGGAAATTGTCAAACCGAGGGATTTGACGTCGTTGCCAGGCAACCGATTGTACACCGGCGCTAGTCGAGCCTTAATCGTGGAACGCGCTGCGTCATCCAGCACACGGTAGTGTGTGGGTGGCATTTGCGTGGCCGATTTGAAGACGCGTGAAAAATAGAATTGATCGTCATAGCCCAATGTTGCCGCCACTTCTTTCACGCTTAGCGCGGTTTCGTCCAGCAAGTCGCAGGCTCGGCGCATGCGCAAACTGATAAAGAATTCAATCGGCGCACAACCCATCAAGCGCTTGAACATTGCAAAAAAATGTGAAGCGGAAATGTTCGCGACACTTGCCAGTGTTGACACTTGCAGGGGCTCGCTCAAATGCGAGTGCATAAAGTCGACGCTGTTCCCGATCCTCTCGATGACTTCCGCAGCAAGCTTCCCTGGCGGTGATTCGTGAGGGACACGGTTTTCCGCCCGCTCTACAGGAGTATTATCAAATTCGGTTCCGATGATGGCTGCCTGAGATTCAATCTTGATAATCATTAGGTTTTGATTTGTTGTCATAGCAAACAATATGGGTGATGAGGTTGCTTCATTCGTCTGCTTCAAATGGTTTGTGGCGCGCCAAAGCGTTTCTGCAATACCATGGCAATGATGCCGCGCAGTCGCGGTAATGGCGCCGGGCCGCTGGCGATCACCCGGGTGGTGGCATGAGTGAATGACCGGCGCTGGATTTCCTGGTTGATGATGGCTCCGACCCGATCCCACAATCGGGTGACCTCACCCACGACGACGATTAGATCCGGTGCCAGCCCCGTGACCAGCATCGACATGCCGGCTCCGAGGTGGTGTGCCATTTCCTCAATTGCCTCAGTTGCATTCGGATTGCCATGTTCCGCCAGCTTGATGAGTTCATCAAACTCGTCGGCGGTGGCCGGTGGGATTGCGGCTGAACTCTTTTTCCTACGGTTGGACGCTTTTTGCTGATAAAAACGCAAAGCTGCCGAATTCGACGCATAGACCTCCCAACAACCCTGATTGCCGCAGCCGCATTTAGGGCCACTCTCCTTGATCGCAACATGCCCAAACTCTCCCGCCAGGCCAGACGCTCCGCGAACCAGCTGGCCATTCAACACCATGCCCACACCGATACCTTCTGACACGGCCACCGCGATGATATTGCGAATACTTTCACTGTGACCCCCAAACCAGAATTCCGACAAAACGCAAGCGTTTGCCTCGTTTTCCAGTTCGACGGGGAGACCCGTGGTCGTCTCCAGCTGTTCTTTGAGATCTTCCCTTTTCCAGCCCAAATTGGGTGCGAAAACAAAGCGCTGCGATGATAGATCGACACGCCCGGGCAGACTGACGCCCACACCTTCGTAGGACATTTCCGGGTACAATTTTTTCAAGTCATGGATGCGCTGGCTGATTTGCTCCACGAATTCGTCTGGAGAAGCAGGCGTCAGCATGGTCTCCTGCACCAGGAATCTTCCTTCCAAATCCGCCAGCGCCATATTAATGGTAAAGGGCCGCACATTGATGCCAAAAATGCCCGCTCGTTTGGAATTCAGATGCAGGAAAGTGGGTTTGCGACCGCGGGGAACATTATCGACCGCACCTTCTGCCACCCAGCGCTCGGAAATCAATTGCTCGGCGATCGCGGAAACCGTGCTGCGTTGCAGTCCGGTATGTCGTGATAGATCGGCCCGTGAAATCGGCTGATGCTTGCGGATCAGGTTCAACACTATCCGGCGGTTGATATCGCGGGCGGTCTCACTCGTAGCGACCTGAAAATTTGATAAGTCAATCTTGCGCATGGGAGCCCATGGCTTGTTTAACGGCGATTTGTTGTTGGCCACAACAATAAATCAACCAAATATTTTGTCAACGGATTTTATCTGCGAAATTGGATCCCTTGCCCAACTTTGAATTCAATTTTCGCCGTGATTTTCTGGACGTCGTTCCTTCGAATCTGCAGGTGCCTGATGGAATTATTCGCCATGCATTTCGTAGCTTTGTCCATTCCGTCGCCAAAAATAAAACTGTTTAGTGAATGAACCCCAGTATGTCCCCTAAATATGCGCTGGATTTTAAGTGCAATTTCCGCATCAATTCAGCAAACAAAATCAAACCTCGGGATGTCCACCGTCTTGGCGGAAGATTGGGACGTGTTCGAATATGAATCCAAACAATCATCGGCGGTTTCTTTGTCCGGTTGTTGCGGTTTGGTTGGCGTTGACAATCGTTGAGGTTGACGCCGCAAACGCAGCGACAAATGCGCCCGGGGCATCTCGTCAATATTTTGGTGGAAACAATCCAGCCACGGAGGTTGACCATCAGAGAATGATGGATTTGTTGAGAATCTCCTCCCTTCGACGTGGCAGGGACGGCAGCGACACCAACTCGCCATTTTACGCCAATTATGACGAAACCAAGGCCAACCCATTTCCAGATCTGCCGGACCCGCTGGTCCTTCGCGATGGCGAGAAAGTGATGACGCCGGTAATGTGGTGGGATCGGCGGCGACCGGAAATCGTGGAGGATTTTAATCGCGAAATCTATGGCCAGGTGCCCTCGAATACGCCTGCCGTCGATTGGCTGATCGCGAGCCAGATCTTGGAAACCAATGGGGCGGTGCCTATCGTCGTTAAAAGGCTAATCGGCCGGGTGGACGATGCTCTTGATACCAACATTCCAGTCAACATTCAGCTCACATTGGCGACGCCAGCCAACGCCATCACACCCGTGCCGGTGATTATGCAATTAACTTTTAACTTCCAGAATCTTAACCGCCTCCGAGGCACAAATGTTTTTGCCCGGCCCGTTTTCGATCCCAACTCCGTGCCCTGGCAGCGGCAGGTGCTTGCCCGGGGCTGGGGCTACGCGATGCTCACACCAACCAGTATCCAGGCGGACAATGGCGCCGGCTTGACAAACGGAATCATTGGTTTGATGAACCGGGGACAACCGCGCCAACCGGGTGATTGGGGTGCTCTGCGCGCGTGGGCCTGGGGTGCGAGCCGAGTGCTGGATTATTTCGAGACCAATCAGGCCGTAGACGTCCATCGCATCGGGATCGAAGGCCATTCTCGGTACGGCAAAGCTGCGCTGGTGGCCATGGCTTATGACCCCAGGTTCGCGATTGCCTACATCAGTTCCTCCGGCGAAGGCGGTGCCAAACTCTATCGCCGCAACTGGGGTGAAACGGTGGAAAATGTTGCCGGCAGCGGAGAATATCATTGGATGGCGGGTAACTTCTTGAAATACGCCGGGCCTCTGAATTGGAGTGACCTCCCGGTGGATGCACACGAATTGATCGCGCTCTGTGCCCCGCGTCCGGTTTTTATTGGCGGTGGCTCGACGCAGGGTGACGGTTGGGCTGATGCCCGCGGGATGTTTATGGCCGCTGGCGCCGCCGGTCCGGTTTACACCTTGCTCGGAAAAAAGGATTTGGGGACAACCAATCTGCCACCCATTGGAACGGCCTTGGTTGACGGCGATATCGCCTTTCGTCAGCATCCGGGCGGACATACCGACGAGCCTAATTGGCCCGTATTCTTGAATTGGGCGGAAAATTACCTACGAACACCAGCTCCCCAAAAACAACCCGACTAACTTGTCTATGAAAATTGAAATTCATTTCCAAAAGTTTCTCATCATGTCAACTTTTCTTTCGTCCCTGGTTTCGATGGCCTCTGCCCAAACAGCTTCCGTGGGTGATTTCGACGGACAAACCGGCGTCGGCTCCCCCAAACTTCCCGGCTCCGCCGTGTATCACGCCGACCATCAGGAATACACGCTCACCGGCGCCGGAACGAACATGTGGTTTGGCAGCGACCAATTCCACTTTGTCTGGAAAAAATTAAATGGCGATTTCATCCTCCGCACCCGCGTGCAATTCATCGGCCAAGGAGCCGTCGAGCATCGCAAAGTTGGCTGGATGGTGCGGCCAAGTCTCGAGCCGGATGCTCCCTATGCGGACTGTGCCGAACACGGCAGCGGACTCACTTCGTTGCAGTATCGTCCGTCGAAAGGAGCAAACACCGAGGAAATTAAGCTGTCTATCACCAATGCCGACGTCCTCCAGTTCGAACGGCGCGGCGGCATCTATATTTTTTCAGCCGCCCGCTACGGTGATCCCTTCGTGAACGTCGAACTCACCAACTTGGATCTCGGCGATGATGTCTTCGCCGGTTTGTTCATCTGTTCTCACAATGGTGACGTTAGTGAAAGCGCGGTGTTCCGGGACGTGCGGTTGATTCGTCCGGCCAAGTTCGATTTTACACCCTATCGGGATTATATCGGCAGTGTGCTGGAAGTTCTCGACGTGCAAAGTGGTCGGCTGCAAAAACTTTATAGTTCAGCCCAGCCGTTTGAAGCCCCTAATTGGACGCGCGACAACCGTGATTTAATTTACAACGTCAGTGGCCGGGCTGAAGGCTGGGGACGTCTGTGCCGCTTCGATCTGCTCACGAAACAGAGCGCCTGGATCGATACCGGCGGGGCGATCAATAACAACAACGATCATGTGCTCTCCTTTGACGGCACGATGCTGGGCGTAAGCGACCAAAGCGCGGGTCACGGCGGGCAGTCTCAAATCTTCACGTTGCCCGCTGGTGGCGGAGAGGCCAGGCAGATTACTTCGTTGAGCCCTTCATACCTGCATGGATGGTCACCGGACGGCAAGTTTTTGGTATACACCGGGGGCCGGAATCAGAAATACGACATCTACAAGATCGCCAGCGACGGCAGCGGCTCCGAAATCCGTCTGACTACTGCGGATGGCTTGAACGATGGCTCGGAATATTCGCCGGATGGGAAGTATATTTATTTCAATTCCAGCCGCTCCGGAAAAATGCAGATCTGGCGCATGAACCCAAATGGCGGCGATCAGGAGCAAGTGACCGACGATGAATTTAACAACTGGTTTCCTCATATCTCACCGGACGGAAGATGGCTTGTGTTTTTGAGCTACGGCAGCGATGTCAGTCCGACTGATCATCCGTACTATAAGCAAGTTTATATCCGGCTCATGCCTGCCGCCGGTGGCAAACCTAGGGTGATCGCTTATGTGTATGGCGGGCAGGGCACCATGAATGTTCCTTCCTGGTCACCCGACAGCCAAAGGATTGCCTTCGTCAGTAACTCTGATCTGCGCTGATGCATTTGAACAAATTTAGAGGCCACCTGGAGTGCGACTGTCCGGCACTTCTACGAACTCGATTATGATTCGAGCCGCCATCGGTCTGGACAAAGCCTTGCTCCTGCTTCTGTGGCTGGCAGCGGGCGTAAAATGTTTTGCCCTCGGACAGGTTCAATACGTCGAAACCGCCCCCGTCAACGGAGGCTTCGCTGTCTGCCAGAATCATGCCGCGGCCACATTGTATGTGGATACTAACGATTTTTCCGGAGTCGTCATTGCGGCGCACAATTTACAGACCGACCTAGAACGACTCACGGCTATTGCTCCTGGATTGGCAACCGCGCAGGTCGATCTGGGAGCCAATGTCATCATCGCCGGCACAATTGGCCGTAGCGCAATGATCGATGCATTGATTGCTTCACGGAAAATTGATGTCTCCGACATTACGAATCGCTGGGAATCCTTTTTCATCCAGGTGGTGCCAGACCCCTTTCCTGGTATTACCAACGCCCTGGTGATTTGCGGCAGTGACCAGCGTGGTACGATTTATGGCATCTACGATTTATCTGAGGAAGCCGGCGTTTCACCGTGGTATTTCTGGGCCGATGTACCCGCGCCGCGCCGCGATTCGCTGTTCGTAAAGCCCGGCAAATATATTCAAGGACCTCCCGCCGTGAAATATCGCGGCATCTTTCTGAATGATGAATTTCCTTCACTTGGCGGTTGGGCCAAAGAAAAATATGGCGGTTTCAATCATCAATTTTACACCAATGTTTTCGAACTGTTGCTCCGCTTGAAAGCTAACTATCTCTGGCCGGCGATGTGGAACAATGCGTTCAATGAAGATGATCCCGCAAATCCAAAGCTCGCGGATGAATACGGCATCGTCATGGGCACGTCGCATGTCGAGCCGATGATGCGCGCTGACAAGGAATGGTACCGTGCGGGCTACTCGGCGCACGAATGGAATTTTGAAACCCATTCGAATGAACTCGAAACGTTCTGGCGCGGAGGGTTGGAGCGAGCTAAAGATTACTCGAACCTCATCACTATTGCCATGCGCGGGAAAACGGACTCACCAATGTCGCCCACCGCCAACATCGCATTGCTGGAAAGGATTGTAGCCTCCCAGCGACAGATTATCGCCGATGTGTATCAAACCAATGCCGAATCCGTGCCGCAGGTTTGGGCGCTCTATAAGGAAGTGCAGGAGTATTACGAAAAAGGCATGCGCGTGCCGGATGATGTCACATTGCTCTGGTCCGATGACAATTGGGGCAATCTTCGCCGGCTGCCGACAGCTGACGAGCGACGGCGCAGTGGTGGCGCAGGGGTTTACTACCATTGCGATTACGTCGGCGATCCGCGCAGTTACAAATGGGTGAACACAGTTCCCCTTCCCAAAATCTGGGAACAAATGAACCTCGCGGACCAATATGGCGCCGACCAGATTTGGATTGTGAATGTCGGCAGCCTCAAGTTAAAAGAACTGCCCATCAGTTTCTTTCTCAATTTCGCCTGGGATCCGTCTCTCTGGCAGAAGGAAAGAATTCCAGAATTTACCCGACTGTGGGCGGAACAGCAGTTTGGCCCTGCGAATGCGAGGCAGATTGGCCGAGTTCTGGACCAGTACACGCGATTCAACGGCTGGCGAAAACCGGAGTTGCTCGCGCCCGAAACTTTCAGTCTAGTCAATTATCAGGAAGCCGATCGAATTCTTCTCGGTTGGAAATCAATCGCCGCCTATGCGGAGCGCATCTCCCGTGAACTGCCAGAGGATGAGCGCGACGCTTTCTTTGAGCTTGTACTGTATCCGATAAAGGCCTGCGAGCAAGTCAACGAGCTATATATTGACGTGGCAAAAAATCGGCTATACGCGCGTCAGGGGCGGGCGAGCGCGAATGATTTGGCGGCGGCGGCGCACTCATTATTCCAGGCTGACGCCGATTTGTCTGCCTACTATAACCATGTATTAGCTGATGGAAAATGGGATCATATGATGGATCAAACGCACATCGGCTACACTGGATGGCAGCAGCCGGAGACCAACATCATGCCGCAGGTCACCACCATCGACATTCCTGCGAAAGCTGACATGGGCGTTGCCGTCGAAGGTTCGACCAATAGCTGGCCGGATTTTTCCACCATGGCGGTTTTGCCGGGATTCGACAAGTTCAACCGTCAGTCGCGTTATTTTGACGTTTTCAACCGGGGAAGCATCGCTTTCAAATTTTCCGCCAGCACCTCAGCTCCGTGGATTCGGCTGAGCCAAGCGCAGGGAACCATTGAGAAGGAAGCTCGCATCTGGGTCAGTGTGGATCCGCGACAAGCCCCAATGGGCTCCGCCAGCGGGTGGATCAAAATTACTGGTGCATTGACCAATGAAGTTGTCTTGAAAGTAAATTCTTTCAATCCCGAAGAACCCGCGCTCGAAACCAGCCACGGTTTCGTGGAGGCGGACGGCTATGTGTCCATCGCAGCGGAGCACTTTACGACAAAAATCGATGCCGAATCTGCGCATTGGGCTAAAATTGATGGTCTTGGTGAAACCGCTTCGGCCATGACCATTTTTCCCGTTACCGCTGCCAGCGTGTTGCCACCACAGAATTCCCCCTGCCTGGAATACCAAATGTTTTTGTTTGACGAGGGCCAGATCGAAGTCGAGGCCATCCTCTCGCCGACCTTGAACTTTGTCCCGGGACGCGGCCTGCGTTTTGCCATTTCTTTTGATGACCAACCTCCGCAGGTGATTGATGCGCTGGGGCAAAACTCACCATCGGATTGGGCAACTTCGGTGAAAGACAGTGTCCGAAAAGTTAAGGTCAATCTTGAGCTGGCAGAATCTGGTGAACATACGCTGAAATTTTGGATGGTTGATCCGGGCGTGGTCCTGCAAAAGCTGATTGTTAATCCGGACCGGGCGAAACCATGTTATTTCGGTCCACCGGAAAGCTTTCACCAATGACCATGAGGGACTTGGAGGGGTTTTGAAAAGTATGCATGCGAATCGTAACATCGTCTATTCCCGCCAGAAGTGGACGCTGAAATACTGCGGGCCATTCCGGTATTGTCGAAAAGCGCTGACGCCAGACATTGCCATGGAACACAGGTTGGTATCAGAATACGTTTCATTAAATCCCAATCATTGAACTTGGAAATCTTGAAATGAAAAAGAAGTCTCCGGCCAAGAGGCCGCTGTACCAGAATTCAGTCGCACCAATTGACCGGCGCGTGAAGGATTTGCTGGGGCGCATGACCTTGGAGGAAAAGGCGGCGCAGATGATGTGCGTCTGGCAGGAAAAAGCGACCCGGCTGCTGGATGCCTCCGGAAACTTCGACCTGCAAAAGGCGAAGTCCAGTTTTAAAAAAGGCCATGGCCTTGGCCAGGTCGGCCGGCCCAGCGATGCCGGCAGTGTGCCGACGGATGCAGGCATCGGCAAAAATGCCCGTGAGACGGCTGAACTCGCGAATGCCATCCAGAAATTTTTCATCGAGAATTCGCGGCTTGGCATTCCGGTGATTTTCCATGAGGAATGTTTGCACGGCCACGCGGCGATTGGCGCGACGAGCTTTCCCCAACCGATCGGACTGGGAGCAACCTTTAACCCTGAACTCATCGAAAGACTGTTCACCATGACTGCCGAGGAGACGCGTGCGCGCGGAGCCCACCAGGCGCTGACACCGGTGGTGGACGTGGCCCGTGACCCCCGGTGGGGGCGCGTGGAGGAAACCTACGGCGAAGATCCGCATTTGAACACGCGACTCGCCATCGCCGCCGTGCGCGGTTTTCAAGGGGACGCGTCCTTCAAGGACAAAAAGCGTGTCATTGCCACGCTCAAACATTTCGCCGCCCACGGCCAGCCGGAATCCGGCATGAATTGCGCCCCGGTGAATGTTTCCGAGCGCGTATTGCGCGAAACGTTTTTACACCCCTTCAAGGACGCCATCCAGAAGGGCGGGGTCATCAGTGTAATGGCGAGCTATAACGAGATTGACGGGGTGCCCTCGCACGCGAGCGAATGGTTGCTGCGCACGGTATTGCGCCAGGAATGGAACTTCACGGGGTTCGTGGTCTCGGATTATTATGCGATTTGGGAATTGCACCATCGCGCGGATACCCACGGACACTTCGTCGCCAGGGACAAACGGGAGGCATGCGCGCTGGCCGTCAAGGCCGGTGTAAACATCGAGTTTCCTGAACCGGATTGTTACCTGCATCTCGTCGAATTGGTCCGCAAAAAAGTCTTGAGAGAATCGCAACTGGACGCGCTGGTCGCCCCGATGCTGTATTGGAAATTCAAAATGGGATTGTTCGACGATCCTTATGTCGATCCTGATGCCGCCTCTCAAATTGTCGGCAGCGATGACAACCGCGAACTCGCGCTGCAGGCCGCGCGCGAAACCATCACTTTGTTAAAGAACGAAAACGACGTCGTTCCGCTTGATCTGACAAAACTGAAAAGCATTGCGATTATCGGGCCGAACGCGAATCGCAGCCTGCTCGGCGGTTACAGCGGCGTTCCCAAACACAATGTGACCGTGCTTGAAGGCATCAAGGCCAGGGTGGGCGACCGCGTTAAGGTGTTGCACAGCGAAGGTTGCCAGATCACCGTGGGCGGTTCGTGGAACAAGGATGAGGTGGCCTCAAGCAATCCGGTCGATGATCGACGGCAGATCACCCAGGCGATCGAAATCGCCAAACAGGCCGATGTGATTGTTCTCGCCATCGGCGGCAACGAACAGACTTCGCGCGAGGCCTGGTCGCTCAAACACATGGGTGACCGCACAAGCCTTGAGTTGATCGGGCGGCAGGATGAATTGGTCCAGGCGATGCTCGCGACCGGCAAACCCGTGATCGTTTTCCTCTTCAACGGCCGACCGCTTTCGATTAATGCTGTTGCGCAAAATGTGCCGGTGATTTTTGAGTGCTGGTATTTGGGCCAGGAATGCGGACGCGCGGTTGCAGAAGTCCTTTTTGGCGATGTCAACCCGGGCGGCAAGCTGCCGATTTCTTTTCCGCGTTCCGCCGGGCACCTACCGGTGTTCTACAACCATAAGCCCTCGGCGCGCCGCGGCTATTTGTTCGATGCCGTGTCGCCGCTGTTCGCGTTTGGTTACGGCCTGAGCTACACCCATTTCGAGTTCACGAATCTCCGCCTGACGAAGAAAATAATCAGACGCGCCGGAACCACGCACGTTCTGGTGGACGTCACGAATACGGGACGGCGCAGGGGCAGTGAAGTCGTGCAGTTATATATCCGTGATCTCGTCAGTTCAGTTACCCGGCCGGTCAAGGAATTGAAAGGTTTCCAAAAGTTGTGGCTCGAACCCGGGGAAACCAGGACCGTCACGCTCCCCATTACACCCGAATCGCTCGCTTTCTACGATGTGAAGATGAGATACGTCGTTGAACCCGGTGAATTCGAAATCATGGTGGGCAATTCTTCGCGCGACGGCGATTTGCAGAAAGTTATTTTAACGGTGCAACAATAAAATATGAGCGCCAGCGCCCAAAAACTTTCGTTCCTGGAAAAGGCAGGCTACAGCGGCGGCGACGCCGCCGCGAATTTCGTCTTCATGACGATGATTCTCTTCCAAACGAATTTTTATACGGACGTTTTCGGCCTCACGGCCAGTGCTGCTGCCGCGATTCTCTTGTGGCCTCGATTATGGGATGCCGTGGCGGATCCGATCGTGGGCATTCTGGCCGATCGCACACAGACGCGCTGGGGCAAATTCCGCCCCTGGGTTTTGTTCACTGCCGTGCCCTGGTGCATCATCATGATCCTGGCTTACACCACGCCAAAAGGCTGGAACATGGCGTCGTTGATCATTTATGCCGTGATCACGAACACCATGTTGATGACGTTGTATTCGATGAACAACATGCCGTACGCAGCCCTGGGGGGTGTCATGACCGGCGATGTGGTCGAGCGGGCCCGGCTGAATTCGTATCGTTTCATCGCGGTGAACGCGGCACAATTCATCGTCGGCGGTTTCACCCTTCCCCTGGTGGCAAAATTCTCGATCGGTCATGACCGCCAGCATGGATGGCAGGTAACGATGATGATCTGGGCCGTTCTTTGCTTGCTGCTGTTTCTGATAACCTTCGCGACCACCCGTGAGCGCATTCAACCGGTCAACCGGGAGAAAGCCTCGCCGAGGCAGGACTTTGTCAATTTGTTGAAAAATAATCCGTGGAAGGTCATGTTTCTCATGACGCTCTGCCATTTCTGCATCCTCTCGTTTCGAGGCGGCGCACTCTACAATTATTATCATCATTACGCGGACAAGGGTGCCCTCTACGACTGGCTTCAAAAAATCGGTTTGGTCTCGGCGGCTGGGGCTTCGTCCTCCGGTGGCATTCTGGACACGCTGGGCTGCATCGTTCACGGCGACCGGTCGGACGTGCCGAATTCCAATGTTGCTGACGTGGCTAATAGCCTCATCAACATGCTTGGCACTGGCATTACCATCGTCGTCATTTTGCTCTCGGCCCCCCTGGCAAAAAAATTTGGCAAGAAAGCCGTGGCGGTCACGGGGTTCGGATTGGCCTGCCTTGGCACCCTCGCATTCTACACGCTTTCACCAGTCAATGTCGGCGGCATGGTGGCGCTGACGGCGATCATCGCCATCGCTTACGCGCCCACCATTCCGTTGATTTGGGCCATTTACGCGGATGTGGCGGATTATTCCGAATGGAAAACCGGACGCCGCTTTACCGGCATGGTTTTCGCCACGATCGGTTTCGGATTGAAGGCGGGACTGGCCATCGGCTCATCTTCATTCCTCAAAATCATGCAATGGTTTTTCAACTACGACACCAAGCTGCCCGATGCCGCCTCGGCGGTGCAGGGGTACCGCGTCTGCAGCGGACTCGTGGTTGGCGCGCTTTTCGGCGTTTGCACCCTCTTGCTGATTGCCTATCAAATCAATAAAAAAATGACGATTCAAATGGCCGATGAACTGGCCGAGCGCCGTAAAGGCATCCTCGCCGTTTGAAGATGAAGGATAATTATGAAGAAGTATGCGCAGCTTTTTTGGGGTGTCTGTGGAATTTTCCTGGCCACCAAAGTTTTTGGGCAAGCCACGCTGAAGGAAGCATTCAAGGATGACTTCCGGATAGGCGCGGCGTTGAATCCTTCGGAGTTCACCGGCGCAAATTCAAATGCCGACGCCATTATCCTGGCACAATTCAACACCATCAGCCCCGAGAATGTTTTGAAATGGGGATCCGTCCATCCAATTGCCGGCCAGTTTGATTTTTCGCAGGCTGACCGGTACGTCAAGTTTGGACTGAGGCACGGCATGTTCATTGTCGGCCATAACCTGATCTGGCACGAGCAGACCCCGCGTTGGGTCTTTGAAGACGGCGATGGCAACCCGGTGGACCGCGCCACCTTGTTGCAACGCATGCGGGAGCATATTTTTACCGTGGTTGGACATTACCGGGGAAGAATCGGCGGGTGGGATGTGGTAAACGAGGCTTTGAATGAGGACGGCACACTGCGCGATTCGCCATGGCGCAAAATCATTGGCGACGATTATATCGTTAAGGCATATCAATTTGCGCACCAAGCCGACCCTAAGGTGCAGTTGTATTACAATGACTATTCGCTGGAGAACCTCCCCAAACGCCAGGGCGGCATGGCCTTGATCAAAAAACTTCAGGCTGCCGGAGTGCCGATAACAGCTATTGGTCTGCAGGAACATGATAGTTTGAGCTGGCCGGCGACCAATGAGGTGGATGAAACCATTTCCGCCTTTGGCGCCCTTGGCATCAAGGTCATGATCACAGAACTCGACATCGACGTGCTGCCCTCCGCCTGGGAAAACCATGGTGCGGACGTTTCCGAGAATGTTGAGCTGCAATCAAAACTGAATCCTTACCCCAACGGACTGCCTGATTCCGTCCAGCAACAATTGGCACAACGCTACGCGGACCTGTTTTCAGTCTTCGTCAAGCATCGCAGCAAGATCAGTCGCGTGACCTTCTGGGGAGTGACCGATGCCGACTCCTGGCTCAATAACTGGCCGGTACGAGGTCGCACGAGTTATCCACTACTATTCGACCGCAATTGCCAGCCCAAACCTGCCTTCGCTGCCGTCATCAGGACGGCCCGGCAATAAGCTTCCAGGTTCTGGATGCTCGTTGCCGGTTGAAAGTTGATTGTCGAACTTTTTGTTTGAGATGAGATTTTGGGATTGTCTGTTCGTTTGGCGTATTTTGTGGGCCTTCCTTTGGCCTTTTAAGAAAATGATCAAGGGTGCGAAAATTATTGTTTGGTACCGCTTATAGCCTCTCGCAGATCTCTCTCCGATGGTTTTTGGTCGGCTTGTTGGAACAATACTCCCCTGGCAGCGTATTTGTAGAGCTCGGAAAGGGTTGGTATATTGAAGCAAGCTTCGTCGAAAATTGTGGCCGTCGCACCCGACAGCATTGCCATCAAGCCAACGTGCACCAAATCCGTGGCATTCTCACCCAGAACGTGGACGCCCATCAACTTTAGGTCGCTCTTCCGGAACAACAGTTTGAGGAAGCCGCCGGCGTCCCCGATGATGCGGCCGCGGATGTTGTTGCCGTAAGGCGCGCGGCCCACGAGGTACTCAACGCCCTGCTTCTTAAGCG
Source organism: Verrucomicrobiota bacterium (assembly GCA_050008355.1). GTDB lineage: Bacteria > Verrucomicrobiota > Verrucomicrobiia > Limisphaerales > UBA11358 > UBA11358. The sequence goes on from JBEKMT010000085.1 coordinate 18,488, forward strand.
TTTCCTCAGTTTCGCCCACCATGCCCACTTCGGGAATCGTGTAAATGCCCGTAGGCAGAAGTGACGGAAGTCCAGCGCGCGCTTCCAGACCGAAGGCGTGACACATGGCGCGATGGCCTTGTTCCATACTCGTGGATGCCAAGGCAGGAAACCCAATCACATCGCCTGCTGCGTAGATATGCGGCACCAAGGTGCGGTAATGTTCGTCCACATGCACCAGACCGCGCTCGCCGACGGTCACCCCGGCTGCCGGCAGATTGAGTTCCGCCGTATTGCTTTTTCGGCCAGAAGCCACCAGGACCGCTTCTACCGCCAATTCGACACCGGAAGCCAGCTTGAGCGATATCAAGTTCGGACCCGCCACAACACACTCCTGAACCCGTTCGTTTCGATGAAGAGAAATGCCGTTGCGCTCCATCGCGTCGCCGAGCGCGCGAGAAACTTCCCCGTCCAAAAAGGGCAGCAACAAATCACGGCCATCAATGAGATGCACATCCACGCCGAGCGCCGCGAAAATGCAGGCGTATTCGCTGCCGATGACTCCCGCGCCGACCACCGCCAGCGACTTTGGCAACCGGTCCAAATTAAGGATGGTGTCTGAATCGTAAATGTGCGGCTGGCCAAACGGAAACTGCGGCGGTCGAAAGGGTGACGAGCCGGTGGCAACCAGGATTTTTTCGCCTTCCAGTGCCAGCCCGCCGTTTAACTGATTGGTAAGCCGGACGCCGTGCGGATTTTCAAAGGCCGCGGTGCCCGGGAAGACATCAATTTTCAGTGACTCGGTCCATTGCGCGAGCATGGCATTAAAACCTGCTTTGACGTTTTGCTCGTGACGGAGGAAATCGGTAACGGTCGCCTCGCGCCGCAACGTAATATCCAGACCGAGCAATTTGCGGGATTGGGCGCCGGACAAAGCGAGCGCCGTTTCGCGCAGTGTCTTGCTGGGCAACGTGCCGGTATTGATTCCGGCGCCGCCCAACTCCCTGCCTGAATTCACGAGTGCGACGGCCTTGTGATGCATCGCCGCCGTGCGGGCGGCGCTCACGCCGGCTGGTCCTCCGCCAATCACCACTAAATCATAACTTTTCATGCTTTTCTCCTTTCGAATATCCTCATCAAGTTACAATTGCCGTCAGTTGATGCAACTGTCGGTTAAAGAAAAATCCCGAATGGGGTGGATACTCCCGTAAATTGATGAGCCGGGCGCATCACGAAGCGGAGACCGTGCGGGAACGACATCCAGAGATCCGGCCCGCAGAGGCACCGGCGTTCCCAGCAGAAGAGGCTTGGCCCAGTGACTATTCGTATTGCTCGAAAAAATGTCCTGACGCAGGTTCACGGGCGTGTCGTCCGGGAATTCAGCAAAGAAGAAGAGTATAAATTTGGGTTCGTTTTTTCGTTCCTTTTTTTATTGGATCCAGCTCCCGCCGAG
>JBEKMT010000086.1:0-19898 GCA_050008355.1 Verrucomicrobiota bacterium
GCCAGCGCTACCAGTTTTCTGCTGGCGGTTGGCACGCAAGGAACCGTGCTTTGGGCCACGAACGCCTATCTTTGGTATCAACTGGCCTCACCCACGACCAATGATTTGTATGGCGTACTATACGACGGTGGCGCCTATTTGTTATGTGGCGGCAATGGGGCCGTCCTCACCAGCCCTGACATTAGCACGTGGACGAAACAAGCCACTCCCACTGACAATACGCTCACCAGCCTGACTTATTTTCCCGGTGGTTGGTTGGCCTCCGGCGCAAATGGCACTCTGCTCATCAGCACTAACCGGATGAATTGGGCTCTGAAGCAAGTCACCACCAATTGGCTTTGGCAAGTCAGTTATTTGAACGGCGTCCTACTGGCGGTGGGAGAGAACGGCGTCATCTTGACCAGCTCCGATGGCATCGATTGGAGCCAGCAAGCCAGCGGAACGACCAACTGGCTAAGTGCGGTTGACTTTATTGATGGCGAATGGTTCGCGGTCGGTGACAATGGTACCTGCCTGGGCAGCTCGGACACGACCAACTGGATAACCTTTCCCACGATAACTTATAAATCACTCTACGGTCTGGCGCACGATCATGGGCATTTGGTCGCGGTTGGGGAGGAGGGCGCCATTATTCGCAGCCTGGTTAAACCACCGGCAACCCCGGTAGACATCGCTGATTACACCTGGCAATCCAGTGATGCGGTTTTTCTCTTCACGGGAGTTCCCGACCAGCAATTCTATTTGATGAGCAGCACCAATTTGGCGGACTGGACGCAAGGACCGCTGCTCGAATTTTTCAACGACGAGAATGCGCTCGTCTATACACTGACAACCGGCACGGGAAACGTTAACTATTATCGAACCAGCGCGGTAACTCAGTGACCTGGTCGATGCCACTAAAACAATACAATTGAGGCGCCGCTTGGTCGCGCTGCAAAATCGCAACCTTGCCATCTTGTCTCCATCGGCCACCGCACCTAGCCACACTAATTCTTCCAACGCTCCACCCTCTCGATATTTGCGCTGTCGATTTCAAACTTGGTCATGATTTGGGCGCCAGGAGATCGTCAAGGCCGGACGGGCCGGTACCGATTTTTTCCAGGCGCGGATAGCGTAAGCCGCCGGTATAGTCGAATCTTAGGGTGCGGTAAATATCGCCGGTTTTCACCAGCAGGTTGATCGGTGATTTGCGAGCCTTGATGTCGGCCTTTAACCGGTCCGGATCCAGAGCCTGGTTATTGACTGCAATGAGGGTGCTGCCCACCGTCAGGCCGGCGTTGAACGCGGGGCTATCCCACAAAACGTCGGTGACCGCGCCGTCCTTGCCCAGGGTAAAACCGCCGGAATAAGTCAGGTCGGTGTTCTGTCGCGACCTCTCACCGGCCTTGAACCAGGCCGTAGGTTCATTTGTGTAAATGAGTCGGTAACCGCTCCGAGTCAGGCCGTCGAGCGGAGCATGGCCGCTGAGAGTGTCCAGACGCTGCCTTAAAAAAGCCGCCCAGTCGTTGGTCTGTACCTGGTTGAGGGTCTGCACGATGTCGTCGAAGTTGTACGTGAGTTCACCCCAATCCCTGTCGCGGACTCCAAAAAAGGCGCGGGCAAAATCATCCATTGACCGTTGACCCTGGGAACCTTCCCGGATGATGCTGTCGGCATCAAGCCAGATCAGCACGCTCTCATTGTAATAATCCGCGCCACGCTGCCAGTTGTGCCAAGCCTTTGGATATGGATCCGCCATGACGGGATCAGTAGTGGTGTCCTCCAGCGAACGCCATTGGCGTCCGGACTCGGCATCCAGCCAGGCAGCCATGCCGGCGAGACATCCCAGGGTCTCGTCTTTGGTGAGCAGGCCCGAGCGGGCGGCGAGCACGATGCCCCAGAATTGGGTCTGCCCCTCGTACACCCATAGCAAATCGTCCTGCATGGGGGTGCGGTAATCCGGAGTCCAAAGGTCATAAGGGCGGCGAAATTTGCCGTTCCAACTATGAGTATATTCGTGTGGCAACAACTGTCGGGAAGTGAGGTTGTCATCCCATTTGGTGAAATAACCGGAACTCACACCGTTTTCGGAACTGCGGTGGTGTTCCAGGCCAATTCCGCCCTGGCGATCGCTTAACGCGAGCAGGAAATCGTAGTGGTCGTAGTGTTGCGCGCCGAATAGCCTGACTGCTTGGGTGACAAGGTTGCGATGGAGTTGGATTTGTTCATCAGTGGCGGCAAGTTGTTCGGGCTGATCCGCGACCATGTCGAGGTGTACTCCCGGGGCCAGAGTTTCCACGCGCACGTTGGCCCCGGCAAAGACGGGACTGTCCACGAGGGTATCAAAGTTAACTGGCTTAAAATGGATGGTTGCTCCGTCCTGTGATTCAGGTTCCAAAGCAGTAACGGCGCGCCAGCCATCCGGCAAAGTCAGCGCGGCGGCGACCTTGATGCGCCGGACGTAGTAGCCCGCTGGATAGAGGACCACGGCATGCCATTCCACATTGAGCATGTCGGGCGTGGTGACGATGCGGCCCTGCGTTGCGTCGGTCGGCGCCAAAAATTGAAACTGCGCGACCAGATTGGTGACACCGTCGGGAATATCCACGTGAAAGGCGAACACATAGACGGGATCACGGTGCCAAATTAACGGGCGGCCATCCGCGAGGAACTTGATTCCGGCGACTTCCGGAATCTGGCCGCCGGGTGAATGGTAACCGGGAATCCATTGGGGATAGAGCAGCGTGAGCGGTCCAGCACTGACGGGAAAGGTCTCTTGGACGGAGAAAATTCCCTGGGTGATATCAGTGGCGTCCACAGATTCGTTGACGGTTCCTGAATAAGCGATGTCGCGGGCGGGCGGAATAGTATCCAGAATGGGCTGGGCCTCGGGCGCGCTGTTTTGGGCCTGAACGCACAAAGACCAGCAGCAAGCAAACAGGATCCAGAAATGTCGACGGTTGATATTCATATTTCCTTGGTGCACTGACGACTTGACCTTAAAAGCTTCCCGGCGCAGCGACAAGGAAGAATTGTGAAATAAGAAGTTATCGACTTCCGGCAAAACCAGAGGCTCGAGATCGCATGAACCTTTCAAAGCGGGACTGCTCAAAGCCAGGTTGCTGGGCGTGACTTACTGCGGTTAACCGCGCATCGTTGGACTGATCTGATCGCCGTCGGGAGCCGGAGATCCATCGCCAACCTATTTAACGATAGCTCAATGCGTTTTAAGCACAGGGTACAAAAACTGCTTATGAATCTCCGTGAGCGTATTCCCGAAAAGCGAAACCGGCCGATCGATTGTGCGTAATATTTCCGTTGCCCTGGCGCTGGTCGCTGCAATTACAGCGGTTTTTTATGCGGAGGAAGATTTGCGGGGCTGGCTGGCATGGAAACATTGCCGGCAAGCGTTACAAGCCAAAGATGCGCAGCTCAACTGGAGCGACCATATCCCACCACCAGTGCCGGACGACCAGAATTTTTTCAAAGCACCAAAAATGGGGGAATGGTTTGTCCGGCAGGATGGCCAAACCACCAACGAAATGACGCAGCTTTCGAAAAACAAGGCAACCCCGCTAAGAGTTGCGGAGTTCATTGTGTTGCCAACCTCAACCAATTCCGAAGTGAGTCCAGAAGTTGGAGACATCGCGCTTCGCTACAGTAGTTTTGGACCGGCCCTGTTTGAGAACCTTGATGCACCTGCCGGAAAGAGCTTTCCGCTGATCATGTCTGATGTTCCCATCACAACCGCCATCGAATTTTTGGCCAAACGGGCGGGAATCAGTTATGTACTGGACCCGGGTATCGGATACGGCTTGCCTGATGGCAAAGGTGCACGCAAACCGGAACCGCAGATTTCGGTTCGCTGGGATCATATCAACGAGCGGTCCGCGCTTCTGGCCATTCTGAATCAATATAACCTCCAACTGGTCGAAGATCCCAAAGCCAGTGAGAACTTGATCACTGCAAAAGATTCCAATGCGCCATCCATATACGCCGCTGTGGCGACCCGCCAAAAATTTGAAAAGGTGTTTCAGGACAAACTGCAGAAGCTCATAAGGGCGAATACCATTGCGCCGCAAGGCTTCATCCTAATCACAAACGCATGGCCGGATATCAAGCCGGCGCGGATTGTTCTTTATTCTGAAACGAATCCTGGCGACCGGGAGATCCGGGAATTGTTCGGACAATTTTTCCCAAACGATGCCCTGCGCAACAACTCGCTGGCAGTGAGTGTTGAGTGTGACGGGACGAATTCATGGCGGGTCGTTTTTCCGGCGCAGTCCGCCGCAGATTATCTGGCTGCGAGCGAGCGGTTCGTACCGGACTTTAACCTAATCCGCGAAGCCTTGAGACGTCCTTATGCCCGAATGGACGGCAATTACGCCAATCCTGCCACCATGCCGGCTGCGAACTTTGTGGCCGTGCGGAGGGTCTCGCAAACATTGGCGGCGCGCGCCCAATGTGATTTGCTGATGGGCCGGCCGGGCCAGGCGCTGCAGGAATTGACGCTGCTACACGAAATGTGCCGCATGCTCGAAGCCGCCCCGTCCGGCAAACCGATGACTCTGGTGGCGGCGATGATCGATTCTGCCATCAGCGGCTTGAATGTGAACATTATTGCCGACGGGCTGCAATCGCATGCCTGGTCCGGCCCGCAATTGACGACCCTGCAACAACAGCTGGCGGAGATCCATTTGACCCCTCAATTATTGCGAGCTTTCCGCGAGGAGCTGGCCGGGACCTGCCATATGCTGGAGACAATGCCCGTTTTGGACTGGGCTGAATTGAATGATTCTCACCCAGGGCAGGCAAGCAACAAAGTCGATGAATTGGTGTTTGATTGGTTTTGACCGCGCGCCTGGACTGATCAAAATGAGTTTAATCTGGCCACACTTTATGAACGTTGGCAGCAAGGTTTTGACCCGGCCGGCAATCTGGTCTTGCCTCGCAAATTTGATGCGGCTTCCCTCCAGGTTGAGCGATTTGACCAATCTGCTGGTTTCGGTTCGCCGTATAAACTTTTGGCGGCCATTGCCTTCCCAAATCTTTTAAAGGCAGCGCAGACCACCGCGCACAATCAGACCAGAGTGAATGAGGCGCGAATCGCCTGTGCGCTGGAAGGCTATCGACTCGTGCATGGAGACTATCCCGAGACCCTGGATGCGCTGCTGCCGCAATTTATTGAAAAATTGCCACCGGACATCATCGGCGGTGGGCCATTGCAATACCGCCGAACCGTCGGAGATAACTTTCTTCTTTATTCCTTGGGTTGGAATGGAGTGGACGACGGTGGCACGCCTGCCAACGATTGGTTTGACTGGAAAGGCGATTGGGTTTGGAGCGGACCGATATAGAGAGGGCGCCTCGCCACCGCCGTTCAGCTCTTCGCGGAATATAAAATGGAGGAATGGTGCGCGATACAGGGTTCGAACCTGTGACCCCTACCGTGTCAAGGTAATGCTCTACCACTGAGCTAACCGCGCACAAAGCAAAGCGGATGTTTATTTTCGCAAGGCCGACGGCAATGGCAAGTCAAAAGGCGAGCGAAAGTGGACGGTGGCGGTCAATTTCAACTTTGAAGTCGTCTCGTCGAATTGCTACGTTGAGTTCATGTCGCAAAAGACTGGCGAAAGCCAAAAACATGGAATGAACGATGTCGTCGGCGTTATCTTGCTGGCGGCGGCGGCGCTGTTGTTCGTCGCGCAGGCCTCGTTCGACCGGCTGGATATTTCCTCCATCCACATCCCGCCCAATAAAGAGGCGCAAAACTGGATCGGTACCGCCGGGGCTCATCTGGCGTGGTATTCTTTCATCGTTTTCGGGTTGGCGGCTTATTTGCTGCCTTTTTTAATCGCCCTCTTTGGCGTGTCTCAATGGCTGGGTTTTCTCAGCTACCTCCGCGAACGGATCCGCTGGTCAATCGCCTGGGCCGTCTTGCTGCTCATTTCTGCGACCGGATTGCTGTTCATTTTGGACAGCGCGGGCTGGCTCGGAAGAGTTCATGTGGGCATTGGGGCTACCAGCGCCGGCGGGTGTCTCGGTTATCTAACCTACGGCCAGACCAGCCAGTATAACTATGGTTTTGCCCTGCTTGGCTCACTGGGCGCCAGCATAGTTTATGCAGCCCTCGGCGTCATCAGTTTGCTATTCCTGACGAATTTCCATCTGGGGAATTGGGTCCGCTGGATGCTCGAAAAGAAACCGAAGCCGGCGGCCGCGGAACCCGAACAATCGGCGGATGAAATCAACCTGGAAAAACGTGCGCGCGAACTGGAAAAGCAGAAGCGCAAGCTGGAGCAGGATGTCGAGCGTTCGGGAAAATCCGAAAAACCAGTAAGATCAGCCGGCGTCATAGCGGGCGCCGCCATTGGGGCGGATGGATTGCCTGTGCCGGAACCGACCGTCCGCGATCTAAGCGTGCCTCAGCCCAAAGGTCCGAATATCCGCAAAACGACTTATCCCGATCCACCCAAGCCGGTCGTGGTGCCAGCGCCGGAACCCGTCAAGGAAGAGATCATCCCGGCGATTGAAATTCGCACCGCCAGCACGGCGGACATTCTGGGCCAGAAGCCGGAGGAACAATCCAATGAACCCAAAATTGGAGAACCGGTGATTGAATCAGGCAGGGCCGAAGGATCAGAAAAGTTTGAACCGGCAAAAATCGAACCGCCGAAGATGGAACCGGTGATCACGATTGCCGATGGTTCCGTGCCTCCGCCGAAGCCCAAGGCTCCGCCGCGCAGGCCTAAGCCCATCACGGTCGCCTCCACGCCAATGATCGGCAATTATCAATTGCCACCGATGGAGTTTCTCCAGCACCCGGACATGACGGCCAAGCCAACGGAGTCCAAGGAGGAATTGATGGCCAACGCGCGGTTGATGCAGCAGACCCTCGCGCAATTCGGCATTGAAGTGTCGCTGGGCGACATCACCAAGGGCCCGACGATCACGCGTTATGAATTGCATCCGGCGCCAGGGGTGAAGCTCGAAAAGATCCAGAGCCTCAGCAACAATCTCGCAGCCTCGCTCAAGGCAGAGCGCATTCACATTCTCGTGCCGGTGCCTGGCAAGAGTTCGGTCGGGGTCGAGGTGCCGAACTCGATCAAGACCAAGGTCATCATGCGCGACCTGTTTGAATCAGACGAGTGGCGTCACACGAAGGCACGAATACCGATCGCTTTAGGCAAGGACGTTTACGGTCACCCGATTGTGGCTGACCTGGCGGAAATGCCGCATTTGCTGATCGCCGGCAGCACGGGTTCGGGCAAATCGGTTTGCATCAATTCCATCATTGCATCGCTGCTTTACCGTTTCTCACCGGACCAGCTGCGTTTCGTGATGATCGATCCGAAGGTGGTGGAAATGCAGCAGTACAATGCGCTGCCGCATCTGGTCGTGCCCGTGGTGACCGATCCGAAGAAAGTGTTGCTGGCCCTGCGCTGGGTGGTCAATGAAATGGAGAAGCGGTATCAAATTTTCGCACGCGTGGGTGTGCGCAACATCAAATCATTCAACGAACGTCCGAAAGACAAGCCGTTGCCGCCGCAGGAACCGGAGTTGCCGTTGTCGTCGAAAAAGGAAAAAGTCGAGCCTGGCGCGGACGGATTTGCGGTGGAAGTGGACGAACAGATTGTCGTGCCGCGCGAGGACGACATCATTATCCCGGAAAAGCTGTCGTACATCGTGGTGATCATTGACGAGCTCGCGGACTTGATGCTGGTGGCCCCGGCGGATGTGGAAATGGCGATTGCGCGCATCACGCAAATGGCGCGGGCGGCGGGGATTCATTGCATTGTGGCGACTCAACGGCCGAGCGTGGACGTGATCACGGGGGTCATCAAGGCGAACATCCCGGCGCGAATCGCGTTTCAAGTGGCGAGCCGCGTGGATTCACGGACGATTCTGGATGCGATGGGCGCGGACAAATTGCTGGGCAAGGGCGATATGCTCTACCTGCCGCCCGGTTCGGCGAATTTGAAACGCGCCCAGGGCGCGTTGATCACGGACCAGGAATTGCAGCAGGTGGTGGACTTCATCGCCAAGCAGGCCAAGCCCAGTTACGAGGTGGAAATTCACAAGCAACTGTCCAAGCCGACACCCGGCTCGGACGTTGAAAGCGGTATTGACGAAGATGAGGAAATCATCCAGCAGTGCATTGAAGTGATTCGCAGTGAACAGAAGGCAAGCGTCTCGCTCCTGCAACGGCGATTGCGCCTGGGTTACGGCCGGGCCGCGCGGATCATGGACGAGCTGGAGAATCGCGGCATTGTCGGCCCGAGCGTGGGGGCGGAACCGCGGGAAATCCTGATTGATCTTGACGGGGGCGGTGCGGATGGGGGCGGGCAGCAGGCGGTATGATTTCACCGCCGGCGCACGGAGACGTGGAAGAAGACAATAAAACCCCTCCGCCTTTGCGCCTCGGCGTCTCAGCAGTCAATTCTTCTGCGGATATTGCCAGACCCAATCGCCTTGGTCGTGGTCAATCTTGCCGGATTTGTTCAGGACGACTGTGCCGCCGTCGTCGGTTTCGTTCCAACCAACGGAATAAAGAAAAAATGTGCCGTCCGATTTCAGATGGTAATGAAGCGGCTGGCCGTTGATGATGTCATGAGGGACTTGGGCGATGAACTGCGGCGCAAGGTCATCTAGTGAATCAGGATATTGGCCGTGGGCGAGATGGTAGCGTTCCAATGCGCACGCAACCCGGGCTAAATCTACGCTGGATTGAGCGATGGCAAATTTCTTGACTGCGGCATCGAGCGCCGGAACGGTCATTCGGGCCATGATCGTATATGGCGGGAAAAAATGTTTCCGATCTGCCTGGACTGCGGCGTCCACCTGACACCAGACTTCAGGTGAAATAGTGCGTGAATTGGTGTCAACGAGGGGAAAGAGCCGTTCCTGATATAATCGGGCGAACGCCAATTCGTTTTGATAAAAATAGGCGTTAGGCATCCAAGCCACTTTGACCGTCATGGTATTGCCGTCTTCACCTTGCGTTGCGATTTCGCCGGTGCGTCGCATGTCTTCAAAGGTCGAGATGGCACAAGTTCGCTCGCCGCGCATTGCAAATTCGTAGTCCGCCAGAAAATCCTCTTTGGCCAGTTCCGTATCCAGGGTGACGAGTTGTTCGTCCGTCCACCTGTGTTCCGCCAAACCTTCCCAAACCGGCTGGAGCCAAATACTTACAATTGCCATATGGACAAGCTGCGAAATGAGCAGCGGAGAGCTTCGCAGGGAACCATTCAGCCGTAGCAACAATTTGACATCTTCTAGCGCGTTTGAATTCTGACCGTCAGCTAATTCGGCGACCGAGCGCAACTGCAGTATTTGGGCACATCGTTTTATTACTGCAAAATAGGGATACTGAGTCGTGGCCGCGACATATATGCCATCCTCATAATGGATCGGGACGTAAGCGTAGGGGCGCAAGCTGGCCTGGCGTAATTCTTCAAGCTGCGGGTCAAATTTGCCCAGGGCGAAGAGCACATCCTTGGCGGGTGTCTCCGGTTGCGAGGAAACGGGAAAAGTCTTGCCGTTACCATCTTCGCCCAGATGCCGATAAGCGTTCTGCCACGATTGCAAATCCGTCAGGGAATTTTTCTGCCAATCACCGTTGGTGTAAGTGTAGACCTGGTCGGATTTTGGAAATGGATTCAATGCGGATTTGTCACTGAGCATATTCGTGAAAACGGGTGCGGCCAAAAAGTTCTGGTCATCTGGTACTGGGGGCGGAGCAAACGCCTGCCAGTTAAATCTTTCACCTTTGGTTTCCTGTTGGTGCCGGTAAGCATCCCACTCATGTTTGCCCCGCCAGTTTTCCTCAGTGACAAAAAGCGCGGTTAAAGTAGTGAGCGCAAACAAGCCGATGAGCGCCCGCCGCACCGTCCGCCAACTGAACAACCAATGGAAGAATCCCTGCGGTGATGGGCTTTCAATTTTTGGTATGTCGTTCATAAATTTGCCGGACGGTGTTGCTTTCCCTTTCAAATCATAGCGACGGCAACGCGCTCGCTGCGCGGTCGTGGCAAGAAAGCTTTGGGCCGGTCGACATCACCCGGCAAGGAACGGTCCGCCAGGAGTGCGTTCAGCAGCTTTTGTTGTTCTTGAAAGGACATAATTGCCCGCACGGAGGCTTTGCTTATGCTCGCCGGTTGTGCCGGGTCGCGGAGGGCCAAATTAACTGCCAGGATCAACACCCAGGCGGCGGCCAGTCCGGCCCAGATCCGACGACTCGGCATAATTAGTTCGCGCCAAAATAGGAGCGGAACGTCGGCGATGCCACCGGGGTAGGGACTGCGGACGGAAGCGCGCCGTCCATCCCGGCATTGGTTCACGACTTCAGCGCGGATGGTGTCGAGCTTTGAGTTGGCATCCCGATGCTGTTCAAACAAAATATCACACGGGGTTTTCATTTTTGGCCTCCAATAGTTTTCTCAGGGACTTTTTGGCGTAATGTAATCGCGATTTGACCGTGCCCGGCTGCGTTTCCGTGATGCGGGCAATTTCTTCGATCGAAAAATCCTCAACGAAGTGCAGCAGCAACACTGAGCGTTGCGGCGGGGGCAACTCGTTCAAAAGGTTCATAAACTCCGTTTCCTGTTCGCGCTGGATGAGCAAATCGTCCGGGCGGTTTTCGGTTTGGTCGGGAGAATCGGGAATTTGGTCGAGCAGGATTTCCCAGCCGCCGCGTTTGCGCCAGCGTTGGACGCATTTCTGATGGGCGATGCCGAAGAGCCAGCTGCCGAATTTCCTGTCATCACGCAGGCTCCCGACATGTTTGACGGCAGCGAGAAAAGATTCCTGCACGAGGTCGAGGCTGGTTTGCTCGCTGCGCATAAGCTCAAAAATGTAAACATAAAGGGGCATTTGATACCGCCGGAAGAGGGCGTCCCAGGCAGCCGGATCTCCGGCGCGAGCTTGCGGCACAGGCAGTTGTTCGGAAGCGGCCACGTCCAGCATATTCATCCAGTGGAATGCACAAGGCGAGAAAAGGTTCAATCCGGGCAAAGATTTGATCCCGCGCCGCCGGAAGAAAACTCGCGCCCGGCTGATTTCCAAGATTGCTAATCAGCCCGCAAATCCGCTAAATATAGCGAAATGCCAACGGTTGCAGAACAGCTTCGCGCTGGACGCGAGGCAAAACATTTGACAGTACAACAGGTCGCGGACGTGACAAAAATCCGCACCGACCATGTGCGTGCCCTGGAAGAAGGGGATTTCAGTGTTTTTTCCGCGCCGATTTACATCCGCGGTTCGGTGAAGAATTACGCGACTTTTCTCAAGCTCGACCTGCCGCCGGTGTTGGCCAATCTGGATGCCGAACTCAAGGGGACTCAAAAATTCAGTGAACCGCCGCCGCTCACCGAGCAGGGAAAATCCATCCTGGACACGCTGACGCTGTTGCTGGCGAAGTTAAACTGGAAGATGGGGGTTGCCGGCGTTGTGGCGGTGGTGGGAGTCATTATCATTGCGGGGACTGTGGTTAGTGTGCGGCATCACAAACGCAGTGATCCCTTGTCCAACTTAAAGCCGGCCGTCTACCAGCCGGCGAATGCCGGCGACGTACTTCCCCTGCCGAAGCATTGATTTTTTAGAGTTGCCGGTCCGGCAAATCAAAATCGGACGGTGCCACGCGATGCCCCCTGCTTACATGTCATCGAGATACAGCGCCCGGTTGCGCCAGAGATAGATCACCCCGGAAATCGCTGTCAGAGCCACCGTGACCCACAACGCAATTACCGTGAACATCGGCGCCCAGGAGACGAAGACATTCTTTAACCCGGCCGGCCATTCGTTGCAGGCATCCACGATGAGCAAGGCGATGATGGCGACGATTTGTGAAATTGTTTTATGTTTGCCGTAGCGCTCCGCCGCCAGCACAATATTTTTTGAGGCGGCGAGCAGACGCAACCCGGTGATGGCCAGTTCCCTCGAGACAATGATGACGACCATCCACGCGGCCAGTTTTACGGGCGCGTCTTGATGCAGGTGGGTGCTCTCGACAAACGCGATGAACGCAGAGCAGGTCATGATTTTGTCGGCCAGCGGATCCATCAGTATGCCAAAGTTGGTGATCAAATTTCGCGAACGCGCGAGGCGGCCGTCCAAGAAATCAGTGACGCCCGCGAGGCAGAAAAATAATAGCGCCAACGTATTTCGCAGCGGAACCGGCGATGGCCAGAAGAGCAACCATAGAAAAATCACCGTCAGCGCAAAACGCGAGGCGGTGAGTTTGTTGGGTAGATTCATGGCGGATGGAGGAATTTTGAATGGCCGGATCACCAGGAGTTCATGCATTCACGAATCCAATCATCCCTGAAACGGCCGGTGGTCATGCTCCGAATTTATCGAACATCTTCGCGTTGGCCTGCATCAAGCGGATCAGGAATTTGGAATCAAACACACCGAGTGAACCGCTGTTGGCACCAGTTTCCGTAAACCGGTCAAGCTTGTCTGAACCGCTGGCCACGGAGTGCAGCAGGATCGGCTGCGGATGCCAGGAATGTCCTTTCATTGAGCAGGGTGTCGAGTGGTCGCCGGTCACGACGAGTACGTCCGGTTTTTTCTTCAACAGAATCGGCAGGGCGGCGTCGAAATCCTCTATCGCCTTTTTCTTTGCGGCGAAATTCCCGTCCTCACCTGCTTTATCGGTGTATTTGTAATGGATGAAAAAGAAATCATAGTTGTTGTATTCCTTAAGGTAGCGCTCGAATTGCTCGACAATGGTCTGCGGGCCTTCGATTTTTTTCATGCCTACAAGCTGCGCCAAACCTTTGTACATTGGATAGACAGCCAGGCACGCCGGCTTGAGCAGGTATCGTTCTTCAAAGAGGGGAATATGCGGTTGATGGGCGATGCCGCGCATCAGAAAGCCGTTCGCCGGTTTTTCGTTTGCGATAACGGGCAGGGCGGCTTTGTAAAATTCAGCAATGAGTCCGGCGGTTTTTTTCTGGCCGGCATTGTTTTCGTCGCGCGGATGGACCGTCGGAACCGCAAAGCCTTCACGGTTTGGGTCGGCGTCGGTCAGGGGGCCTTCGAGACCCTGGCCGCGGAAGATGACCACAAAACGATGTTCCTTGCCGGCCTTGATGATGACTTCCGTGTCGCCAATTTTTTTGATTTTGGCGGAAAGCAGGGTAACCAGTTTTTCGCATGTTTCCGTGGGAATTCTCCCGGCGCGGCGGTCGGTGACAATGCCCTTGGCGTCGAGCGTTGCAAAGTTGGCGCGGGCGCAGACATCGCCGGGATTGAGTTCGACGCCGAGGCCGAGGGCTTCAATGACGCCGCGGCCGACTTGGAATTCCAGCGGGTCGTAGCCAAACAGGCCCAGATGGCCCGGGCCACTGCCGGGGGTGATGCCAGGCGCAGCGGGGATCATCCGTCCCTGCGCAGAGTCACGGCAAATTTTGTCGAGATTGGGCGTCGTTGCGGCTTCGAGCGGCGTGAGATAATTCTGTTCCTTCGTGGCGAGGTCGCCGAGGCCATCGAGGACGAGGAGCACAAGCTTGGCTTTGGTCTTCAGTGTCAGTTCGGAGTAAAGGGCATCAAGATTCATGGAGATAATTTGCGGAGAAGCGCGCCCAAGTGCAATGCGATTCCGGTGACAAATGCTAATATCAGGGGAAATCCGGGGGATAACTCAAAATGATACTTGATGTGCGGCGGCGGTTCCGGCGGCGTTGCATTTGAATTTGCCTTGTCTAAATCCTATGCGCAGAATTTCTTCTGCTAAAATGAATCAGCTTTCTCTTTACGAATTGCACCACAGCCTCGGTGCGCACTTTTCCGGATTGAACGGATCGCAGTCCGTCAGCGACTACGGCCGCCCGGCCGCCGAATACCTGGCGTTGCGCGAAACGGCCGGAGTGATGGATTTAAGTTTTCGTTCCCGCATCTGCCTTGTGGGCGCCGACCGCGTGCGCTATTTGCATGGGCAGGTGACGAACGACATCAAAAAACTCCGGGCCGGCGAAGGCTGTTACTCGGCCGTGACCACCAACAAAGGCAAAATGGAGAGCGACCTGAACGTATTCTGTCTCGAGGATGAATTGCTCTTGGACTTCGAGCCGGGGCTCACCGAAAGAATCACCGCGCGCCTGGAAAAATTTATCGTGGCCGACGACGTGCAGATTGTGGATGCCTCACTGCATTACGGTCTGCTGAGCGTCCAAGGCCCCCAAGCCGGGGCAGTGGTCCGGGCCCTCGGGCTGTTCCCGGAAATCCCTGCCAAACCTTTTGCCTCGCTAAAAATTTCCGACGCCATGCTCGGCGACATTTATGTGGCGAACAATCGACGCCTGGAGAACCTTCGAACGGATGAGAACGGGGCAACAGGTTTTGACTTGTTTATTCCCAACGCGTCGCTCGGCGCCGTGGCGGACAAGCTGATTGCGGCAGCGAAGCACCTGGGCGGAGGTGGAGTTGGGTTGACCGCCTGGGAAACGGTGCGGATTGAGGCTGGCGTTCCGCGGTTCGGCGCGGACATGGATGAGACGAACATTCCACTCGAATGCGGCATCGAAAAACGTGCGATCGTTTACAACAAGGGCTGCTACATCGGGCAGGAGGTCATCAATCGCATCCACAGTATCGGTCGGGTGAACCGCGAGTTGCGGGGCCTGCGCCTGGCTGATGATTTATCCAGCCTGCCAGAGCGTGGTGACAAACTTTTTCGCGACGGTAAGGAAGCTGGATTGGTAACGAGTGCTGTAAAATCCCCGAAGTTGAACGCCAACATTGCTCTGGGTTACGTCCGCCGGGAAGCAAACCGCATCGAGAACGAACTGACGCTGAGGACGGCAGCGGGCGAAAGCGCAGCAAGGATCGTCCAGTTGCCCTTCGAAAGTTGAGTTGCGGTGGGGCCCGCGACTTTCAGGCCGTCAATTCCGCTTCTTTTTCGGCGCCGGCTACGACCTTAAACAGTCGCGGTGCGAAATAAGAACCGACGACCAGCAACGCGGCAATCAGTTGCGCGGTGAGCGTTTCGACGGTCGGAAAAATAGAGAACCAGAGTCCGGCCCACGCAGGAATCAGGTTGCCCAGACTCTTGATCGTGGTGGTGGGAATCCAGTGCGCGAGTTGCATCTCCTGTGCCTGTTCGCCAACCATTACGAGCAACACAACGCCAAGCAGAACGCCGGTGAGGATAAGCATTTTCCGGTAGGGCAATTTTTGGTGGGCAACAAATGTCAGCACGGCGACAATGCCTGAAAGGAAAATTCCCAGCGTTGCGCCCGCGAGGACGATTTTTCCGCCCATCTGCAAATAATACGTTTGCAGGAAGAGCACGACCTCGAAGCCTTCACGATATAGAGACGCAAAGCCGACCATGCCCAGACCCCACAGCAACCGGGCGTGGGAAATTTCGGTGGTGTTTGCGCCCGTCAACAGCGATTTTTTCCTGCGGTTATGCATGGATACCCAGCCGCCCCAGTAAATCTTGTGGAAAAACCAATTCATCACCACGAGCAGCACGACGACGGCAAGCAAGCCTGTTGCCGCCTGCAAATCGAGGGCGGGAATGCTCTGCGACAAATCTTTGACGATGCCCGTCGCGACGAACCAGGTGACCAAGGTGGCCAGGAAAGCGATGCCGGCGCCGACGGCGATCGGGCGGCGATGCGGCTGGTTGGTGCCGACCATGCTGGCCGTGATGGCCGAAAGCACAAGGATGCACTCCAATCCTTCGCGGAAGACCAGCACCGCGATGTCCAGGACCGCCACCGCCGGGGTGGTGTGTGCTGCCGTCGGATCAGGTGCGCCCTGCGCCGTGATGCCTTGCCAGACGAGTATGCCGGCGACGGTTAGCGCCGCCATCGCCAGGAAAATCCGCCACCACAATCTGTTCATATCAAAAGTCGTTCTGCGAAACGGATACAATGCCGCAATCATAGGAAATTAAAAGGCTGCATTTCACTATCGCGCAACAACGTAGCACGTACGTGAAAGCTGCACTGTCGGCAGATTGCTATACATTGTCCCCGAATTGCGGTTGTCGCTGAAAGAATCAGCAAAAGCCAAAGGGATTCAGGACTGAATTAAATGATGAACGGTATTTAGCCCCGTTACATTCCGGCTGCGAAATTTTCTCGCCCGTACCGGCATTTGCCGGTTTAATCTCCGCCGCATGAAACAAAAAGCTTACGCCGCCGCCGGTGTTGACATTGATCTCGGCAACAAAGTCAAAGCGACGCTGCCGCAATTGCTCGCGTCCACACATCGGCGCGAAGTGCTGGGCAAGGTTGGCGGTTTCGGCGGGCTCTTCGCGCTGGACCTCAAGAAATATCGCGAACCCATTCTCGTCTCATCCGTCGACGGTGTCGGCACCAAGCTCAAGATCGCGTTCGCGCTGGACAAGCACGACACCATCGGTGCCGATCTCGTGAACCATTGCGTGAACGACATCGCCGTGCTCGGTGCAGAACCCCTGTTTTTCCTCGATTACCTCGGCACGGGCAAGCTGGAACCGCACGTTTTCACTGAGATCATCAAGGGCTTTGTGCGTGCGTGCACGGCGAACAAGTGCGCGCTTGTCGGCGGTGAAACTGCCCAGATGCCGGGTTTTTACCAGCCGGGTGAGTACGACGTGAGCGGCACAATTGTCGGCGTGGTGGAGAAATCGCGGATGCTCAACGGCCAGAAAACCGTGAAGCGCGGAGATGTGGTCATCGGCATCAAGTCCAGCGGCCTGCATACGAACGGGTACTCGCTGGGACGGAAAATTTTCTTCGATCAACTGAAGCTGAAACCGGCGTCACGCCTGCCCGGATGGAAGAATTCCATTGGTGAAGAATTATTGCAGGAACATGTCAGTTACGGCCCGCTGATTCAGAAGCTGATCAAGAAATTCAACGGGGAGGTCAGCGCGCTGCCCGCCCGGCCCGTGAAGGCCTTCGCGCATATCACCGGCGGCGGTTTTGTGGACAACATCCCGCGCGTCTTGCCCAAGACGTTGGACGTCGTCATTCACAAAGGTTCTTGGGAAATGCTGCCGATCTTCCAAATCATCGCCGAAAAGAGCGGCGTGCCGGACGAGGAATTGTACCAGGTGTTCAACATGGGCATCGGGATGGTGGGCATCGTCGCGGCAGACCGGGCGGACGCGGTGCTGAAATTCATCCGTGCCCGAAATCACGAAGCCTGGTGCATCGGTGAAGTGGCTAAAGGCAAGGGCAAAGCGCGGGTGGAGTGAAGAACGATGAGCGTGCCCGCGGTGATGATTACTGAGTTTAAGATCGGGCGCTTCGACGAAGTGCTGGCCTTGATGATTCGGACACCAGGCGCCGCCGTGCGGCACGCTGATTCACTTGAAGCAACCGCGCGCTATCTCGAACGCAATCCCGGATTAAGTTTTGTGGCTGAAACCGGAGGCCGAATCATCGGTTGCGCCAGGTGCGGGCATGATGGGCCTCGCGGCTATCTCCAACGTGCCCTGGTCGAGTCGGCATATCGTGGTCGGGGGATTGCGCATGATTTAGTGACACACGGCCTCGATGCCCTCGAGAAGCTGGGAATCTTAAAGACTCACACTGACGCATTTGTCACCAATGCGCTCGCGCACCAATACTGGACGAGAAGTGGCTGGAATCGCCGGGATGACATATCCCGCTATTCCTTCAACCGTTCGCAAAATGAAAATGCCTGAACAGAAACGGCGAAATTCGGCGAGGATGTCCGTCCCGCCGGAGGCTTTGGCTTACGGAGAAATACGATTACGCTTCATTCGAATGGGGCCGGGCGATGAAAAACGCGGCTTCGTGCCGTATTATCATTTTCATATTTTGAATCCAGAAGGCTTGGCGGTCGGCCATATCGATTTTCGAGTCGGCGACACAAATCACGTTGTACTGTGCGCGGGACATATCGGTTACGAGATCTCGGGCCCATTTCGGGGACGGGGATTTGCCGGTCAGGCATGTCGGGCCATCGCGCCGTTCGTTCGCTCGATTTATGAGACGGTCATCATCACGACCAATCCGGACAACTTCGCCTCCATCCGGACCATTGAAAAACTTGGGGCTGACTTTATTGACGAAATTGAGGTGGCGCCTCATGAGCCGGCGTATCAAAGCGGTGTGCGCCGTAAGAAAAGGTTCCGGTGGAAACCTTGAGCGAAGCAACCCGCAGCAGCGCAACAAACGCTCAGCAATCCGCACTGCAAAGGTGGCTTTTCAATAACTCATCCGGTCCATCTTCACTTTGCCGCGGAAAATCCAATAAATGCAGATGGTATAAGTGATGACCACCGGCACGCCGATGCAGGCGATAACGAGCATGATGCCGAGCGTTTTGGGTGACGACGCGGAATTGTAAATTGTGAGGCTATTGGCCGGCTCGGTCTGGCAGTAAATCAAGTACGGAAAAGCATCAATGGCGAACAGGGCCATGAGCGTGATGATCGCCCCGCAGGAGGAGAGAAAGGCCAGGCCATCGTTGCCGCGATGAAATTCGCGCGGGATGTTGGCGATTGCCAGCATGTTCGCCAAAACTAGGCTGAACAGCCAAGGGTTGTCATGTACGCGCGCGGCAATGTGGGTGGCGTAGAGCAGCGTGGCCATGGTGGAGGTCGCGGCACAGATGACGAAAAAAATGATCGAATTCATCGCCCAGCGGCGCAGCTTGTCGTGCAGTTCGCCCTCGGTTTTCATCACTCCATAAATCGCGCCATGCATCATGAACAGCGCCACGGTGGTTACGCCTAGGAGTAATGAGTACGGTCTCAGCAATCCCAAAAATGTTCCGGCAAATTCACCATTGGCGTCAATCGGTACACCCCAAGCCAGATTGCCCATGGCCGTGCCGATGAGCAGGGCGGATAAAATGCTGCCGACCGAGAAACTGATGTCCCACATCTGCCGCCACCAGCGTTCGGGTCGTTTACTGCGAAACTCAATGGCCACGGCGCGGAAAATCAGCGCCGCCAGCAGCAGATACAAGGCGAGATAAAAACCGGAAAAGGCAGTGGCGTAGGCATCGGGAAATGCGGCGAAGAGTGCCCCGCCGCCGGTGACGAGCCAGACCTCATTGCCGTCCCAAACCGGACCAATGGAATTGAGCAGGACGCGGCGCTCCTCATCCTTTTTCGCGAGCAGATGCAGCGCGCCGACGCCGAGGTCAAAACCATCAAGCACGGCGTAACCAGTGAAGAGGACGCCAACAAGGATGAACCAGATGGTGTTGAGATCAAAAATCATGGCGCAATTTATTTCAGCTCCTCGGCGATTTGGTCTGGCAAAGCCAATTTGCCGGAAGGAATCAAATCTTCGTCATGTGGGCCGTGCTGGATTTTGTCGTTAAGCAGGTAAAGGAACACGGCAAACAGTAAGAAATAGATGAACGTAAATAAGATCAGGGAAGCGAGGACGGTGTTCGCGCGGACAATGGCCGACAGTCCGTCTGGCGTCCGGAGCACGCCATAGACTATCCACGGCTGGCGACCGACTTCGGCCGCAAACCAGCCCAACTGGTTGGCAATTTCCGGCCCGAGGATGGAGAAGACGAGCAGCCACAGCAGCCAGCGTTTTTCCTTCAATTTTTTCTGCCAGGCAAAGAAGCAGCCGAGGGCGGCGATGAGGATCAACATGGACCCGATGGCAACCATGCCGTGGAAAAAGAAAAAACATGCGGCCACCGGCGGACGATCTTCCGGCTTGAACGCGTCGAGGCCGGTGACTTGTGCATGGAAATCATTGTGGGCGAGAAAGCTCAAGGCGCCCGGAATCTGGAGGCCGTGAGTCTGCTCATTTTTTTCATCCACCCAGCCGATGAGCGTGAGCGGTGCGTTGGAGGTTGTATTGTAGAGGGCTTCGAACGCGGCCAGCTTGGCCGGTTGGTTCCTCGCGACGTCCTGTCCGCTGATATGTCCGCTGACAGCTTGCAGCAGCGAGGCGATGAAGCCAACGATGAGACCGATA
>JBEKMT010000087.1:0-25219 GCA_050008355.1 Verrucomicrobiota bacterium
CCTGGTCGTTGCCCGGAGCCGAAGCCACTAACAGCCTGGAAATTCACTATATTAATGTGAATGGGAAGCCGTTGTCATTTCGTGGTAGGGACAGCGTCAATCTCGGCTCCCATCCTGAGAATGTGGTGTTCGGTTTTGGCGCTGCGACGAACGGCGGTAAGACCCCGCTCCGGTTGCGCTTTATGCTCGATGGATACGATACTGTCTGGCACGAGATGGGCAGCGAGATGTCGTTAACCGTGCGTTTTTACAACAATACGGGTGACCAGATCGGCCAGAATGTTTATCGCGTCAACGGGGAAAGCACCGGCTGGACTGGCTCATTAAAAAATTCTCAGCAGGCACATCGCCGGGAAACCCTGGTGGTGCCGCCGCAAGCCACACGGCTGTTGGTCGTGATCTCCTCGGCCGGTCCGCCGGATGCGATCGGGATTTATGTCGTGGCCAATCTCCTGGTGCTGAAATCCTCCGGCAGTACCGGTAACGTCGTATTGTTGCAATCACCTTTCGATAACGATCGCGGCGATCATTCAAACGATGATGTCCCCGCCGGCTGGATGCACGACGGCACGCGCCCCAGCATGGCCAGGATCGTGAAGATCGGGCAGGACCCGCAGACCAAGGCATTCGCGATCTTGGACGAAGATTTAACCAGTCACGGCGAATGGCACAACATTCTGCAATCCGCCCCAGTCGTGACGCCTGGCGACAGCCTGGTGGTGGAGTGGAATGAAATGTATAGCATCGGTTTGGGCAGTTTTCGCGAAGCCTCATACACTGGGTTGTCCGCGGGCAATTACCGGTTTCGCGTGAGTGGCGTGGATGTTCTGGGCAGGTTGACCGGTCCCGAGGCATCAGTGCGGATTTTCATTCCCGAGCCGGTTTGGAAAACCCCGTGGTTCTGGGGGCTCGCCGTGATCCTAATGACCGCGATATCGGTCGGGATCAGCCGTTATTTCGTCTGGCATCGGATGCGGCGCGAGATGGTACGCCTGAAACAGCAACGGGCATTGGAACAGGAGCGCTTGCGTATTGCCCACGATATTCACGATGACTTGGGCGCGCGGGTAACCCAAATTTCACTGTTGAGCGCCATGGCCCAGGAAAATCCCGCCTTCCCGGAAAAGGCGCGGGCTGACTTTGATAAGGTTTCTAAAATGTCGCGTGAATTAGTCTCCGCGCTTTACGAAACCGTCTGGGCGGTCAATCCGGAAAATGACAATCTTGAAGCGTTGGGAAACTTTTTGTGCCAGATGGTGAAACAGTTGTGCGAGCAGACGCAACTGCGCTGTCGTTTTCATGTCATGGATTTGCCACACCAAATTCAGGTTTCCAGCCAGACACGGCATAATATCAGTCTGGCTGTGAAAGAGGCCGTGCATAACATCATTAAACACGCCGGGGCTTCCGAGGTTACCATCCGCATGTTTTATTCCGACGGATTCCTGGATGTTTCTGTCCACGATGACGGCACCGGCTTTGCACCGGCGGACAATATTTCAGGTAACGGCTTGTCCAACATGAGACAACGGCTGCATAATGTCGGTGGCAGTTGCTTCGTTGAAAGCGCGTCGGGCCAGGGAACCACGGTCCGCATGCGATTGCGGATCAAACCGGGGGTGGAAGCCGTATAACCGGGCGGCCCGTCCTTTTTTTATTAATTTGTAATGAAGAAATCTGTAGTCATTGTTGAGGACGACCGGGGTTTGCGCGAGCAACTTGTCCAAATCCTTGAGTCCGCTCCCGACATAAAATGTCTGGGTGCGTTCGTTTCGGCAGAAGTAGCCTTGCCGCAGATTCTGGCGAAGAATCCCGACGTGGTGCTGATGGATATCAAACTGCCCGGCATGTCGGGAATTCAATGTGTGACCGAAATCAAGAAGGTTTCCCCGAACATGCAGATCATCATGGTCACGGTATACGAGGATAGCGAGCGCATCTTCCGCGCCTTGAAAGCCGGGGCCAATGGTTACCTGGTCAAATCCAGCCCGCCCGAACAATTGCTGGCCGCGATTCGCGACGTTTATACCGGTGGTGCGCCGATGTCCAGCCACATTGCCAGCAAGGTTGTGAAACATTTCCACCTGGTTGGCAATTCGCCGCGCGAAGCGGAAAATTTGTCGCCACGGGAACGCGAGGTTCTTGAGCTGCTGGCCTCCGGTTTTATCTATAAGGAGATTGGCGACAAATTAAACATTGGCACCGAAACCGTGCGCACGTATGTCAAAAACATCTGCCAGAAAATGCACGTGCGCAGCCGCCTAGAGGCCGTGGCCAAACACCGGTCTGAATATTATTGATCAATCATCCTGGCGGTGGTGTTAATTCAGAATGAACTTTGCCCGCATTCCTTCCAAAGAATTTTTACCAACTGTGACGGTGTATTCACCTGGCTCGACCTGCCATTCCTGGTTGGCATTCCATACCGCCAGATCGGATTGCTTTAAATTAAAAGTTATCGTCCTGCCTTCCTCCGGTTTGAGATGAATTCGTAGAAATCCTTTCAAGGCTGTGACGGGCGTTGCCACGCTCGCGGTTTCCTGGCGAATATAAAGTTGGACGACTTCATCCCCCTCGCGTTTCCCGCTGTTGGTGACCTTGCATGAGACGAGGATATCGCCAGTGCTGCCCGACGGGGGAGCGGCCACGCTAAGGCTGTCATATTCGAAAGTCGTGTAACTGAGTCCATATCCAAAGACAAATAAAGGGGAACTATCAGCTCCAACATAATCGCCTTGCTTGGAAGGAAAGTGATTATAAAAGACCGGCAGCTGGCCGACGCTTCGTGGAAAAGTGATTGGCAGCCTTCCGGCTGGATTGTTGTCGCCGAACAACGTCTCGGCGATGGCCCTGCCACCAAATTCTCCCGGATACCATGCTTCCAGAATCGCCGGGACATGATTTGCCGCCCAGGTGATGCTGAGCGGTCGGCCGTTTTGCAAAACCAACACCACTGGCTTGCCTGTGCTGACGATGGCCTCCAAAAGTTCTTCCTGCGAGCCGGGAAGATCCAAATCCGAACGGTCAAAACCTTCGCCGGAAATTTTGGGCCGTTCACCTAACGCCAGAATCACCGCATCTGCATTCTTCGCCGCGGACACTGCCTCGTTGATATCTTCGCCATCGGAAAATGAAACCTTTGTGTTTGCCGAAACCAATTGTTTGATTTGTTCCAACATGCCTTGCGCGGAACTTTCCTGCGCTGCTTCCGCATAGTCGCCCAGCCGCGTGGTGTTGGCATTCGGGCCAACGACGGCGATGCGCGGAAGATCCTTGTTCAAAGGCAGTAGACTATTCTCATTCTTCAGCAGGCACATGGATTCCCGCGCCGATGCGAGCGAAAGATCAGCCGACGATTGGTCGTGTCGGACCGTGGTGTCGAGGTTCTCATCTACGAATGGATGGTCAAAAAGACCCAGCCGGAATTTTGCGCGCAAAACCCGCGCAACCGCCCGGTTCAACGTCGCTTCAGAAAGCCGGCCGGTTTTCACACCGCTGATGATGGCGTTTTGAAAAGTGTCGTGGTCGAAATCATAAAACTGCATGTCCACGCCGGACTTGAGCGCGAGCAGAATGGCGTTGGTCGAGGAGTCCGCCACATGATGAGTGTCGTAAAGCCGGCGGATGGCGCCGAGGTCGGACAAGACAAAACCTTGAAAACCCCATTCGTCGCGCAGGACTCTATTTAACAGCCAGGGATTTGCCGTGCAGGGAACTCCGTCGATGTCGTGATAAGCCGCCATTATACCCATGGCTTTGCCCTCCCGGACCGCCGGCTCGAAAGACTTTAACATTACGGAACGGACTTCCCGTTCGCCGGCATGGACCGGCGACGTGTTTAGGCCGCCCTCGGGACTGCCGTGTCCGGCAAAATGTTTCGGTTCGGCGATGACCGTGTGGTCGGAGCTCAGCGAATCGCCCTGCATGCCTTCAACATAAGCCAGGCCGAGTTGGCCGGTGAGATACGGGTCTTCTCCAAAATCTTCCTCCACTCGACCCCAGCGTGGATCGCGCGCGACATCCAAAACCGGCCCAAGAATCATGGCCACGCCGTTGGCCCGTGCCTGAGCTGCTATGGCCGCACCGGTTCGACGGGCCAGTCCCGGGTTCCAGGTCGACGCGAGGTTGATGCTCTGCGGGAAAACAGTTTCACCATAGTCCATGTAACCATGAAGGCCTTCTTCAATAAACAATGCCGGAATGCCCAGACGATTGGATTTCATGATCCAGGCTTGGGCCTGGTTATAAAGCCTTGCGCGTGGATAAAGATCGTGAATCGAGCCAACACCAAGTGTTCCCAGATTGGTTTCCGCCATCTCTGAATTGAATACCGCGTCCGGTTTTGCGTGGGTTTTGCTCGCCAGTTGGCCTGCACTCACAAATGATTCGCAGCCGAAATACATGTCGAGCTGGCGCGCTCTTTCCTCCAGCGTCATGCGACGGATCAAATCCGCAACGCGCGACTCCACGGGAGACGCGGCGTTTTTGTATGGCGGCAGTGTGTCCTGGGCTTTGACCGTCAAAAACCCACCAAGCAGAACGGTGACGGCGATCGCCGGAGCCAGTAAAGAAAAGAATGCTCCGCCGTCCGGAAGAGGCAAATGCTCAGTCGCGTTGATTGGGCGGATGAGGGTCATGAGTGGGCACATTGTCTATGGGCAAACCGCCCGCCGGTAAGTCCCCGTTTTCGGGGATGGCCACTCATGGCAGGGTATCCGCCTCCGGGAAATTGTCACGCTATTCAAGATTCGGTTGCGAACTGAATTTGCCGCCTGGCAAAGTCTCGCCATGAATCAGTTTGGTGCCTTCCCCCACCATCCTCAAATAAAAGTCGCTGGGCAAACCTTCAAAAGTCACAAATCTTGATTTTTCACCGACGGGAACATCGTTGACACATTTGAAAATGGCGGTGCCCTCGTCCACTTCGTCGAACATGGCCACGTACAGCATGGAGACCTCGGCGCTTTTGGCCCCGCAAAATTGCGACCAGAGAAATTGTCCGTGCAGGCGAGGGATTTGGTCGGATGGCCCGCCTTTCATATTGTGCCAGCTGAATCCCGGAAAAACGACGGGCAGGTAATCAATGTTCCTTGCGCGACACCAGGCTTGATCAGGTTTCAATTCGTTCTCCGCGTAGCGGGCTGCCCCGGCAGGATCCGTATACCGGCCTACGGTCCACGGACTGACGATGTCTGCCAAGGCGATGACTTTGAGCAATTCAGGATCACTGACTGCATCCCCACGCAATTCACGCCAATTGGCCGGAACCCCCAGCATCACCGTGCAACCTCCCGCCTCGGGATCACTTTTCAGAAACTCAATCAAACGTCGGCATTCGGCCAGTGTATAATCACGATGATCGTTAAAGCCAATTCCCCAGATCGCCACGACGGGTTTGCGGTGGTGATTCAAGTAGGCAGGGTCTTCCGTGATGACCATTTCATTTCTGAGAGCGCGCCAGTCGTTGATCACATCGTCAATGTGTCCGGCGGGGAGTCCGCTCAAATCATACATTACGGCATAGGCCCGGCCATGCAGATTGGCTCCCTCACGGCAGCTGGCCAAAACGGTATTGCAGTGGTTCAGGGAAATCGGGTTTTTCAGGCCGTTTGCAAAACGCTGGACAAAAACACCATCAATGCCGTATTCCTGCATCCACGCGAAATGCTTCAGGACTGTTGGCCGCTCGTACGAACTGAACACCAGAGCGGGACTTCCATCCGCCATCTTGAAACCTGTCAGGAAGCGTTGTGATGGATCCAATTCCGAAACGTCCGGCCATAGATCAACCTTGGCGTTTCCGTCCGCCAGCGGGCCCCCGTCTTTTGTCCAGTGCCGCCAGCCGTGCTCCGGACTGCCGTCACCCGGCGCGCTGAACCATCCTTGGTAGCCGCACATGACTTTGCCATAGAGAGTCTTTGTATCGACGCCCGTGAAGACCGGACCCTTATAGGGAGCAATTGACGTTATCTTAACATCACCTGTTTCGAGCGCGGCGCCGCCAGTCGTGGTCAAAGCCACATGTCGCGCCTTATCAACGGACTGGGCCGCTTCTCCAAACCAAGCCGGATTTGTCGATGAACTGGTGAATCCATTTTCGTTCGGATCCGAAAGTTGCACGTTATAATTCGCATTGGTTTCTCCCCAGTTCCGTCCTGTAAAACAAATTCGATACCAGGCTCCCTTTGATGGGGGCTTCAAGCCAGGAATGGATCGCCAGTCAGTATTCTCGCCTGCGTTGAATTCGACGCCGCAACGCCTTTGAGTTCCGAATTCAAGTTTCAGAATTGCATGCCGAAGTGACTGGGCGCCGCCCTTGTCGCTGTCGATTTGTAGTTCAAGCTGACTGTTCGTGGAATTTCCCACGTGAAAACAAAAGGTGATCGCAAAGTCTGACAGCCCCTGTGCGGGATTTTCCGGAGCAGAAAGATTTGCTTCGAATTTGTTGTCGCCTTCGATTTGATTCACCGGGGCTCCGTAAGAACTCCCGGGAGAAGCCTGTCCAGTCCCTTGGGCAGTAGCATTGAATGCCAGAGCGACAATGAATGCCACCCCGGTTAAAAGCTGAGCTACTCCTGGGATAATTTTTGCATGCATTAAAAAATCAGGACTAAGGGAATTTATAGAAACGATTTAATCATAATTCCTGCGGCAAGCATAACCATATCCCCTAAAGCGGGGATAAATTAATTGAGCCAACGTTTCAGAGGCTGGCCACGACTAAATATCGTCGAAACTTTTCAGCGGAATGAGAAAAGCAATTCTAGCACTGCGTGCCACGACGCGCGAATGTCGGTTTCGCTTGTGGCCATTTCATGCCACTTTAACTCGGCTGGTTTTTTGATCACGATGATAATGATGCTCTCCCAAGAAATTTTTGAAGCTCAGTCGCCAATCGATTGTGTTCACTTCGCCTCCCGCTGGTTTTAATATCTCATTTCACATGAATTCCATCTCGCGCATTTTTTCCTGCTTGGTCTGCTTTCTGGCCGTCGGCAACGCTGAAGCCTGGCAAATGAAGCAGGCTCCATTGATGACGGGTTGGGCGGCCTTGGTGAGCACCAACAGCCCGCTGCCCGAATATCCGCGACCGCAGATGGTCCGCTCCAATTGGCTCAACCTGAATGGTATCTGGCAGTTTCAACCGGGAGCCACCAACGATCCCGTTCCAACGGGGCAAACTTTATCCAGCCAGATTCTCGTCCCATTCCCGATGGAATCGGCGATTTCCGGGGTCATGCAGTATTACGAATTTTCCTGGTATCGGCAGTTGTTCACGGTGCCAGCCGGCTGGGCTGGCAAACGAATCATTCTGCATCTGGACGCAGTGACGTGGCAGACCACCGTGTATGTCAATGGGCAGCAGGTAGGGGTTCATAAAGGTGGGTATGATCCGTTTAGCTACGACATCACATCGTATCTTAACGGCGGAACAAACGAACTTATTTTGCAGGTTTACAGTCCCGAAGACAACGGCGGCCAGCCGCGCGGCAAGCAGACACTGTATCCCGGAGGCATCATGTACACTTCGGCCAGCGGCATCTGGCAGCCGGTCTGGCTGGAGCCAGTGGACGCCTCGGGCATTAGTGACTTGCAGATCATACCGGATGTGGACAATTCGCGGCTGCGCCTGACGGTTAATACCCTTTCCACCAGCGGAGTTACGGTGGTGGCGACGGCGCTGACCAATGGCCTGGCGGTAAATACAATCACTGGAGGCCCACGAACGGAGCTTGATATTCCCATACCAAGTCCAAACTTATGGTCACCGGAAAACCCTTTTCTGTATGGACTTCAAATTGCAACCATCCACAACGGCGTGACTAATGACAGTGTGACCAGCTATTTCGGCATGCGGAAAATTGCCTTGGTTATTACTAATGGTGTTCCCAGAACTTATTTGAACAACCAACCTTATTTTCAAATGGGGCCGTTGGATCAGGGATATTGGCCGGATGGAATTTACACGGCGCCAACGGATGCAGCGCTCAAATACGATTTGCTGCAGGAAAAGGCGCTGGGTTTCAATGCCGTTCGGAAGCATGAAAAAGTGGAGCGTCAGCGATGGTATTATTGGGCGGACACTTTGGGACTGCTGGTGTGGCAGGACATGCCCACTTGCAATTCGTATACCGGCAACCCGAACCCGCCGGCAGTTGACCCTCGCCAATTTATCTCTGAGTTGAGCGGACTGGTCACGAATCACTGGAACAGCCCATGCATTATGATGTGGGACGTTTTCAATGAAGGCCAGGGTGAAGCTGGTAGTGGAAACGGCGTTGGACAAACCAACACCGCTTATCTGGTCCAATTGGTTAAAGACCTTGATCCCTCCCGCTTGGTCAATCAGGCCAGTGGCGGTTCTTATTTTGGGGTAGGGGACGTCTTGGACAACCACAGTTATCCCGCGCCGGGCGATCCGACTAGTGCCACCCAGGCGGCGGTGGATGGTGAATATGGCGGTATCGGCTTGCTGGTCTCCGGCCATTTGTGGAATGCCAGCCAGGCCTTCATTGGCGACATCCTGGCTACGAATACCGTCGCTTTCGCAAGTATTTATGATTCCTATGGTGATGACCTTCTCGGTTATAAGTCCGGCGGCCTGAACGCCGCCATTGAGACGCAAATCACTGACGTCGAAAACGAATGTGATGGACTGCTGACTTACGATCGCGTCGTCATCAAGCCCGATCCTGATAAAATCGCAATCTCCAATCAGAAGGACATCACCGGTCAACTTACGGTCACGACGGTGGTGCCCACGTCCCAAATCGTTCCCCAAACGTGGCAGTATACCATTAGCACACCGCCAGCCAACTGGTACGCCACAAATTTCGATGACTCCACCTGGAGTACCGGGGTCGGTGGCTTTGGCACGGACGACCCCGGGGTCACCCCAAACACACCTTGGACCACGCTCGGTTATATTTATCTAAGGCGTACGTTTAACCCTGGCGCACTCACGGCGCGGCAGATCAGCAACCTCGGGTTCACGACTTATCATGACGAGGATGTTGTCATTTATATCAACGGGGTGTTTGCCGGTTCCGCCTCCGGTTATAGCACCGCTTACGTAAACCTGCCCATGACCCCCCAGGCTCAGGCAGCCATAATTCCCAATGGCACCAATATTCTGGCCGTTTCCTGCTATCAGACCACGGGTGGGCAGTTCATCGATGTCGGCATTTCTGATCAGGTGCTCGTGGCAAACACCTTTACGATTCCCACTGATGAAATTGGTTATTGGCCGCTCGATGCGACGAACGGGACCGTCGCGGTGGATGCCAGCGGGAGCGGCAATAATGGAACAGTTGTTGGAGCCGCCTGGAACCCCGATGGAGAGGTCAATGGTTGTCTAAGCTTCAATGGCCTCAGTGATTATGTCCAGATTACCAACCCGGTGAGTAATGATTTCAGCATCGTCTTCTGGGTAAAAACCACGCAGAATGCGCCCACTGGCCAATGGTATGATGGAGACGGTCTGGTGGACGGCCATTCTGCCGGAAATGCCAACGATTTTGGAACCGACTTGGTAGCAGGCAAGCTCGGATTCGGCGTGGGTAATCCCGATACGACGATTCTCTCCACCAACCCGATTAACGATGGTAACTGGCACCAATGCGTGGCCACCCGGGTTCAGGCAACTGGGTTGATGAGTCTTTATGTCGACGGTAATCTGCAAGCCACCGGCTCCGGCAACGAAAATGTGCTTAATGCGTCGCCAAAGTTGTTATTTGGCGCCATTGCCTCGGGCGGCGGGTATTTCAATGGCAGCCTGGATGAGATTAAGATTTATGACCGTGCATTGGGAGACAATGAAATCTCCGCGCTTTATGACAACGGCGCCTTTCCTCCTGCCTTGCCCGTCGTCGTGCAGGCGCCTGCTCCGCAGACCACTTTTGTGGGCGGCTCGGCAGTCTTTAGTGCGCTGGCCCTCGGTGGGAATTTGAACTATCAATGGAGCCTCGGTTCCACGCCAATTCCCGGCGCTACAAACAATACCTTGACCTTGACCGGTGTCACTCCGGCAGAGGCTGGCAATTATACCATTTTAGTATCAAATTCGGTCGGAAGCGCTAGCAGTTCCGCAACGCTCACAGTCTTGCAGCCGGCCTTGCAGCATCGTTATAGCTTTACGAGCGATGCTTCCGATTCTGTGGGCGGTGCCAACGGTACCCTGGTGGGTAATGCATCGATTTCGGGCGGCGCACTTCAGTTGCCGGGTGGCCCCGGCAGCGTCGCTGGTGGTAGTTATTTGCAACTGCCTCCGGGGATGCTTCTGGGCGACAATTCCGTAACCGTTGAAGCGTGGCTGACGGATAATGCCGGTGTGACGTGGGCGGAACCCTGGTGCATTGGTGGCAGTACGACCGCAATCACAGGTGGAACCGGTAATAATTATATCAGTTTGGTTCCGCACTCTGGCGCATCGGACCTGCGGGCTGCCTTCAAAGAAAACGGAATCGAGGATGATGTGATTTGGTCCAACAACACTTTGCCGTTAAACAAAGAGGAATATGTGGTGTTGACCTATGATGCCAGCGGCCAGACTGCTACCGTCTACTTGAATGGTGTTGCTGTGGCGGTCAACCAGAACATCCCTTACACCCCGGCTTCCCTGGGCAACACTTACGATAATTTTCTCGGTCTTGACGAGTACAACGATGATCTATTTCAAGGCAGCATCGACGAGTTCCGGATCTGGAATGGCAATGTCACACCACTGTATCTGGCTATCAGCGCGGTGGCCGGGCCGAATGTGGTGGTAACCAACACCACTCCGCAGGGGTCGTTCAGTGTTCCGGTGCCTGCCAGCATGATTATTTCCCAAACTCAACAAATCTCCGTCATTGCTAATTTCATACAGGCAAGCCATGTCACGTTGACCGGCGCTGTCGCCGCTTGGACGAGCAGCAACCCGAACGTTCTCACGGTGGATGGCAATGGTGTGATCACCGCTATTAGCACCGGCACCGCCACGGTCACGGCTACGGTGAACGGCGTTTCCGGAACCAGCGCGCCTATTGTCGTGGAGTCGACTGGACCTATGCCGGTTACCGCACCGGCCAACCAGACCGGGGTGTTGGATGGATCAGCAACCTTTAGCGTATATGCCCTGGGCGGAAACTTGAATTATCAATGGAGCTTCAATGGCACCTCGATCCCAGGTGCGACCAATTACACGCTCATACTGGCTGATTTATCCCAGACCAATGCGGGAACGTATAGTGTGCTGGTTTCGAACATGGGTGGAAGCACAAACCTTTCTGCAACGTTGACGGTTGTTCCTGCAATGCTGCTGCATCGGTACAGCTTCGTCAGCGATGCTTCGGATTCAGTGGGCGCGGCCAATGGCACGATCGTGGCGCCCAATGGTGGCGCCCCGGCCACCATCGACAAAGGCCTGTCCCTGCCGGGCAACGCGGCCGGCGGATTTGGTGTTTCGGGTTATGTGGCGTTGCCTGTGGGGATGCTGACGAACACCGCCTCGATCACTGTTGAATGCTGGCTGTCGCAGAATCAATATAATGAGTGGGCGGAAGCTTGGGACTTTGGCAATAATGGTAACCAAAACTTTGCGCTGATTCCCGACCCGGCTTCAAACCGCAATAATGCGCAAATGGCCGTGGCCTTCACGCCAAACGGGAATGAGGTGGATTTATTTACCCCCACATTTTTCCCGGATAATTCGGAGCAATACGTATCCGTTACGTACAACAGTTCCACGCTGGTGGCCAATCTTTATACGAACGGAATTCTGGATGGCACCGTCACTTTGCCCAACGCCAGTTATACGCCGGGCACCATCGGTGGCGCTGGCGGCACAGCTGAGAACATGCTGGGTAATGACGTGTATGGTGATCCGCAGTTTGCAGGCACCATCTATGAGTTTCGCATCTGGAATGGTGTTGTCCCGCCACTCTACCTGGCGCTCAGCGCCAGCGCCGGTTCCGGGGTCGTGGTGACGAACTTCACTCCCCTGTCAATCACGGTCACGGTTACAAATTCGCTCATGACCGCCGGGACCACCCAGCCGGCTTTGGCCATCGGAAACTTTGCGAACGCTTCCAATGTGGTGATCACCAGCTCAGTGACCAACTGGTCCAGCAGTGACACAAGCGTCCTCACCGTGAACAGTGAGGGCGTGATTACGGCCGTCAACGCCGGCGCTGCCAACATCAGCGCCACCCTTAATGGGATGGTCGGGACTAGTGCCTCCATCACGGTGCCCACAAGTGGACCGAGAATTACGCACCAACCGCAATCTTCCGAGAGCCTTTTAGCCGGCGAAACGTTCACCGACAGCATGAGTGTGGTTGGCAACCCGCCGCTTGTCTGTCGCTGGTTTTTCAATAATGGCGCCAACCCGGTTAGCACCACCGCCATTCCCGCCTTGACGATTTCCAATGTGCAACCGGCCGATGCCGGCAGTTATACCTGCCTGATCAGCAACCAGTATGGCAGCATCCTGAGCGACGCGTTGAATCTCACCGTGGTTTCTCCCAACACCTACCAGAAATCACTGCTGTCACTTGGGCCGCTGGCTTATTGGCCTTTATTGGAAACCAGCGGCACCACCGCTTATGACTTGGCCGGTGATTACGATGGAACCTACATCGGCGGATTCACTCTGGCCCAGTCCGGGCCAACCAGCGCCATCTTCGGCCCTTCCAGCCGCTCAACGCTCTTTGATGGGGTATCGGGGTATGTCGACATTCCTGAAGGCCCGTTCGACATCACTGGTGCCATTACCACGGTGGCCTGGATTGATGTCGTGTCCTCACCCAATTTTGCGGGACTGTTCGGTCACGGCGATGCGTCCTGGCGCATGAGCATCAACTCCAGTGGCCAGCCCGGCGCCAACGATGGCAGCAGCGCCTCGGGTGATGCGACCAGTCCTGTCGGAATTGACGATGGTAATTGGCACATGGTGGCGTTTGTTTACACCGGTGTGTCTGGCGGCAACAACGGTTCGCTTTACCTGGATGGTTCGCTGGTGGCGAACAACTCGGTGACGACGCCCCCGGTCGGGGATGGCCTGGATGTTTGGATTGGTGGTTCGCCTGACTACGGCACGTCACGCCTTTTGAACGCCAGGATCGCCGACGTGGCCTTGTTTAATCGAGCTCTTTCCGCGTCCCAAATCCAGGATCTCTACACCGGTACTTACGCCGCTCCAGTGAGTTTGGGTGTCACCCGCGAAGGTTCGAGCATTGTCCTCAATTGGGCGTCGGGTCTTCTCCTGCAGGCCCCGACAATACTGGGGCCATGGACGACAAATGGTGCCGCCGTTTCCCCGTATAGCGTTCCGGCCGCTCCCGGAAATCAATTCTTCAAGGTGCTGGTCACTCAATGATGTCGGACTGACCGCCGGTTTGAATCAGGACCCAAATTGCCTTTCCTCATCGGAAGTTTCGGCAGGCGCAAGCTCGATGCCGCAGGCGGCTGTCTGGTGAATGAAACGCCCGGCTGTGCGGGCGCATTAAATCGCCCGCTCGCGGTCTAACCCGCCTCCAATGCTAGTTCATTTGAATCACTTCACGGTTTCCCTCGTCCAAAATAGTGTATGCTTTACGCAAGTAATTTCTTCCCTAAAATGCTTCGCACATTGAAGCGAATTAAATCTATCAGCCTGATTTTGTGCTTTATCCTGCTGCCGCTTCTTGGTGTTCGGGCTGTCGATTCCAATTCCCAACTGGCGGAAACGGCCGGCGACATCCTTGCCTGGCGCAGCGCGGATGGCCTGCCTTCCGATTCTGTTACGGCGATCATTCAAACCCGCGACGGTTTCCTCTGGATTGGCACCACCGCAGGGCTGGTCCGGTTTGACGGCGTCAAGTTCACCAGGGTCAATCTGGGTGGCGCGGCGGCGGACAAAAGTGTCGATGTCACGGCGCTCTGCGAAGATGAGCAGGGTTATTTATGGATCGGCACGCAATCAAACGGATTGTTTGAGTTGGAGCAGGGGAGTGTCCGGCATTTTATGCCGGCCCAAGGTTTACTTGATGAAAACGTCACCAGCCTGGCGGCGGATAATCATAAATCCATTTGGATTGGTACCAGGTCCGGCCTGAATCTCTTTGCCGGGCGGAATTTCCAGTCGTTCACCTCGCGTGATGGCCTGCCCGATAATCTGATCTCAGGTGTCCATGTCGCTCGCTCCGGCACCGTCTGGATCACGACCCGTAACGGAATGTGCCGTTTTCTGGACGGGCGCATTGTGCCTTACGCTTTCCAGACCGAGAGCCAGGGCCGCAGTCCGGAATATATTGGTGCCTACGAGGACCGTCGGGGAAATCTTTGGGCCTTTGGTGACACCTACCTGATCAACCTGGCCGAGGGTAAACGCTTCAATTATTTCCGCAGTTCTGAATCGGCTTCCGTGCGCATCTGGAGCTTGTGCGAAGGCCGGGACGGCCGGCTCTGGATCGGCACGAGTGGGCGCGGCTTGTTTTGT
Source organism: Verrucomicrobiota bacterium (assembly GCA_050008355.1). Lineage (GTDB taxonomy): Bacteria > Verrucomicrobiota > Verrucomicrobiia > Limisphaerales > UBA11358 > UBA11358. The sequence goes on from JBEKMT010000087.1 coordinate 14,459, forward strand.
TTTGAAGACAATAGTTTTCAGCCGGTGATGCTCGGGGAAAACCGCGGGCCCTATGACGTGCGCGCCATTTGTGAGGACCGCGAGGGCAACCTCTGGCTCGGCACCTCGGGTGGCGGTTTGTTGCAGCTGCGTCCCCAATCCGTCCACGTTTTGCGGACAGGTCAGGGTTTGCCGGACAGTTTGCCCACCGCTTTCGCCTTGGACGCCAATGGTCGAATTTATGTCGGATTGCAACGCGGTGGATTATTCGTCGGCGAATCGGGACGCTTCGATCGCGTGGATGGCAATGGCGGCTTGTCGCTGCAGAATTTTGTCACTTCCGTTTGCGTGGCCCATGACGGCACCGTCTGGGCGGGCACCGCGGGCAACGGGTTGTTCGGCTTGCGTAATGGCAGCGGGATTCAATACACCACCGCCGACGGTCTGGCAGACAATACCATACTTTCGGTATGCGTTGACGCCCGGGGCGCTGTCTGGGCCAGCACGAGTTTGGGGACGGTTCATCGTTTCCTTGGGCAAGACGAACAGCGTTTCGGAACCGCACAAGGACTGCCGCCGACGTCCGCAACGGTGATGATCCCTTCGGCCGAAGGGGGATTATGGCTGGGAACCGCGGACGGACAGATTCTGCGCGAGGAAAACGGAGCATTCGCTCGCATTGCCGTGCTGGACACGGGGGAACATTCCCCGGTGCTGGCCTTGCACGAAGACTCTCAAAACCGCCTTTGGATCGGCACGGCGGGCGATGGCCTGACTTGCCTGGTAAACGGGGCGGTGATGAACTGGAACATCAGCAACGGTCTGCCCAATAACATTGTGGCGGGAGTTGTTGAGGATACCTTGAAGAATTTATGGTTGGCCACCGGCGCCGGAATTTATCGTGTCACCCATGCCAACCTCCGCGAGGCGCTTGAAAGCGCCAAAACTCCGCTCGCGTGCGAATTGGTCTCCGACGCGAAAACCGGCCCCGATGCCACGAGCATTTTTGGCGGAACTCGCGCTCTGCTGTCACCTGACGGTGGTCTCTGGTTTGCCACTTCCGAGGGGGTTTTAAACGTGGATACGCATCAATCAGAAATTCAACCCTCAACTTTTCCCGTTTATATCGAAAGCGCCGCCTTTAATGCCGAACCGCCGATTTGCTTGCTGCGCGGTGGCTTGTGGCCACCAGCCGCCACCAACAACCTGCCTTTCAAAGCGCCGGTCGATTTGAGCGCGCTGGAGATTCATTTCACCGCCCTTAGTTTTGTTTCCCCTTCCGAAATCCACTTTCGTTACCGTCTTGACGGCATTGATTCCGAGTGGGTGAACGACGTAAACAGCCGCTCAGCCGGCTATGGCCGGTTGCTTTATGGCCGCTACCGTTTTCGCGTGGAAGCCCGCTATGTGGATGGTCCCTGGCTGGAATCACCGCAGTCCTTTACCTTTATCGTCCCCACACCGTTGTATTTTCAAACCTGGGCGATTTGTCTTTACGGCTTCACGGCCATCGCCCTGGTGACGGGAATTGTCCGCGTGGTGTCCCACCGCCGCCTGCGTTTCACCCTCGCCCGGTTGGAGCAGCAGCAATCGCTTGAACGGGAACGCATGCGGATCGCGCGCGATATGCACGATGAAATGGGCTCCAAGCTGACCAAAATCTCCTTCCTGAGTGAACATGCGCAAGTGGAGGCGGAAGCGACCGGCTCGCTGGCCCGTAAAATTGAATCCATCGCCCAGACCTCGCGCGAACTATTGAAGACCATGGATGAGATTGTCTGGGTCGTAAACCCGCACAACGACTCGCTGGAGAATCTGGTGACCTATCTTAGTCACTACGCCACGGAATATTTTCAGAACACGAACATTGAGTGTGAGCTGCGCCTGCCGCCGCAAATGCCGCATCAAGCCCTGTCGTCGGAAATGAGGCATAATATTTTCCTGACTTTTGAGGAGGCTTTGAATAATGTGCTGAAACACTCCAAGGCTGCCGGAGTCAGGGTGGAAATGTCCATCCATCTGCCGGAATTTGAGATCAAAATTTCCGACGATGGCCGTGGTTTTGCCGTGCCGGATTTGTCGTCCGCGAACCGTCCGGCGCCCGGCGGCCCCGGTGGCAATGGCTTGAAAAACATGCGCCAGCGCCTTGCCAATATCGGGGGCGTCTGTCTGATTTCCAGCCGGACCGGCGGCGGCACCACCGTCACCCTGCACTTTCGTTTGGATCCCAAAACCGCAGGCAAGACATGAAAAAAACCATTACCGTTTCCATTGTGGACGACGAGCCTGATCTGCGCGAACACATCGGCGGCTATCTCGCGACGACCGGCCACATTCGTTGCAAAAGCAGCTATGCCAGCGCGGAAGAGGCACTGCAACATCTGCCGCTGGACAAGCCGGACGTGGTCTTGATGGACATCAATCTTGGCGGCATGGATGGCATCGAATGCGTTCGCCGTTTAACTGCCGCAATGCCGGAGGCGCAAGTGCTCATGCTCACGGTTTTTGAGGACAGTGAAAAAATATTCCGCGCCCTCGCCGCCGGTGCCAGCGGTTATCTGTTGAAACGCATGTCGCCCAAGAAGCTCGTCGAGGCCATTGACGAAGTGCGTGAAGGCGGCTCTCCCATGTCCGCTTCCATTGCGCGAAAGGTCGTCCAGTCCTTTAAAACCAGTCCGCCGAAAGGTGGGGACTCCGCCGAACTTTCCCAACGTGAACGCTCAGTACTCGATGGACTGGCCGAAGGCCTTGCCTACAAGCAAATCGCCGACCAGCTTGGCGTGAGCATCCATACCGTCCGAAACTATATCCGGCGCATCTACGAAAAACTGCATGTCTGCTCGCGCACGGAAGCGGTGGCGAAATTTTTGCGAAAATGAAACGCAGGATCATTTCCGTAACCAGCGCAATCTTGGTTGGCCCGGCCGTTTCCAGCTTGTTGATTCTGGCCTCCGGATGGGGCAATGAAATGCCTGCCTGGCATCCTGGGACCGCCCCGTTAATGACCCGGTGGGCAGCCCAAGTAAGCCCGACCAATGTATTGCCGGAGTATCCGCGCCCACAACTGGTGCGCCCCGATTGGTTGAATTTGAACGGCCTTTGGGATTATGCCGTCACGCCGGATTCCTGCGTCAGTACCACGAATTTCAATGGGAAAATCCTGGTGCCCTTTCCCATTGAGTCCGCCCTCTCGGGCGTGATGACCAACTTCAATGAATCCAGCAAACTCTGGTATCACCGAAGTTTTGCCATCCCTCAATCGTGGCAGGGCCGCCGGGTGAGGCTGCATTTCGGCGCAGTGGACTGGCATTGCCAGGTATGGGTCAATGGCCACGACGTCGGCCAGCATCAAGGTGGTTACGATGCGTTTACGTTCGATATTACCGACGAGTTGAACGCGCAGGGCGCCGGCGAAATTCTGGTTTGCGCTACCGATCCCACGGAAGGTGATCAGCCGCGCGGCAAGCAATCCCGCAAGCCGGAGGGGATCTTCTACACTTCCACTTCCGGCATCTGGCAGACCGTCTGGCTGGAGCCCGTACCGGAGACGTGTATTGACTCGCTTAAATTGACCCCGGATGTGGACGCCAAGTCGCTCCGCTTCTGGGTGGCGGCCAACAACTTTTCAGAGAATCTTCGCGTCGAGGCCATCGCTTTCAGCCAGGGCAAAGAAATCAGCAGCACCAGCGGCCCGGTGAACGCCGGATTGGCGCTGCAGCTCCCGGACCCGCATCTTTGGTCGCCAGATGATCCGTTTCTTTACGACTTGCAAGTCACTTTGAAGAGCGGTGGCGAAACGGTCGACTCCGTTTCGAGTTATTTCGGGATGAGAAAAATCGCGCTGCGCAAGGATGACCAGGGAGTCACCCGCATCGCCCTGAATGACCAGTGCATTTTTGAAGTCGGCACTTTGGACCAGGGTTTCTGGCCGGACGGAATTTATACCGCGCCCACGGACGAGGCCTTGCGTTCTGACATCGAGTTCTTGAAAAAGGTCGGCTTCAATCTCACGCGCAAACATGTGAAAGTTGAGCCGGATCGCTGGTATTATTGGTGCGACAAATTGGGGCTGTTGGTCTGGCAGGACATGCCCAGCGGTAACAATTCCACGCTCGAGGGCCGCCGGGATTTTGAGAACGAGTTGCTCCGCATGGTTGAGGGTCTGGGGAATCACCCCTCCATTGTCATGTGGGTGCTTTTCAACGAAGGCTGGGGCCAATACGACACCGGCCAACTGGCGGCTTGGCTTAAGGACATGGACCCGTCCCGTTTGGTGGACAATGCCAGCGGCTGGACCGACATGCGGGCCGGCGACGTGATCGACATGCATAATTATCCCGGCCCCAATTCCCCTTTACCAGAGCCTCATCGCGCGGCGGTGCTCGGGGAATACGGCGGACTGGGCTTGACCGTGGAGCATCACGTATGGTCGACACATCAATGGGGCTACATCATGTTGACCAACCGTAGTGACCTGGCAGAGCGTTATGTGAAGGCTTTGGAACAGGTCTGGGAGTTGCATAACCTCGGTGGCTTGAGTGCGGCCATTTATACTCAGACAGCTGACGTGGAAACGGAATGCAACGGCTTGCAAACTTACGATCGGGCTGTGGTCAAAATTGATCCTTCCATCCTGCTCGCCGCCAATACGGGTAAACTTTCCCGCCCTCCCCAAAAAATCGTTTTGGCGGATGCCCTCTATGGCCGGCCGGAATGGAAATACACCCTGGCGAAGCCCGGCGATGATTGGTATGAACTTGGATTTGATGATTCAACTTGGAAAGAAGGGGTTGGCGGGTTCGGCACTGCCGGGACACCGGGGATATTTCTGAATACCACCTGGGATTCAGATGACATCTGGCTGCGGCGATCGTTCACCGTGGCTGCCGAAGACATTGCCAAGCTTAGGTTTCAGATTTTTCACGATGAAGACGTGGAAGTCTATTTGAATGGTGTCCTGGCCGCGAAGCTATCGGGTTTTATTACTGATTACGACCAATTTGAGATTTTGCAGGCGGCGATTGCCGCGCTGCATCCGGGCGAAAATACCATTGCCGTCCATTGTCACCAAACTACTGGCGGACAAGGAGTTGATGTCGGGATCATCGTGCCGGCCTCGCTGGAAAGACCGGTCGATAACTAAAATGTGGCCATGGGGTGCCAGATGCCCGGTAATTCCCGTGGCCACTTTATGCCACATGACATGCCGCCGACGGAGGCTTAGATTAGCCGCTGTCCCACGAGTCATATATGTGCGTTATGCGCTGAAACTTCAATTTCGGCAGCTTAACTGATTTGAACTGGGCGCGAAAATACTCATCAAACCTGATAGACTTTACCTTGTTTGCTTTCCGCGCAAACCCTGCTGCACCGCTACAGCTTTGTCAGCGATGCTTCTGACTCGGTGGGCGGCGCCAATGGTGTGATCATTGCACCCAACGGCGGAACTGCTGCCACTATTGCCGATGGCCTTACCTTGCCCGGGGGCGGGGGTGGCGGATTTTCTGGTTATGTCGCTCTGCCCGGTGGCATCCTCACCAGCACCACCAATCTGACTGTTGAAGTGTGGGCGACTCAAGCGTCTCAGAATCAATGGGGAACTATTTGGGACTTCGGCAACAACGGCAACGTGAACTTTGAGTTGTGCCCATACCCCAATCGCAACGGCTTTGACATGATAGCCGCCTTCACGCCCAATGGAGGCGAGAACGATTTGGACACGCCGACTTCCTTCCCGGTTGGAACCGAAGAATACGTCAGCTTGACTTACAACAATTCCACGTTGGTCGGTAATCTCTACTACAATGGCGTCCTGGATGGCTCGGTAAATTTACCCAATACCTCCTATTGTCCTGGTACTATCGGTGGCGCCACCGGTACCACCGAAAACTGGTTGGGGAACGACGTGTATGGCGATCCTCAGTTTCAAGGCACAGTTTATGAACTTCGTATCTGGAATGGCGTGGTTTCCCAACGTTATCTCGCCGCCAGCGCTCTGCTCGGGCCAAGCGTCTTGGTCACTAACCTGACTCCTTCCTCGCCCGTCCTCACGGCCGGCCCTTCCGTGGTCGTCAGTGGCACCGAGTTTGCCACACTCACGGTGCAGCTGCCGCAGACCGGTGCGAACAACCTTTTGGCAACCAGTGACGCTACCAACTGGGTGAGCAGCAACACCAACGTGCTCCAGGTGAATAGCAGCGGTGTCATCACCGGGGTTAGTCCCGGCTCCGCTACGGTGACCGCCACTATTGGAGGTGTTAGCGCCACCAGCGGCTCCATCACGGTTACCCCCTTGGCCCTCATACACCGTTACAGCTTCGTGAGCGATGCTTCGGATTCCGTCGGCGGTCCCCAGTGGGATGGTACGATTGTGGCGCCCACCACCGGATCCCCGGCCACCATCGCCAACGGCCTTTCTTTGCCTGGCAATACGGTTGGTGGAAACGGTTATTCCGGCTACGTATCTCTGCCCGCCGGGATTCTTACCAACACCACCTCGGTGACGATTGAAACCTGGGCGACACAAAATCAGGGAAACACTTGGGCGGAACTCTGGGACTTCGGTATCAACAGCCAGGCATACAATTTCGCGCTCATCCCGGACCCGGCCAACAATAACGGGAACGTGGAAGTCGCCAACTTCGACAGCGACAACAATGATTATATTTCTTCCGGCTCTCCCTTCCCCAGTGGTTCGGAACAGTACATTGCCGTAACTTACAATAATTACTCGCTGGTTGGCAGTATTTATACCAACGGGGTATTAAATGCCACCGAAAATTATCCCAATACCTCTTATGCCCCGGGCACCTATGGCGGCGCTGGTGGCACGGTAAATAATTATTTGGGGAATGACATTTATGGTGATCAGCAGTTTGACGGAACCATCTACGAATTCCGCATCTGGAACGGTGCCGTTTCGCCAGTCTATCTGGCAGTCAGCGCTGTCGCCGGTCCGACTGTGATTGTGACCAATACCACGCCGCAGGGCGCGCTCACCGTATCGGTTGGCTCGACGACCCTGCTAGGCTCCCAAACGGAGCAGGCCACGGTTTCGGGTAACTTTATTCAGGCGAATGATGTCACGTTGACCACCGCGGTCGGCACTTGGAGCAGCAGCAACCCGAACGTACTGACGGTCAATAGCAGTGGTTTGATCACTGCCGTCAGCGGTGGCACCGCCACGGTCACCGCCACGGTTAATGGCGTAAGTGGTACCAGCACGACCATTACCGTCCAATCCACCGCACCTACCGTTCCCCAGCCGCCCGTGAATACCACCGGAGCAGTGAACGGCTCGGCGTCCTTTAGCGTGGGAGCTTTGGGCGGAGATTTGTCATATCAATGGAGTTTCGATGGCACGCCGATTGCCGGCGCGACCAACGACCTGCTGACATTGAACAACTTGACCTTCAACAATGGCGGCACCTACAGCGTATTGATCACTAATTCGATCGGCAGCACCAACCTTTCTGCTACGTTGACTGTCGCGCCGGCGGTTCTGCTGCATCGCTACAGCTTCGTCAGTGATGCATCGGATTCGGTGGGTGGCACCAATTGGAATGGCAAGATTGTGGCTCCCAACGGCGGTTCCCCCGCCACCATCGCCGATGGTCTTTCGCTGCCGGGTAATGCGGCCGGCGGAAACGGAGTTTCCGGCTATGTGGCGCTGCCCAACGGAATTCTGACGAACACCGCCTCAATCACGGTTGATTGCTGGCTGTCTCAGAACCAATATAATGAGTGGGCGGAGGCTTGGGACTTCGGCAACAACGGTAATCAAAACTTCGCGCTGATTCCTGACCCGGCTTCTGGTCGCAACAACGGAGAAATGGTTGCGGCCTTTACCCCGAACGGCGGCGAGAATGATCTGGATACGCCTACCGTGTTCCCCGACGGTCAGGAACTTTACGTGTCTTTAACCTTCAACAGCACCACACTGGTGGGCAATCTTTACACCAACGGCATTCTGAATGGGACGATTACTCTCCCCAATTCTACTTATATCCCTGGCACCATCGGTGGCGCCGGCGGCACAACTGAAAACTGGTTGGGAAATGACGTGTATGGCGATCCGCAGTTTGCCGGTACTATCTATGAACTGCGCATTTGGAACGGCGTTGTTCCTCCCTTGTACCTGGCCTTGAGCGCTATTGCCGGACCTGGCATCGTGGTGACAAACTTCACACCCACGTCGGTTGACGTTACGGTCACCAACGACAGCATGATTGCCGGAAGCACACAGCAAGCTATGGCGACCGGGGACTTCGTGAATGGTTCCGGCGTGCCGATCACCGGCGCGATCACCAATTGGTCCAGCAGTGATACGAGTGTTCTCACGGTAAATGGCAGCGGCCTGATCACCGCTGTCAACACCGGCAGTGCCACGATCAGCGGCACCGTTAACGGTGTCACTGGAACGACTGCTACCATCACCGTTCCGAACAGTTCGCCGATTGTCACCGAACAACCGGAAGGTTCCGAGAGCCTTTTGGCCGGTGCGACCTTGAGTGCCAACGTCAGTGTCATTGGCAACCCTCCATTCGTCTATCGCTGGTACAATGGTTCAACGCTGGTTAGTACCACGACAAATTCGTCCGCATTGTCGGTTCCCGACTTGTTGGTGGCCAGCGCCGGCTCTTATACGGTGGTTGTCAGCAACGCATACGGGACCGCCACCAGTTCGCCGGTAAACCTCACGGTTGTTGTTCCATCAGTCTATGAGCAGGTTGTACAGAAGCTCGGTCCGCTTGCCTACTGGCCTTTGGGTGAAACCAATGGATCTACGGCCTATGATGTGATCGGTGGCCATAACGGATCCTACACCAACAACTTCACCCTGGGTGTCGCGGGGCCAACCCAAACGTTCTTCGGTGCCACAAGCTATAGTGCAGGATTTGATGGCACGACAGCATATGTGGACATTCCGGAAGGTCCGTTCAACATCACTAATGCAATTACGTCGCTGGCATGGGTTCAACAGGCGGGGCTGAATGGTTTCGATGGCTTGATCGGCCATGGTGATCCGTCCTGGCGCATCAGCGTCAACGGCACCGGCAATCCTGGCGGCAACGATGGCACTAGTGCCAGCGCTGACGCGACCGATGCTACCAGCATTAATGATGGTAACTGGCACTTGGTGGCTTATACCTACACCGGTGAGCCTGGCATCGAAAACAACGGCACGCTGTATGTGGACGGCAGCCCCGTGGCGAACAACACCATTCTAACGGCTCCCACCGGGGATGACCTCGATGTTTGGATCGGTGGCGCGCCCGATTATGGAACGGCACGGTTGATATTCGCAAACATTGCTCACGCTGCCGTGTTCACACAGGCTCTTACCGCCGCACAAGTGCAGGGTCTCTATAACGGCACTTATGTTGCACCGCCAAACTCAACCATCAGCATATCACGTTCAGGGTCAAGCATCGTGCTCACCTGGCAGACTGGGACTCTCCTGTCGGCTCCGAGCGTGAATGGCCCATGGACTACCGTCAGTGCCGCAGCTTCGCCCTACACCGTCCCGGTGGGCGCCGGCAATCAGTTCTACCGGGTTTTGGTCAGCCCGTAATATCAGAAGGGCAATCGGGAAATGTAGAGGTTCGTCAGACGGCCGGAGCTCGGTAGCTCCGGCCGCTCTGTTTGTCGGATTAAATGGTGCACCCTATTCAGCCCTTGGTGCCGGTCACCGTGGCCTTAAAATGAGGCTTTGGGAGTTTCATCATTAACTGCGGCTCCAATAATCGAATTACACCAAGGACTGCAAATGAACCCTCGCCGATCACTCCGGGACGGGAATACTTGAGGCTTGATTTGTGGGTGTTTGAGAATTTGTATGGCTGTCTCAATATGGTCGCTAATGCAGTAAATACAGCCTCCTGAATTCCCGTTTCTCTCTTCAAATTTCTTGCTTAAAACGGGACGGTCTCGTTTTCTTTCTTCGCCAGCCGCTTAATGTGGTGGTGGATGCAGAATAGCGCTGCAAAAAATTCGACGGCAACGGCCAGTGACCTCACTGGGTTTGCCGCGTCCCCTCCGCTTCACCCAGCCGACAAACTGGGGCTGTGCGTTTTGGCGCTGGACTCATTATATTCGCGTCAATTTCGCCAAGTGTTTTAATAACCTCCGTTTTCGAAAAACAGGCAAACGAAAAAACGAACCCAATCTTCCACCAACCAACAGCCAACCACCAACGCCGCACCCCGTAGCCTCAGTACCCGAAAAACATGTAAATGAATAAACGAACCCAAATCGGCCCAGCCAGCGCTTCCACTGCGTGGGTGATCTGGCTCAACTTGCGTTCTCGCTCAGCCCGTGTTTCTTTCTGCATGAGCAATCTGTGCGGTGGAGGCGACCTCGGAAGGAGCGATATCTCAGTAGCACGATGGAGCCGTAAAGAGACAAGACCCGTTAGGGGCGACATACACCACATTCCGTGGCAAAGGAAATAACGAACCCAATTTTTCAACATCGAACACCACAACTCGTCGCCGCAGCACGTGAAAAGCTTGCAAATGCAAAAACGAACCCAAATCGGCTCTGTCAGCGTTCCCACTCTGTGGTCGGCCTGGCTTAGCCTGTGTTCCTTCCTGCATCGGCCCTCTGCACGGAGATCCCGGCTCCGTGGGAGCGATTTCTACGTAGTACAAGGGAGCCGTAACGGGAAAAGCCGCGTCAGGAGCGACATACACCGCATTCCGCGGCAAACGAAAAAACGAACCCAATCTTCCACCAACCAACAGCCAACCACCAACGCCGCACCCCGTAGCCTCAGTACCC